>NZ_JBMFQT010000001.1:166862-335753 GCF_049968455.1 Hydrotalea sp. | reverse complement strand
CTGAAAGCATCTAAGCGTGAAACCTTCCACAAGATGAGTTTACTTTTAAGGGTCGTCAGAGACGATGACGTTGATAGGCTACAGATGTAAAGCTGGTAACAGCAAAGTCGAGTAGTACTAATTACCCGTAAGCTTTATTTTTTTTATTTACACAAATCACTTCCCAATATGTTACCTTATTGAAGAGTTTATGGTGGTTATACCGAGGGTGTTCACCTCTTCCCATTCCGAACAGAGAAGTTAAGCCCCTCATGGCCGATGGTACTTGGGCCTTGTCCCTGGGAGAGTAGGTAGCTGCCGTATTTATCTAGCCTTCTTGTAGTACACAAGAAGGCTTTTTTATTTGATGTATATACAAAAAAAAGTGGCTATTTTTTTAAATAACCACTTCTACTATTCGGTACATTCTTTTTTAAACCTCAGGCTCTTGCTGGCTTAAACAATGCCAACTACCTAATCCCCAAATAACATCTGTTGAATCTATACCAATCACTTTTCGATTTGGAAATAAGCTTGCTATAATTTCTAAAGCCTCTTCATCTCTACTGCAGCGATAGATTGGAACAATTACTGATTTATTGGCAATATAAAAATTTGCATACGATGCGGGTAATCTTTGACCTTCATATATAACTGGTTCGGGCATCGGTAACTCAGCTATATTTAATTGTTTCCCATTTAATAAACGCATTTGTTGCAGCTGCTTTAAATTATGTTGCAATAAATGGTAATTCTCATCATTTTTATTCTCTTCAATAACAGTAATTACAGTATCGGTATTTACAAAGCGAACAGTATCATCAATGTGTCCATCCGTATCATCTCCAACAATCCCTTCATCAACCCATAAAATTTGTTCAACACCATAATAATTGTGTAAATAATCTTCTATTTGTTTTTGTGATAGGTGTGGGTTTCTATTTGGATTTAATAAACATGCTGTTGAAGTAATCAGTGTGCCGGCATCATTAAAGTCCACAGAGCCACCTTCCATTACAATGCCCGGATGGAATACAGGTAATCCTAACTTTTCTGCAATACGAGTTGGGATTACATCATCTAAATCGTAGGGTGGATATTTATTTCCCCAGGCATTATAATTCCAATCAACAATTGCTTTTTTCTGTTCAGTTCGGTGAATTAAAAACGCAGGGCCATGGTCTCTGCACCAAGCATCATTAGTAGGGTGCTGGTAAAATTCTACGGCATTAGTGTTAACCCCATTTTCTTTTAAAATAGTACGGGCAAATTGTTCCATTGATGCATCAGAAATATTAATGCAAACTTTTTCACCTTCGGTAAGTGTTTTAATAAATTCTGCATAAGGCTTATATATGGTATGAATTTTTCCGGGCCAACTTGCTTCCTTATGTGGCCAACTTAGCCATGTAGCAGTATGTTTATGCCATTCGGCTGGGAAATAATAGCCTTGTTGTTGCGGTGTTAAGTTCATTATTGTTCGTCAATAAATCGTTTTGTAATAGGTCGATAGGAGTCGATGCGCCTATCGCGTAAAAAAGGCCAGTGTATTCTATAGCTATCAGATTTTGCTAATTCTATTGGAACAACTGCCACTTCTTCTTGATCATGTGTAGCTTGGTAAAGTACAGTTCCAAATGGGTTGCTAACAAATGATCCGCCCCAAAATTTCATTAAACCATTTTGTTCAAATCCAACGCGGTTCACACTAACTACATGCACGCCATTGGCTATTGCGTGGCTGCGTTGCATTGTTTGCCAAGCATTGAATTGCTCTTTGTTTGTGGCTTCATCTTGTGAGGTAGCCCATCCAATGGCTGTTGGATAAAATAATATTTCTGCGCCCATTAAACTAGTAATACGTGCTGCTTCAGGATACCATTGATCCCAACAAATTAATACTCCAATAGTGGCAAATTTTGTTTTAAAAGTTTTATAGCCTAAATCGCCGGGCGTAAAATAAAATTTCTCAAAATATGCGGGGTCATCGGGGATATGCATTTTTCTGTACTTACCTAAGTAGGTGCCATCCGCATCAATTACGGCAGTTGTGTTATGGTATAAGCCTTGTGTTCTTTTTTCAAATAAAGAAGCTATTATTACTACATTATGTTCTTTTGCAACTAATGATAATGCTTCAGTAGATGGCCCCGGAATTGCTTCTGCTAATAAAAAATTATCATAATCTTCTACATCGCAAAAATATAAGGAAGTAAATAATTCTTGCAAACACACTATTTGTGCACCCTTTGCTGCAGCAGCTTTTATTTGTTGAATAGCTTTTTGCAGGTTGAGTTGTTTTTCGCTGGAACAACTCATTTGTACCAATCCTACATTAACAATTGACATGCTTAAAATTTTGTGTGCAAAAATAACGGTTGCATAGGGAATGTAATAAGCACAAACATTATTTTAATAACATTAGTTGCCATAATACCTATGAAAAATCCCATTCCTGCTTTGGAATGGGATTGAAGTGTCTTTTGTTTGGAACGGATGATTAATATCTGTTGTAACCGCCACCATTTCCACCACGGTCGCGATTGTAGCCGCCGCCACCACCGCGGTTACCACCATAACCACCACCGCGGTTACCACCGCCGTAGCTTTTTTTGAAGCCACCGCTTTTGCGTTCACCTTCGGGGCGTGGAGTTGATTCGTTTACCACAATTTTACGATCCTGCACGTCAGTATCGTGTAATGCACTAATAGCAGCTTTAGCAGCTTCATCATCAGGCATTTCAACAAAACCAAAACCTTTGCTACGGTTGTTATTGAATTTGTCAGTAACAATTTTAGCTGAAGTTACTTCACCATAAGGTGCAAAAAGTTCTTGCAGGTCTTCACTGGTCATGTTCCAGTTCAAATTTCCAACGTAAATGTTCATTTTTAAAAGTTAATTTAAGTGATACCAATGATAAAAACAGTAACCAAAAGCCCCGAAGCATTTACGTGAAAACCTTCTAGAGAAATGGAAGAACTGGTCATTGGACTAACGAAGATAATTTTTTTATTCATTCGTCCAACTTTTTTTTTAATAAGTAACAGATGTTTAAAAAAACAAAAGCCGCGGTATTAAGCCACGGCTTTTAATAATATTTGGAAAATTGAATTATTCAGCCACCACATCAAATTCAATTTCGGCAACATTACCATTACCAAAATCAATAGATGCTTTGTGTAATCCAATTTCTTTTACTTCAGTTAGAATATGAATACGTCTGCGGTCAATTTCGTAACCTTTTTGGTCGCGAATGGCACGGGTAATTTGCAATGCAGTAACAGTACCAAAAATTTTGCCGCTAGTACCTGTTTTAACACCAATTTTAACTGGAGAAGCTTTTAATACTTCCGTTACTTTATGAATTTCGGCTAACATGGCCGCTTCTTTTTTAGCCTGAACTTTTAAGCGTTCTTCTAATTGCTTTAAGTTGGAAGGGTTTGCCTCAACAGCAAACTTTTGAGGAATAAGATAATTACGAGCGTAACCATTTTTTACAGTTACTAATTCATTTTTTCCACCCAAATTATCTACATCCTGAATAAGAATTACTTGCATATTTTTAAGTTTTAGTTCCCTTTACCCAGTCATTTCAACTGTCCCTTACTCGGTTTGTGTATGAATAAGGTTAGGGAGGTTACTAAGAAAAGATTTATTTTAAAAGATCAGTTACATAAGGTAACAAAGCCATTTGACGGGCTTTCTTTATAGCATCGCCAACTTTACGTTGGTATTTTAATGAGTTTCCGCTTAAACGTCGAGGTAACATTTTACCTTGCTCATTAATGAATTTTTTCAAAAACTCAACATCTTTATAATCAACGTATTTAATGCCATATTTTTTAAACCGGCAGAATTTCTTTTTGGGTTTTTCCTGTTTAATGGCGGTCAGGTATTTTATTTCATTTTTTGCCATGGCTTATCCCTCCATTTTTTCGGTTACTTTAAATCCGCCATTTCTCTTTACTTCATTATACTCGACGGCGTTTTTATCGAGTTTAGAAATCATGTGACGCATGATTTGCTCATCGCGTAACATTTGGATTTTGAATTTCTCATTAAAGTCCGGAGTGGCAGTGTATTCCAATACCCAATAAATTCCGGTTGTTTTTTTCTGAATGGGGTAAGCTAAAGATTTTAAGCCCCATGGATTGCTATGAACAATGGTACCTCCATGTTCTGTAACAAAATCCGTATACTTTTTTTGAGCTGATTTAAAATCATCTTCGGAAAGTACCGGAGTGAAAATGATCATTAATTCGTAATGGTTCATTACTTGTTTTTTTGATGAAAAAATTGGTTTTTTCCCAATGGACAAACTTTCTTTGTTGAAAGTATGATTCTGCCAAAACAGAATTGGGGCTGCAAAAGTAGGAGTTTTTATTGAAACCAGAAACTGTTTTTTACTGCGGAAGTGCAATTTCGGTTGTTTTCCTATTTGAACAAAAAAGAACGCCATTGGTGGATGACGTTCTTTTAAATAGAAAATTTAGGATTACCCTTAATTGCCAGCTACTTGTTTGCGAATAATGTTTAATGCAGCACCTGCTTTAAACCATTCTATTTGTTGCTGGTTGTAGGTATGGTTAGCCGAAATGGTATCGGAAGTGCCATTGGCATGGTGTAAAACTATTGTTAAAGGCTTTCCGGGTGTAAATTCAGTTAAGCCTAAAACATCAATAGTATCGTCTTCTAAAATTTTATCGTAATCGTTTTTATCGGCAAAAGTCAATGCCAACATACCTTGTTTTTTTAGGTTGGTTTCGTGTATGCGCGCAAACGATTTGGTTAAAACTACACGAACTCCTAAATGGCGAGGTTCCATGGCTGCATGTTCGCGAGATGATCCTTCGCCATAGTTTTCATCACCAACTACTATTGAGCCAATTCCGGCGGCTTTGTAGGCACGCTGTGTTTCAGGAACAGGGCCATAAGTGCCATTCAATTGGTTCTTCACTAAATTAGCTTTATCATTAAAAAAGTTAATAGCACCAATTAAAAGGTTGTTGGAAATGTTATCAAGATGTCCGCGATATTTTAACCAAGGACCAGCCATTGAAATATGGTCGGTAGTACATTTACCTTTAGCTTTTATTAATAATTTCAAACCTTTTAAATCGGTTCCTTCCCAAGCGGGGAAAGGCGCTAATAATTGTAAACGGCTTGAATTAGGGTCTACAGCAACAGTTACCTTACTTCCATCAGCCGCAGGTGCTTGATAACCCGGATCGTCAACTGCAAATCCTTTTGAAGGTAATTCTTCACCTTTAGGTGGATCTAATTTTACTTTTTCACCCTTTTCATTGGTTAAATAATCTGTAATAGGGTTAAAGGTTAAATCGCCGGCAATTGCCAATGCAGTTACCATTTCAGGGGAAGCAACGAAGGCATATGTATTGGGGTTACCATCGGCACGTTTAGCAAAGTTTCTATTGAATGAATGAACAATCGTATTTTTTTCTTGTTTGTCAGCACCCATTCTATCCCACATTCCAATACAAGGACCACATGCATTTGCAAATACTTTAGCACCAATTTTTTCAAAAGTATCTAAGAATCCATCTCTTTCAATGGTAAAGCGTACTTGTTCAGAACCGGGGGTTATAGTATATTCAGCTTTGGGCTTTAAATTTTTATCGCTTACTTGTTTGGCTAAACTTACGGCTCTACTAATATCTTCATATGATGAGTTGGTACAACTTCCAATCAATCCTACCTCAACTTTAGTTGGCCAGCCATTAGCAGCAGCAACTTCCTTCATTTTAGAAATTGGCGTAGCTAAATCGGGAGTAAATGGGCCATTTAAATGGGGTTCAAGCTCACTAAGGTTAATCTCAATTACTTGGTCGAAGTATTTTTCTGGATTTTGATAAACTTCAGGATCTGCATTTAAATCAGATTTAATTGCATCTGCTAAGGCGGCAACTTCTTCACGGCCTGTTGCCTTTAAATAGCGGCTCATACTATCATCATAACCAAAAGTTGAGGTAGTGGCACCAATTTCGGCCCCCATATTACAAATGGTTCCTTTTCCGGTACAGCTTAATGAAGTAGCCCCTTCACCAAAATATTCAACAATGGCACCTGTTCCACCTTTCACTGTTAAAATGCCTGCAACTTTTAAAATAATATCTTTTGGAGCAGTCCATCCATTTAATTTACCGGTTAGTTTAATACCAATTAGTTTGGGCCATTTTAACTCCCATGGTAAGCCTGCCATTACATCGCAGGCATCTGCACCACCTACACCTATGGCAATCATTCCTAACCCCCCTGCATTCACTGTATGTGAGTCTGTTCCAATCATCATTCCGCCCGGAAATGCATAATTCTCCAAAACTACCTGGTGAATAATTCCTGCACCGGGTTTCCAAAAACCAATACCGTATTTATTGGAAACAGAGGCTAAAAAATCATACACTTCTTTACTTTCAGTTGTTGCCACTTGCAAATCGGCTTTTGCTTCCACACGAGCAGTAATTAGGTGGTCGCAGTGAACAGTTGAAGGAACTGCAACTTTAGGGCGGCCGGCTTGCATAAATTGTAGCAAGGCCATTTGGGCGGTAGCATCTTGCATTGCAACCCTATCTGGCGCAAAGTCAACATAACTTTTCCCTCTTTCAAAATTATTAAGGGGTTGATCTGCATGTAAATGAGCAAATAATATTTTTTCAGCTAAAGTTAAAGGACGACCTAAAGTTTTGCGTGCTGCTGCAATTTTTGCAGGCATTTCGGCATAAACTTTCTTAATCATTTCTAAGTCGAAAGCCATGATGATAAATTTTATTATGTGATGAAAAGACTTTAACCAGTTTTTTTGAAGTGGCAAAATTACATGAAATCATGCCGTTGTGAACAACTGTTTTTTTGAATTGTTATTAATATTAATTTTGTTGAAATACCTTAAATTGCAATTCGTTTATTGATAAAATAAACCTTATGAAAGCAATGAATAAAGTTCGTGAGTTTTTGGAGATGAATGCATTTGGTGTTTGTACCGCAATTGGAGAAAAACTGGGAATTGCCACATCGCGTATAAGAATGTGGTTTATTTACATTTCTTTTCTAACAATGGGTTCTCCACTCATTATTTACATGATACTGGCGTTTTGGATGAATATAAAAGAGTACATTTTAAATGCCAGAAGAAATCCGTTAAAGTATTTATAGCAAGAAGTTAATTAGCCAATCTTCACTATAGTTTCTCTTAGGGTTGCCAATTTCTCTAAAAGATTTTCCAATAAATGTAAGGGTAGCATATTTGCCCCATCACTTAAAGCTTTGGCAGGGTTAGGGTGTGTTTCAATAAACAATCCATTGGCCCCTGTAGCAATAGCTGCTTTTGCAATGGTTTCAATTAATGCCGGATTACCCCCTGTTATACCACTTGTTTGGTTGGGTTGCTGCAAACTATGGGTACAATCCATTATAACAGGTTGATTCAATTGTTTCATCCAAGTAATATTTCGGTAATCAACCACTAAGTCCTGATATCCAAAGGTGGTACCACGTTCAGTTAACATAATTTGTTCATTACCGGCTTTCTTTATTTTATCAACTGCAAATTGCATGGCAGGGCCACTTAAAAATTGCCCTTTCTTAACATTAACGATTTTTTGAGTAGCCGCCGCCGCTTGTAACAAATCAGTTTGTCTGCATAAAAAGGCTGGAATTTGCAATATGTCGATATATTTAGCTGCTTCGGCAGCTTCATCATGTGCGTGAATGTCGGAAGTTGTTGGCAGTGAAAATGTTTTACCTACTTTTTGAATTAAACTTAAACCTACTTCATCACCAAGCCCTGTAAAAGAATTGGCACTTGTACGGTTGGCTTTGCGGTAGCTTGCTTTGAAAATATAGGGTATACCCAATTTTTTACAAATGGTGTAAACTTTATCGGCTACTTCCATCACCAAATCTTCACTTTCCACAACACATGGGCCGGCAATTAGAAAAAATTGTTGTTGGTTGTATTGTTGTTTTTGTAATAATGGAGTAAGAAAATTTGGTATCATAAAAATTAAATGGATGATTGAAATGCGAACTTACAAGCATTTTTGTTTTCTTTGCGCTAACATTTGTTAGCAAATATAAAAGAAATGGTAAAAGATAAAATATTGGTAATTGGTGCAAGTGGTCAAATAGGTGTTGAATTAACGCTTGCTTTACGCAAAGTTTATGGAAATAACAATGTGGTAGCTTCTGATTTAAGGGAAGAAAATGAATTGTTGAAGGGCACCGGCCCTTATGTTAGTTTAGATGTGATGAATAAGGAAATGTTGCATGTGCAAGTAATACGACAAAACATTACTCAGATATATTTATTGGCTGCAATACTTTCTGCTACCGGTGAAAAAAATCCGAATTTGGCATGGAATTTAAATATGCAGGGTTTATTGAATGTGTTAGATATTGCACGTGAAGAACAAATTCAAAAAGTTTATTGGCCTAGTAGCATTGCAGTGTTTGGGCCAACATCTCCTAAAATAAATTGTCCACAACAAACAATTATTGAACCAATAACTGTTTATGGTATAAGTAAGTATGCCGGTGAATTTTGGTGCAATTATTATCACCAACGGTATGGGGTTGATGTAAGAAGTTTACGTTATCCCGGATTAATTAGTTATAAATCTGCCCCAGGTGGAGGAACAACTGATTATGCAGTTGAAATATTTCATGATGCATTGGAAGAAAAAAAATACAATTGCTTTTTGCGGGAAGACACTTACTTGCCTATGATGTACATGCCCGATGCTATAAAAGCCACGTTACAATTAATGGAAGCACCGCAAGAACAAATAAAAGTTAGAACCTCCTATAACATTGCAGCCATGAGTTTTTCGCCAAAAGAAATTGCTGCTGCCATTCAAAAGCATATACCGGATTTTACAATTCATTATAAACCCGATTACAGGCAAACCATTGCAGATAGTTGGCCTCAAAGTATTGATGATAGCTTTGCTAGGACAGATTGGAATTGGAAACCCGATTTTGATTTGGAGTTAATGACGGCAGAAATGATTCAGAATTTGCAACAAACAAAGGAGTTGGTTAAAAAATAAAGCCAATATTTACCCCTAATGCTCTTATGCCAATCCAGGGACCCGTTAAGTTTAAATTAGCGGTTGTACTACTGGTTACTGTACCTTTCACAGTAAAAGGGCCTCCGTTAATATTATTTAAATTATCTTGTAAGGAACTTTGTTCCTGCATTGTTAGTGGTGTGGTAAAGTTAGCATTTAATATGCCATTACCATTTCCAAAGTTGGCACCAACTAACCATATATCAAAAACAAAATGCCGACTAATATGCTGTTGTAAACCCAACAATAATCCGCCACTTATTGAAGTTATATTACCTTTAAATACTGCATTTTGAACTGTAGTATTTCCCCCCTGATTTGTATTATATTGAACGGGAATAGCTAAATTAAAATTGGCATAACGACCATAAGGCGCTAAATAAAAACCATGCATATTTTTATTTGCGTAGAGCCTTAATTCACCCGTAAAAGCATAATTCCCAAGGTTAATTCCATTAAAGTTAACATTTTCATTATTGGCAATTTGGCTAATAGTATTACTAAAGGGTAATGTTGTGAATGGCATATACCGATAACCCACTAATATGGAAACTTTATTTTTAATCAGTCTTTCATAGCTAATACTATAGTTTTGAAATGCTAGCGAACTTAAATTTATTTTTAATGAATTATGTAATACAGGCTTAACAAGTAAGGGTTTAGTGGTATCGGAATGCTTTATTTCATGAATAGGTTGTGCATGCAGATACTGAGTAGCTGTTACAATTAAAATGCTTAGGAATATTTTATACATTTTTTTCATTCTAACATGGCAAGATCAGCCACAGTTTTTCCTTCTAAAATTTTTAAAGATGCATCTCTTACTTCAATCATCACCTTATTTAATCCACAAACTTCTTCTTGGCAGTCTTTACATTTTTCGTAAAAATTTAAACTTACACAGGGTAATAATGCTATAGGCCCTTCAACTGTGCGCATCACTTTCGCCAAAGCAATGGTTGATGGAGGAGTTTTAAATAAATAGCCACCACCTTTTCCTTTTTTACTTTCTAATATACCGGCTTTTCTTAGTTCAAGTAAAATATTCTCCAAGAATTTTAGTGGAATGTTTTTTTTGCGGGCAATTTCTGCAATTAAAACAGGCCCATTATTTTGGTGTTGAGCCAAATAAGTTAAAGCTTTAAAGGCATATTGTGTTTTTTTCGATAGCATATACAGGGTATTATTGTATGAAAAACAAAAAAGCTTAGCTAATATCGGTAACAAATTTTGTTATTCAATATACTGAAATGCTATCTTTTTATTGCAAAATGTTTATTAGAAATGGTTAATGAAAAAATAAATTATGCGAAGCCTAATACATCTTTCATGGTAAATATGCCTTTTTTAT
Organism: Hydrotalea sp.; assembly: GCF_049968455.1. Lineage (NCBI taxonomy): Bacteria > Pseudomonadati > Bacteroidota > Chitinophagia > Chitinophagales > Chitinophagaceae > Hydrotalea > Hydrotalea sp. The sequence goes on along the minus strand of NZ_JBMFQT010000001.1, from coordinate 325,336 downwards.
CTTTCAAAAATTCAGCAGCTAATACTGCACCACCTGCAAAGCCAATACGGTTGTGTGCTGTGTGAATAATTTCAATATCATCAATTGGTGATTGATACAAAACTTTATGTGTGCCTGGTGCAGGATCAATTCTTTCTGAAATAATACTTAATTCATTAGATTGTTGAGTAGGAGTATTCACCCATTTTTTCTTTGATGTTATTTCCTGCATTATTTGTTCTGCCAATGTAATTGCAGTACCACTTGGTGCATCTTTTTTTTGTGTATGGTGTATTTCGGTTAAGCTAACATTATATTCACTGTGTTTGTTCATTAAACGAGCCAAAAATTTATTCAACTCAAAAAATAAATTTACACCAATACTAAAGTTGCTGGCATATATGAATGCTCCGTTTTTTTGTCTACATGTATCTTCTACTTCTTGCAATTTTTCTAACCATCCTGTAGAACCGCATACAACCGGCACGCCCCAGTTAATACAGTGCATTACGTTCTGAAAAGCGCTATGGGGGCCGGTAAATTCAATGGCTACATCTGCTTTTTGTAAATTTTCTTTAGTTAGTTCATGAGCATTGTTTACATCTATTTTTAAAACAATTTCATGACCTTTATTTAACGCTATTTGCTCAATAGCCTGGCCCATTTTACCATATCCAATTAACGCAATTTTCATTTCATTATAATTTTTTACCTGGCAGTGGGTAATGGTTTTAAAATTGGTTGTTTATTTCGAAAACTAAATGTAAAACTTAAACCCGGAGCTGATAAAGCTGAATTGAAGGTAGGTTCAATGTGTAAACTTAAGTTATCACTTACATCAAAGTCTTTTAAATGTCCATAAACAGTGGCATCCACTACATTTAATCCCCACAAAATTGCAAACCAAAGAATGGAGTAATCACGGTCTCTTCTAAACTGATTTCGATAGGTTTGTAAAGCAGCGGGATCAATATTTTGTAAAATAGGATAGATGTTGGCAAAATGGGCAGTGTCATTAGTAATCTTAATAGTATAAGCATCGCGAGTACGTTTATACCAAGTATTGTTGTAAATGAATGTTACAGTTGGTATTGCCAAAGCACCATATACTATGGGAATTTTCCAATATTCACGATTATAGGCTTGACCCAAACCCGGAAGTATTGCTGAACGAAGTGTTGCAATTTTAGGGTTATGTTTTTTTTTAATAATGGGGGACGTTTCTTTTATGCTATTGCTATCTTTTGTAGTGTCTCTTAGTGGTATTTCAACCCTAAGATTTTCAAATATAAGCGTATTGTTATTGCAAAATGCACTAACAAAAGCATGCATAAAAAATGTAATTAAAATTAATTTAATAGTTGCTTTCATGTTCAACTAACGCTTATATTCATAAGCTCTAATATTTTGTTCAATTCTTCTAACGAATAATATTCAAGAGTGATACTTCCTTTGCCTGTTTTTTGATGTGCCAAAGTAACTTTAGTGGCAAAATGTGAAGCTAAGTTATCTTCAATTTTTTTATAGGCTGGTGGAAGTTGATTTTTTGAAGAAGATTTAACAGCTGACTGACTTTGTGCTTTATACATTCGTCTAACCAGTTCTTCAGTTTGACGAACACTCAATTCTTTTGTTTTAATTTCATTGAAAACAAATAATTGTTTATCAACACTATCAATGTTGATGAGTGCTCTGGCATGTCCCATACTAATCTTCCCGTTTCTAACGGCTAATTGAATGTCGGGTGGAAGTTTTAATAGGCGCATGTAGTTGGTAATGGTGCTTCTTTCTTTGCCCATTCTTTCTGCTACTTGTTCCTGAGTATAATTTAATTCTTCCATCATGCGCTTGTAACTCAAGCCAATTTCAATGGCATTTAAGTCTTCGCGTTGTAAATTTTCAAGAAGTGCTAATTCCAATAACTCTGTATCGTTAGCTTGTCGCACATAAACCGGAACATCTTTTAATCCTGCCAATTTGCTGGCTCTAAATCTTCTTTCACCGGCAATAAGTTGAAATTTACCATTAGCTAATTTTGATACTGTTAATGGTTGAATGATGTCATGTATTTTAATAGAGGCAGCTAATTCTTGTAACGCAGTCTCATCAAAGTCGCGGCGCGGTTGTTTGGGGTTAATTTGTATGTCATCTATAGCGATGCGCATTATTCCCGTAACCTGTTCAACCACTTTATTTTTTAAATGGCCTGAGGTATTTTTTAAGTCTTCATCAATATTTTGAAGCAAGGAGCGGATGCCCTTGCCTAGCATAGCTTTATTTTGTTTGGGTGCACTCATATTGAAGGTTATAAATTAATGGCAAATGAAGCAATTTTTTTCTTTATTCAATAATTCTTTCCGTATTGCTCATATTTGTCATTTCATTTTTCTGTAAAATTTCTTTTGCTAAATTTAAATAATTTACAGAGCCTTTACTCTCTGCATCGTATAAAATTACCGGTTTACCCACACTTGGTGCCTCACTTAAACGGGTGTTACGATGAATAATGGTTGAGAATACCAAATCATCAAAATGCCTTCTAACCTCACTCACTACCTGGTTACATAAACGCAAACGCCCATCATACATGGTCATTAAAATACCTTCAATTTGAAGCTCGGGATTTAACCTGTTTTGTACAATTTTTACGGTATTCAAAAGTTTACCCAATCCTTCTAAGGCAAAAAACTCGCATTGTACCGGAACAATTACACTATCGGCAGCAACCAGTGAGTTAACAGTAATTAGCCCTAAAGAAGGGGAACAATCAATAATAATAAAATCGTATTTACTTTTAATCGGTTCTAAAACAGTTTTTAAAACGTTTTCCCGGTTAGGATAATTAATCATTTCAATTTCTGCCCCAACCAAATCAATATGTGAAGGAATGACATCTAAGTAGGGCATTTCACTTTTTAAAATAACATCTTCTGCAGTAGCATTGTTAACCATACAGTCGTATAAACTGTTGGTTATATTATGCAAATCAAATCCAACACCGGTAGTGCTATTGGCTTGCGGGTCGGCATCAACCAATAAAGTTTTGTATTCTAATACGGCAAAGCTGGCTGCCAGATTAATGGCCGATGTGGTTTTACCAACACCTCCTTTTTGATTTGCAATGCTAATAATTCGCGCCATAGGGTATATTGCTTAAAAGGCAATTAAAAAATTTATTTACTCATTTCAATTCATCAAGGTTGCAAATCTAAAGCATTCTGTTGCATGTGTTCATTTTTAATTGGGTATATTTTAACAATGCGGCGAATACTGTTCGTTTTTTAATAGAGAAAAGTTCGCTTTACTTGACATTAAAAAAGAAGCCTCTATTCTTATTTGGAATAGAGGCTATATAGTAAAAATTAAAAAAAACTATAAGGCAATTGTTTCGCCTATAGCAGGTAAATGCAATGTTTTTCCGGCATTTGCAAATGCTTGTTTGGCAGCGGCTTTATCTATTTTTATAAAACCGAAAGTATCATAATGTACCCCAATAATTTGATTGCATTTTACAAAATCGGCAGCTTTAATAGCATCTTGTACATCCATGGTAAAATTATCACCAATGGGTAATATAGCATAGTTTAGGTTTGCCCAACCGGGTATTAATTGCATATCGAGTGTTAAGGCTGTATCACCGCTATAATAAAAATTGCCTTCCGGGGTTGTAAAAACAAAACCAATTGGGTTGCCACCATAACTTCCATCGGGTAAAGCACTACTGTGTTGTGCTACTACACATTTTACAGTTCCAAATTCAAATTGCCATTTTCCACCGGTATTCATGGGGTGCGTATTGGTTACGCCATTTTTGTTTAGCCATTCATGAATTTCAAAAACAGCCACTACTTTTGCACCGGTGTTATTAGCAATAGTAATACAATCGGCTATATGGTCGGCGTGGCCATGACTTAAAAATATGTAATCGGCTTTAATACTATCAATCGATATGTTTTTCGCCAGTTCGTTATATGTAATAAATGGATCGAAAAGTATTTTTTTGCCTTGTACTTCAATCATAAAGCATGCGTGACCATAAAATGTGAGTTGCATAATTTAAATTTTAGATTGAAAAATAAATTCATTCCTTGTAACAAAATTACTTGAAAGATGTTTAAACAACATTAAATGCTCAATCAAATTTCAAAAGCAAAGTATATACTTATTTAAATTTTATGTATGCGTAGAAAAGGTTTTTGGTGGTTTGTTATTGTAATTTTTATATTAGTTGATGTTTATTTTTTTCAGGCAGTAGCAACAGTTATGCAAGGATTTTCAGTTTCTGTACAATTAGTTGTTACCATTATTTATTGGATTATTGCGCTGGCAGCATGGTTAGCACTTTTTGCCATGCCCTATTTACGAAGTGTACAGATAACCAAATTTTATCGCAATTATATTTTTTCTGTATTGGTGGGTTTATTTATTGCGAAACTTATTGGCTGTGTTTTTTTTGTAGCCGACGATATAAGAAGAGGTATTGAATGGTTGGTGCATTTAATGCCAGCTAAAAATGCAAATTCATCCGAAATGGCAGCTATTCATCGTTCTGTTGTGATGAGTTGGTTGGGTATAGGTTTTGGTACAACTTTATTAGGCACATTTATATATGGTTATCGAAATAAATATAACTATCAAATAAAATACGTGCATTTGCAATTTCCTAATTTACCCAATGCATTTAAAGGTTTTAAAATTGCACAAATTAGTGATGTACACAGTGGCAGTTTTACCAATAAACAACAAGTAATAAAAGGGGTAAACTTGTTAATGCAACAAAAAGCCGATTTAGTTTTATTTACCGGTGATTTGGTAAATGACCGTTATGAAGAAATGAATAATTACATTGATGTTTTTAACAAAATAAGCGCTCCTTTTGGTGTTTACAGTGTACTGGGTAATCATGATTATGGTGATTACATAGCCTGGCCATCTTTACAAGCAAAAGAACAGAATCTGGAAAATTTGAAAAAAGTACATGCATCATTGGGCTGGCGTTTGTTAATGAATGAACATGTAATTATTGAAAAAAATGGCGATGCCATTGCTTTAATTGGCATTGAAAACTGGGGTGCAAAGGGGCGTTTCCCAAAATATGGGAAAATGGAGCAAGCATATAAGGGTACCGAACCTTATGCATTCAAAATTTTAATGAGTCATGACCCCAGCCATTGGGATGCAGAGGTAAGACCTAAATATCCAGATATTGACTTGATGCTAGCCGGACATACCCACGGTATGCAGTTTGGCGTTGAAACTGTATTTTTTAAATTCAGCCCTGTACAGTGGATGTATAAGCAATGGGCCGGTTTGTATAAAGAAGGCAACCAATATTTATATGTGAACAGAGGTTTCGGGTTTATAGGCTATCCAGGAAGGGTGGGTATTTTGCCTGAGATTACTATAATTGAATTGTCATAATACAATTCCCTGCAAATGTTGTTATATTGTTAAATAGAGTTATTCATTTTCCCTTTGAAAATAAGTCATTATACATACAACATTATTTGGCATAATGATTGAATTATGATGACTTAAACTTAACTTATGAAACGAATTATCACACTTATTTTATTAGTTATTATAACAACTGCCGGCATTAAAGCACAGTCGTTTAGAGCCGGTATTAAAGCCGGTGGCAACCTTACCAAAATAGATGGAGAATCCTTCAATCAAGGATTTCAATTAGCTTATCAGGTAGGTGGTTTTGCTGAAATAGATTTCAACAAAAAATGGGGTATACAGCCGGAGGTATTATGGAGCCAGTCCGCTACAAAATCAGCAACTTTTAATACAATTTTCTTTCCCGATCAAAATATTAAATTAGATTATTTGTCAATACCTGTGTTACTTAGGTATAACTTAGGTAGTTTGGTTACTTTAAATGCGGGTCCGCAATTTGGCATTTTGTTAAATAAAAATGATAATTTATTGCAAAACGGTCAAACTGCTTTTAAATCGGGCGACTTTGCGATGGTAGGGGGCCTTCAACTGAACTTTAAATACTTAAGAGTATACGGTAGGTATGCTATTGGCTTAAATAATTTAAACGATATTAATAACCAAAATAATTGGAAAAGCCAACAAATACAATTGGGTATAGGGTTGAGATTCTAAAAAACTGGATTATATATTGTTGATGTGGCATATCTTACCGGGTATGCCATTTTTTTGCGCCAATTTGTACCAAAAAAATTGAAATTAACCCCATGGCATTAATATTGTTTTATGCTATTACTCACAAATAATTCGTTTATACATTCGTATAAATGACAAATTGACTTTTATTTTAGAAAATAGCTTATGAATACTAACAAATTACTATTATCAGCTGAAGATGAGAACGATTTTATGCCTATAATTGCCATTAATGAAAAAGACGATGAAGAAAACTTATCTATTCCCGATACATTGCCCTTATTACCATTAAGAAATACTGTGCTATTTCCTGGTGTAGTATTGCCCATAACTGTTGGGCGCGATAAAAGTATTAAAGCGGTAACCGAAGCCTATAAGTCCGATAAACTAATTGGCGTTTTAGCACAAAATGATACAGAAGTAGAAGATCCAACGGTAAATGATTTATGCCGAATTGGAACAGTTGCTAAAATATTGAAGTTAATTAAAATGCCTGATGGAGGCACCACCATCATTATTCAAGGCAAAAAAAGGTTTGAGTTTTTACACATGATTAGTGAGGACCCTTTTTTTGTAGCTCAAATTAAATTATTAGAAGATAAGGCGGTTGAAAATGATCCTGATTTTGATGCTTATATCAGCACCATACGTGATTTGGCTACCGAAATTATTAAGTTGTCGCCTAATATTCCTACTGAAGCATCCATTATATTAAAAAATATTGAAAACCCTTCATTCCTTATCAACTTTGTAAGTAGTAATTTAAATACTTCCATTACCGAAAAACAAGATTTGTTAACGTTGGAAAGTATTAAACTAAGGGCGGAAAGGTTAACTGCTTTCTTACATAAAGAACTTCAATTTGCTGAATTAAAAAATAAAGTTACCAGCAAAACAAGGCTTGAATTAGATAAACAACAGCGCGATTACTTTTTACAACAACAACTAAAAAGTATAAAAGAAGAGTTAGGTGGCGATCCCAACGAAAGAGAAATTGCCGACATGAAAAAAAAGGCCGAAACAAAACGTTGGCCTGAATCGGCAAAAAATATGTTTCAACTGGGAATAGAAAAGTTAGAACGTATGCATCCCAGTACACCTGACTATTCCATTGTTTACAATCACCTTGATTTATTACTTGATTTGCCTTGGGAGGAATACACGAACGATAATTACAACTTAAAACATGCCAAGCAAGTTTTAGATGCCGAGCATTATGGCATGCAAAAAATTAAAAATAGAATTTTAGAATATTTAGCGGTACTGCAGCTAAAAGGCGATATGAAAAGCCCCATTTTATGCTTTGTTGGTCCTCCGGGTATTGGTAAAACTTCATTAGGTAAAAGCATTGCTCATGCTGTGGGTAGAAAATATGTACGATTAAGCTTGGGTGGATTACATGATGAAAGTGAAATTAGGGGCCACCGCAAAACATATATCGGTGCAATGCCGGGTCGTATTATTCAAAATTTAAGAAAAGTAAAAACTTCAAACCCGGTAATGATTTTAGATGAAATAGATAAGATTGGAAATGATTTTCGTGGCGATCCTTCATCTGCTTTACTGGAAGTGTTAGATCCTGAGCAGAATAATACTTTTTATGACAATTATTTAGAGTTAGAATACGACTTGAGTAAAGTATTATTTATTGCAACAGCTAACGATATTCAAAACATACAACCCGCATTACGTGATCGTTTGGAAATTATTGACTTAAGTGGATATGCCATTGAAGAAAAAGTTGAAATAGCGAAGCGTCATTTAATTCCTAAACAAAAAGAAGCGCATGGTTTGGGAAAAATAAACTTCAAAATTTCCGATAAAGTATTGGAAAAAATTATTGAAAGCTATACTCGTGAAAGTGGCGTTCGTGAACTTGATCGTCAATTGGCATCCGTTATGCGTTATGAAGCTAAAGAATATGCTACCAAACAAAAAATAAAATCAGCATTAACCTTGTCTGATGTTGAAAAAATTCTAGGGCCTCAACGTTATAATAATGATATGTATAAAATGGCCAATATGCCCGGTGTTGCCGTTGGTTTGGCTTGGACTTATGTTGGTGGTGATATTTTGTTTATTGAAACCGTACTCAGTGAAGGAAAGGGTGAATTAAAATTAACGGGGAATTTGGGCAATGTAATGAAGGAAAGTGCAACTACTGCCTATACTTACTTACAGGCCAATGCTAAAAAACTGGGTATTGAAAGTGAAGCCTTTCATAAGCATAATGTACATGTGCATGTTCCGGAAGGTGCAACACCAAAAGATGGTCCAAGTGCAGGTATTACAATGCTTACTGCATTAGCTTCGGCATTTACCGGCAGAAAAGTGAAGCCCTATTTGGCCATGACCGGTGAAATTACATTACGTGGTCAAGTATTGCCGGTTGGAGGAATAAAAGAAAAAGTTTTAGCCGCTAAACGTGCCGGACTAAAAGAAATTATCATGTGCTGGCAAAATGAAAAAGATGTGCTGGAAATAGACAGCAATTTTATTGAAGGTCTTCAGTTTCATTATGTAAAAACCATGCAGCAGGTGCTTGATTTGGCCCTGGTGTAAAATTATAGTACAACCTATGAACAAATACAGATAATAACTGTTATAATGTTTTCATGTTGGTTGTTTTAAGGGTTAAGTTTCCTCATGTTTATGAGGGAACTTTTTTTATGTACACCATTCTATTGCCTATTGTACATTTGCGCATGCAAAAATTAAGTATGGATGCCCTTGGCCGAAAATCGGTTCAAGAGTTTAAGGCCGCTACAAAACACCCCATAATTGTTGTGTTAGATAATATACGCAGCATGCATAATGTAGGAAGCATATTTCGCACTTGCGATGCTTTTTTATTAGAAGGAATATGCTTATGTGGATATACTCCGCAACCTCCTCATCGCGATATTCAAAAAACAGCCTTAGGTGCAACGGAAACTGTTGATTGGATGTATATGCCAGAAACTACTACCGCTATTACAGAACTTAAAAAATTAGGTTACGAAATATTTGCTGTTGAACAAGCAAAAGGCAGTATAGGGTTGCAACAATTTTCCATGGCCGGAAATAACAAATTAGCCATCATTTTGGGTAATGAAGTAGATGGGGTAAGTGAAGAAGCACTAAGTTTGTGCAACGGGTGTATTGAAATTCCGCAATGGGGGTCTAAACATTCCTTAAATGTTTCAGTTGCTGCAGGCATAGTTTTGTGGGAATTGGTTAAACAACTGCAATCTTAAAAATGTTGAATTGTAATGATGCACACAGTAAAAAAATATTTAAGCTTAGTTAAATTTTCGCATACCATTTTTGCAATGCCATTTGCATTCATCGGTTTTTTTTTAGGGGTAATGCATTCAACTGCAGGTTTTGCCGATGCAGACCAAACTATTCTGCACCATTATTTCTCGTGGCAATATTTATTACAAAAACTTTTGTTGGTTATTATTTGTATGGTTACGGCTCGGAATTCGGCAATGGCATTTAATCGGTATTTAGACCGTCATTTCGATGCTCGTAACCCCCGAACCGCTATTCGCGAAATTCCGAAAGGCATTATTTCACCTGAAAGTGCCCTGCGATTTGTAATTCTAAACTGTTTGTTATTTGTGGCAGCAACCTACTTTATTAATAAAATTTGTTTTTATTTAGCACCGGTTGCTTTGTTTGTAGTATTATTTTACAGTTATACCAAACGTTTTACTGCATTATGTCATTTAGTGTTGGGAATAGGTCTTTCTTTGGCCCCTATTGGCGCATATTTGGCGGTAACCGGCCAATTTAATTTATTGCCTTTGTTGTTTTCATTTGCGGTAATTTTTTGGGTTAGTGGGTTTGATGTTATTTATGCACTGCAGGATATTGATTTCGACCAATCGCAAAAGCTTTACTCCATACCTGCAGCCGTTGGCAAAACCAACGCATTAAATATTTCCTCGTTTTTACATTTTTTAAGCGCTGCATGTGTAATATATGCTGGATTTTATGGTCATTTTCATATCTTGTATTGGTTAGGCATAGCCGTTTTTGTTGGAATGTTGTCATACCAACATTCAATTGTAAAACCAACTGATTTAAGCAGGGTGAATATTGCATTTATGACAGCCAATGGCATTGCTAGTGTGGTATTCAGTTTATTGGTAATTGCCGATTTGTTTATTTTCTAGAAAATTAAAAGCAATGGGAAGAATTCTTTGTATTGATTACGGTGGAAAACGAACTGGTATTGCGGTTACTGACCCCTTGCAAATCATAGCCACTCCACTAACTACCATACCTTCCAATACGTTAATACCTTTTTTAAAAAACTATGTGTCCAAAGAAGCGGTTGAGCTTATTGTAATTGGCGAACCTTATAATTTAGACCAAACCGCTACCCACGCTACTCCATTAGTGCATAAAGCCATTCAAAACCTTAAAAAAAATTTTCCCGGCATTCCCATTCAAACAGTTGATGAACAATACACTTCAAAAATGGCTTCTAAAGCCATGGTTGAAATGGGAATGAAAAAAAAGCAACGTCAAGTAAAAGAAAATGTTGACCAAATAGCGGCTACTATTATGTTACAAACTTATTTACAAGAGCGGTCAATGTAGCCATATTCTTTTATCTTTGGGGTATTGAATGTATTGTTGAATTTATTAGAATTTGTTATATGATTTTGCCTATAGTCGCATATGGAAATCCCATTTTAAGAAAGCCTGCAGCGCCCATTACTGCCGATTATCCAGGTTTAGCTAGCTTAATTGATGATATGTGGGAAACAATGTATGCCAGTAGTGGTGTTGGTTTAGCGGGTCCACAGGTAAATAAACCCATCCGTTTATTTGTAATTGATAGTGCCCAAATTTTTGCCAATATGGAAGACGATGATGAACGTTATCCTGATGAGCCTGGTATTAAAAAGGTATTTATTAATGCTGAATTAATTGATTTAAACGGTGAAGAATGGGTGTATAATGAGGGCTGTTTAAGTATTCCAAAAATTCGCGAAGATATTCAGCGTCCTGAACTCGTTACATTGAAATATATGGATGAAAATTTTGTGCCTCATACAGAAACTTTTACTGGTTTAACTGCACGTGTTATTCAACATGAATACGATCATATTGATGGGAAATTGTTTATTGATTATCTGAAGCCCCTTAAAAAGAAGTTATTACAAGGAAAATTAAATGACATTAGCAAAGGCAAAATAAAAGTAGATTATAAAATGCTTTTTGCCAAATGAGAATACTACAACTTGTTGTTGTAATGATGCTAACCGGTTTAACCGGTACAGTATTGGCACAAGACACTACTTCACAAACTTACCTCGCCGATACAACTGTTGGGTTTGGCAACTCCGGACGCTTCACATTGCCTGCAGTTTTAGTTCGAACCAACTTTGGTTACGAAAAATTATTGCAGCAAATTAAAGAAGATACTACTTTTTATAAGGCGTTCCGAAACTTGCGTGTGCTGGGTTTTACTGCGTACAACGATATTCAAATGAAGGATAAAGCAGGTGCAACCATCGCATCAATGTACAGTAAAATCCGTCAAAATTATCAGGATGGTTGTCGAACTATGGATGTGCTGGAAGAAAAAACTACCGGTAATTTTTATAACAAAAAACACGAATACAATTATTTAACTGCAGAACTATATGCGGCTTTATTTTTTACGAAGGGAAAAGTTTGCGGTGAAAATAATATTGTAAAAGGGCATAGTATTGCCACAACACAAAAATCGGGTATTGATAAGCACAAAGAACAATTGAAAATGCTTTTCTTCAATCCGGGAAAAAAGGTACCGGGAATTCCTTTTATAGGCAATAAATTAGACTTATACGATAGTAAAGCACATGAGCTTTATGATTATAGGTTAGACATACAAGAATATCATCAGCAATTATGTTATGTATTTACTATTACTCCTAAAGAAGATTTAACTGCAGCACAAAAAGATGATGTAGTGGTTGATGAAATGGTAACCTGGTTTAATACCCAAACTTTAGAAGTACAAGGCAGAAGGTATATTTTAAGTTATAAAGCCGGTGTGTATGATTTTGATGTGAGCATGGAAGTTGAAATGACTCATTATAAAAATTATTTGGTCCCATCTATATTGCGTTATAAAGGCAACTGGGATGTTATCTTTAAAAAAAGAGAAAGGGGCGTTTTTACTGCCACCTTATTTAATTTTCAGTAAGAAAATAGTTGAAACATAAAGCTACATTTAAACATTCTCTAAGACATATTGCGATAATACGGAATTGATTAAATGATGTTGATTGATACAATTAATAGCGCGATTGATTAACACTATTGTCTAAAAAATTAAAAAAAGTATTAATTTGCTAAAAGTTCATATTTTCTAAGAATTATTAATTTGTTGTATGCGGTTTAAGGATTTAAATGAAGCACAAATTTTAGCTTTAGCCATTCATACAGAAGAAGAAGATGCTAGCATATACCGCGATTTTGCGCATAGTTTTAAGCTTGATTTTCCCAAATCGGCTACTGTGTTTGAGACAATGGCCCAAGATGAAGACCGTCATAAACAACATTTAACCGATTTATATAAAAGCAAATTTGGCGAACATATTCCCCTTATAAGAAGACAGGATGTAAAAGGTATGTTTCAACGAAAGGCCTTTTGGTTTAATGAAATAATAACACCTGAAAAAGCTATGCAAGAAGCCATCTTTATGGAAAAAGAAGCTCGTAGCTTTTATGAATTAGCGGCCCAAAAAACAAATGATACAAATATTCGGGATTTGTTAACCCATTTAGCAGTTGAAGAACAACAGCATGAACATAAAGCTGAGGAAATTGATAAGGAAAGAATTGCGTCTGGAATAATCAATGTTGAAAGAGAAACAGCCAAGAAATTGTTTGTGCTTCGCTTTGTGCAGCCCGGATTAGCAGGATTAATGGATGGTTCTGTTTCAACTTTAGCACCTTTGTTTGCTGCAGCATTTGCAACTGCTAATCCCGATGATACTTTTAAAGTTGGTTTAGCAGCTTCTATTGGCGCGGGAATAAGTATGGCATTCGCTGAAGCATTATCTGATGATGGAAAAATTAGTGGTCGTGGTTCTCCGGTATTAAGAGGTTTGGTTTGCGGAGCTATGACTTCTATTGGTGGTTTAGGACACACTTTCCCTTTTCTCATACCTCAATTTAAACCGGCATTAACATTAGCCATTATTGTAGTAGTGGTTGAACTTGCCATTATTTCATGGATACGCAATCATTTCATGGATACACCATTACTATCTGCAATATTCCAAGTTGTTGTAGGTGGAATATTGGTATTTATTGTGGGCTGGTTAATTGGTGCAGGATAATTTTTATTGATACACTAAAGGTTGTTGAGAAATTCGTTTAATGCTTGGGGACTTATTTTAGCTGGAAACAGTTTTTGTAATCCTGCATTTATACCATAAAGTACATTGGTGCCAACATAAAGGTTACTATTGATTAATGAAATGCTTACTAGGGTTATATTGGCATTGGTAGGAATATGTAGTGCATAAAACCCTTTTTCACCTGCGGATGGAGTTAATTTTAAAACTGATCTAACATCATTAAATACAGCGAATACAAGTGTATTTTTATTAGTAAAATTTAATGGTAAAACCACATTTAGATTGGTGGTGCCCAAACTTGTGTCCATTGGTGCACCTGCACTAAACCATTGTGTGTGGGTTGATTGAATTGTATAGCCCAGAATATGATTCCCATTCATCATGGTATCCCAGTTACTAACGGTACCGGTATTGTCTATTTGCCAGTTAATATCATATTGTGCACTTGAATTAGGAATGCCACTGTAGTATTGCATTCCGCTTACCGCATCATCGTCCTGCCATTGTATGATAATAGGTTTGGTTGGAAGTATGGAAACTGGTTGATTGTTGCTTGTATAGCTTACATAAAATGCAGAGGCGCAAACTAATGGATATTGACTGGATGTTGCCGAAAGCAAATACCGAATAAAATCTCCTCTTTTTCTTATCTGAATTAATTTTAACTGAACTGAGTCGGTAACGGCATTTAAATTATTGTTTTGGTAAACACAACTTTTGCCAGGTATTTTTATTCTAATATTATTTTTTAGCCACACGGTTGTGTCGAGGCTAGGATTAAACAAACTTAAAAACGGATTGGTTAATCCAATTTGCAATTGCAATGAATCAATAAAACTATTACTAATGGGTTCGTTGGTCCAAGTTGTATCATTAAAAGCAATTCCCTGATATGGAGTAAATTCATCAGAAAAGTCTTTTTTACAACTGCTAATGGTTATAAAAAGAAGTAATGAGTAAAAAAGAATTTTTTTCATAGCGTTTGCAATAAGATAGCAATTGATTTATAAATGCTGCCTGCGTCCGTTTAATTGGATACGTGTACCTAAACTAATTCCTGCGGCACCAAAACGTTGATTTACACCATATAAAGAATTGGTGCCTAAAATATTGTATCTGAAATAAGGTTCAGCAAATACATCCAACTGTGGTGTTATTCGTCTATAAATTCCTACACTTCCATAAATGCTGGTAGTAAAACTATGTTCATAAACTCCTGAATTGGATTTACTATTGATGGCAACTACTTGTAAACTGGTATCTAATGTTTCGCCCATATACCATGATGACAGGCCAAAAATAAGTCCTCCATTTACAGTGAAGCGCCAATTGGCATCGGGCATACCAAATTCATAACCCAACATAACCGGTAATTCCACATTCTTGTAATGATTCATACTTTTAATAATCCTGTATCCAATTTGTGTTACGGATGAAGTGTCGGTAACCGTTGTTGTGGTACCTTGTGGTGTAGTAATGGTTCTGCGAACAATAACTGTAGTAGTTTGTACCTGATCTTCTTTTCTTTGACTAAACAATTCATTAATTTGATTATACTGAATACCTAATTTTAAATAAGTACGTTCACCGATGGTTTTACTAAATCTGGCGCCAACAGTAAAGCCACCTCGTAAATGCTCTGTACTATCTTTTTTCTGTAAATAATTAGCACTGGCACCATTTGCAGTTATTGATTTAAAAGTATAGTCCGGTGAACCATATAATTCAATATACCAGTCATTCCTTTGTGCTCCATTGGCATTGGGGCAAGCATCTAAGCCTAAAATGCGTCTTAAATTGAGTGGAGGTAGGTGTATTGAATTGGTATTGTATAGTAAGCTGTTTTTTAAAGCAGGTTCAGCATTTACCCTGTTGTAACTAAAACTACTTGTATTTAAATCATACTCATCATTAGAAAAATTATTTACGGTTTTATACTCATTTGTTAAGGAGTTAAGGCTGCTATAAGTTTGAGATTGAGATTTTTTTGATGATGAAAATATTGAAGTTGAATTTACTTTGATATTATTGTTGTTTATGCTGTTGGAGTTAGCTTTCACATCAGAGTTGGAAGAATTAATACTGTTGGGTGTTTTATTAATTGACAAATTTGAATTATCCTTTTCTGTTGTAGCATTATTTACATTATTAGGTATTGCGGAGTAGATAGGTGTAGTATTATGTTCGATAGTATTTTTATTTTGACTTGTGTTGTTAAAATAGTAAAACCCAAGCAATAGAGCTGCTATAAAAAAAGTAGCAGCCAGCATTAGCTTTTGGGATGGTGTTAACCAAAATGCTTTAGGTTTTTTTTGTCGTTCTGCCATAATTCGTTCCCACATATCGGGTGGAACGGGGGCGGAGTAGTTTTTCAGTTTATGGCTGAAAAATTCATCCAATTGTTTATCTGTCATTACACAGCAATTTTTTGAAGTTGTAAAATTTGTTCCTGTAATATTTTTCTAGCCTTTACCAGTTGACTTCTACTAGTACTTGCTTTTATATTTAATAATGTTGCAATTTCTTCATGGCTATAACCTTCTATCACATTTAAGTTAAACACTATTCTATAACCTGTTGGTAATTGTTGAATGAGTTGCATTAATACTTCTTCACCCAATTGGCTATAGGCCGTAGGTGGAATTTGTGCAGTTGAATCTTTTTGTTCATTTACTTCAGAAAATGCCAGTTTTTTTTTCTGTATATATTTTAATGCCACATTTACAGTTATTCTACGCATCCAGCCTTCAAATGACCCTTCAAATTTGAATTGATTAATGTAATTAAAAATTCTAACAAATGCATCTTGTAACATATCCTCTGCTTCCATGGGGTCTTTGGCATAACGCAAACAAACAGCCATTAACTTACCTGCATACTGCTCATAAAGCATACGCTGGCAAGATGCCTGTTGCTTAATACAGCCTTTAATTATTTCCAACTCTGTCAACTGAGGGGCAGGTTTTTTATGTTAACAATAAAAAGATGCCATAGTGGTGCATAATGCTGCCTACTAAGTACTCTTTCCTTAAAAATACCCAATCGTTTTAAATTGTTAACAAAATAGACTGTTAAGGTTGCCTTATTGTTTAATGGTAGAGATTTTTATAGTTGTAAAAATTGTGATTGAATAAAATCAACCACTTTGGGCAGGCTGTTGGTGTTTTGGTATACTTGAATTTGCTTATCGGCTCCGGTACCTTCTTCTAAAATAGTATGTATGTATTGTAAAGCGCTCCTGCTATCTAAATGATCCACTACATCATCAACAAAATCAAGCAATTCTATAATAAGCTGTCGGGTGGGTACTTCGGTTTCTTTTCCAAAATCAATCAAAGTGCTGTCAATTCCATAGCGGCTGGCCCGCCATTTATTTTCATTAATTAATGCCCTCTGGTATGAAATAAAGTTAAGATTATGTGTGCGTAATAAATATAATTTGGCACAAATGGCTTGAAATAGTGCAGCTATGGCAATGGTTTCTTTTATTTTTAATGGAACATCACAAATCCTAAATTCAACTGTGTTAAAAAATGGATGTACCCTTACATCCCACCAAATTTTTTTAGCATTATCAATGCAATTGGTTTTAATTAATAAGTTAACGTAGGCCTCATATGCTTCTATACTTTGAAAATGATCGGGAATGCCGGTACGGGGAAACTTATCAAACACTTTTGAACGAAATGATTTGTATCCGGTAAAACGCCCTTCCCAAAAGGGAGAATTGGTACTTAATGCATACACATGTGGTAAAAAATAGCGGGCACTATTGGCAATATGTATGGCCATTTTTCTATCTTCTACGCCCACATGTACATGTAATCCAAAAATTAAATTGCTTCTTGCGGCTTCTTGTAACTCGTTTACAATTTGGTGATAACGGTCATGGTCGGTAATTAATTGGCTATTCCAATGGCTAAAAGGATGTGTACCGGCTGCCCCAACAGCTAATCCCATACTATTGGCAATGGCAGAAATATTCCCTCTTAAGGCAGCAACATCATCTAAAGCCTCATTTATGTTACTGCAAACATCAGTGCCAACTTCTACAACTGCCTGATGCATTTCAGCTTTCACTTTATCTTTCAAAAGCTTTTGCCCCTCAATTACAATTTTTTGTTCATGACTTTTTAGCTCCCGGCTTTCGGGGTCAATAACCATATATTCTTCTTCAATACCTATAGAAAATTGGTGATAGTTAGGGGTTGACATATATAAAATATTTCAATTCTTAATTTGAATCATTAATAAAATGCGCTTTTTGAGCAACTTCTTTTTACAAATTCACCCCAGGTTAAGTTATCTCTTCCCGGTTGTTGAGTTTGGGCTCTTTCAATAGCGAAATTAGCTGCTGTTTCTACAACCCATTCAAAGTTTTCTTCACCCACACTTGCTTTGTCAGCATCGGGTGCGGGGTTACAAAAATCAATCGCAAAGGGTATACCGTTACGTACAGCTAATTCTACAGTATTAAAATCATAACCTAAGTATTGATTAATTCGAATGACAATATTGGTCATTTCTTGCAATAATTGAGGCGAGGGATTAAAATGTGCTTCATACCTTAAATGATGCGGATTGCGGGGTTCATAAGGCATTATTCTTACATGCTTGCCGCCAATACAATAGCAGCGATAGTATTCTTCAAAAATAATTTCTTCTTGTAAAAGCATTACTAACTGTCCGGTAGTATTGTATTTTTCAAAAAAATCGGCTTCATCTTCTAATTTAAATACATGTTTCCATCCCCCACCTGCAAAGGGCTTCATATATGCAGGGAAGCCAACATATTCAAAAATACCATTCCAATCTAGCGGGTATGCTAGGTTTGCAAAGGATGCGTCGGAAGTATCGTCGGGTAAGTTTTTGGAAGGGAGTATAACAGTTTTGGGGACAGGTACATTAATTTTTGTTGCTAAGCAGTTATTAAAAAATTTTTCATCAGCACTCCACCAAAATGGGTTATTAATAACTGCAGTACCACATAAGGCAGCATTTTTTAAATAGGCTCTATAAAAAGGCACATCTTGGCTAATTCTATCTATAATAACACTATAACCGCTATCTTCTCCTTGCATAACTTTACTTATCAATACAGGTTTTGCAATAATATCTTGTATTTGTTTATGGTTAATTCTTTCTATAATTGCCTGGGGAAAACTTCTTTCTTTTCCGAATAGAATACCTATTTTTTTCATAATATCTAAATTTGAAAATGATTCTTAAAAAAGAATTTTTAAAAAAAATTACAACATTAAAATAAGCTTTTTTATTTATGCTGCCATATGTTTATTGATTTTTTTTCTAAAATGAATACAGTAATTATTACAAAAGAGAATTAGTTGCATTTTGAATTGCCTACAAAAATTTAAATTTTACTTCGCTCCAATTATTATATTTGATATATGCCAATGGATGCTTTGCAAGAAACAACCAATTTCACAGTTGTTGCACATACTTTATATTCACAGTACTTAGAACGCAATGTTGAGGTTGAATTTTATGTACCTCCGGATATGCATGTATTAGAAGAAGTTAGTTTGTTGTTTTTTAATGATGGCCAGGATTTGGTTAAAATACCATTACTAGAAAAATTAAATCAACTGAATGCTGAAAACAAATTAACCCCATTGTTATGTGTTGGTATTTATTGTGGTGAAGAGCGAAAAAGAGAATATGGTGTTGCTTTTAGCCCCGATTATTTAGGCCGTGGTGATAAAGCTGGCTTATATACAAAATTTATTTTTGATGAATTATTGCCTTTTGTAAGAAAAAAATTTCATGCACCTTCTTTTAAAGAAAAAGCATTTGCTGGGTTTTCGTTAGGTGGTTTGAGTGCTTTGGATATTGTGTGGAATCACGCAACAGAATTTGCTAAAGTAGGTGTATTTAGCGGAAGTTTATGGTGGAGAAGAAAAGCTTATGATGAAGGGTATAATGATGAAACAGATAGACTCATGCACTTGCAGGTGCAGCATGGTACTTTCTATCCATGGTTACAATTTTTTTTACAATGCGGTACTTTAGATGAAACTGCTGATCGTAATAATAATGGTGTTATTGATAGCATTGATGATACACTTGATTTAATTATAGCTTTAAAAGCTAAAGGTTTTACGGATGCACACATTCATTATTTACTTGTTGAAAATGGGAAACATAATTTTACAACATGGGGTAGTGCAATGACAGAATTTTTGTTATGGGGCTGGGGAAAATAAATTATTCTGTTTTCAAATATTTTATACAAAAAAAGCTGGAAGAAGATTCTTCCAGCTTTTTTATTTACGTTTTAAACTATTGTTTTAGTTGAACAAGTAACGTACTCCAATTTGTCCTTGCCAGCGAGAGAAAATGCTGGTGTTATCTTGGAAACTATTAACCAATGGAATTTGGTTTTTAGGATCTTGATACAAGAATGAGAACATGGGTTTACCTGCATTTACACCAGATTGTGCTATACCTTCAAACTTCAAGAAAGATGTGTTGTTGAAGGTTTTTGCAATACCCCAATTTGGATTTAAGAAGTTGCCCACGTTAATTAAATCGAATGTTAAACGAAGTGTATGACGATTTTTTCCTGCTTTAATAGAAAAGTCTTGTGTAACATTCATATCTAAATGTTTGTACCATGGTAAAACAACTGCATTTCTTTCAGCATATTGACCTCTGTGCTTACTTAAATATGGGTCTTGTTGAATGAAGTTATTCAATTGATTCCAAATAATATCAGGAGTACGGGTATCAGTTATAGCTCCACCGCCACCTGTATTTACTGGTACTAAAACTATGTCTGATTGAGTTTTAGGGATATAAATTAATGAACTGTTACCTCCGGTAGCGGCGTTTACTAAATCTCCTTGGTAGGTATACGAACCAACACCTGCAGTTGCAGCCTCAAATACAAAACCTATTGAAGTTGCATAATGTTTACCATACTCAAAGCGGTATTGTGCATAACCGATAACGCGGTGAGGTTGATAGTAACCTGCATAACCTAATTCATCAGAGTTTAAGTCGCCATGTGTAGGTCTGTCTCTCCACATACTTTGTGCAATTGAACCACCATCATTCACATTTTTAGCTTGGCTATAAGTGTAAGCAATGCTTGTAGTTAAATTTTTAACTGAGCGTTGGAACTGAATAGTTGCTGTGTAAGCATATCCTTTATTGGTATTAGCCATCAAAATAGCACTACTAATATTAGGGTTAGTTACACTTGCTCCACCGGCACCAGACCAAATTTTGGGTGAAGAGTAACGTAAACGATTATCAGGTCCTACTAATGGAGTTCCTGTTGAAGGAAGGTTTACGTTTTGGAAATATACTCCATTAACGTCTTTTGAATAGGTTAATTCGATAGTAGCTACAATATTACCAGGTAATTTCTGGTCTACGGCACTACTTAACTTCATTACTTGTGGGTATTTAAAGTGTGGGTCAGTAAATACTAAGTTGTAAGAAGTGTTGGGAGAGGTGGCAGCCGGTCTGTAGGTATTGATATTGGGACTAAATACCCAAGGTTGACCTGTTGCAGGGTTAGTTTTTGCTTGGAAAAATGACCCAAACTGCACGCCATTATTACTAGCTTGGTTGCTAATCCATACAAATGGTGGAGGACCGGCAAATAAACCAAAACCGCCACGAACTTGTGTTTGGTGGTTATGATTAGGATCCCAGTTAAAGCCAATTCTTGGAGAAACTAATACTTGAGTATTTGGTTTATGTCCTACATCATAAGTTTTTCCATCTCTAAACTGCAATTGAGAAGCATAAGGGTTAGCAGTAAAACTATTGGTGAAGATAGGTGCATCTAAACGTAAACCATAAGTAAGCGTGAAGTTATCCTTCATTCTCCATTTATCCTGTGCAAAAACGCCTAATTCATTTGCACCAACTTTAGCATAGGGAAATGAACCATCGGGCGTTAAAGCATACTGTAAGGTATAGTTTCTTGCAGTCGGAGCTCCATTAATGGCACTGTTATAAAAATCAGTTAACGTATTGAATTGATAATCTCCAGCATAGTTAGGTGCAAAACCGTTTACAAATCTTTTTATGTAATTCTGTGTACCTAAAGTAATTTCATGGTTGCCTTTATATACTGTTAAGATATCGGAAAATTGAAATACATTGGTATTCAATTTATTGTTGTAAGTGAAGGGCTCATAACCAAAAGCAGTATAGCTTTGTCCTAAACCATTCATAATGTCAACCATTGGGAAATCAGCACCGGAAAGGCTAGATCTATAATCTCTTAAAGCTGTGTAACCTACTTGCAATTTGTTTGAAACTCTATTGCTAAAGCGAGTGTTTAATTCAGCAATAACAATATTAAAGTTGTTGTTAATTCTGTAACCACTACCACTGAAAGGTAAGCCGGTTAAGCTAGGCTGACGGTTACCATTTGGAGCACCGCTATTACTTGCAGCAATATCACGATAAGACTTTAAGTAGTTGTATTTTAAAGTGAAAGTGCTGTTTTTGCCTATGTTCCAGTCTAAGCGAGCAGTTAATTTATCGCTATAAGTGTTGTAATTGTAGTTTTGATAGTTGCCAGGGTTGTATCCATATTTCTGAATTAAAAAGTTTTTCAGAGCATCTAAAGTGTCAGCTACGGCTTGTGAAACAACACCAGGAACTGATGCTTGTCCGGGTTTTGCAGCTACATAAGTAGTAGCAGGTTGGCTAATTCTTTCTGATTCTGCACTAACAAATATGAATAATTTGTTTTCAATGATGGGTGCACCAATTGAAGCACCACGTAAGTTATAAGTATAGCTTGGGCGTGGTACAGTGTTCGTTCTTACATTGTATCCTTGCAATCCGGGAGTACGTATGTAGGTATAAACAGATCCTTTTACTTGGTTGGTACCACTGCGGGTTACCGTATTTACACCGGCACCGGCAAAACTACCTTGACGAACGTCATAAGGAGAAATATTCACTTGAATCTGCTCAATGGCATCTAAGCTAATAGGCTGAGAGCTAGTTTGTCCTCCTAAAGTTGAAGATAAACCGAAAGCGTTATTAAAATTAGCTCCATCAACAGTAATGTTATTATAAGAACTATTCATACCTCCAAAGCTCAATCCATTTGCGGAAGGAGTAAGACGTGTGAAATCCTGTAAGCTACGGTTAATGGTAGGTAAGCGTTCTATTTGAGCACGGCTAACAATTTCTTGGCTTCCTGTATGCCCAGTATTAAACACTTTATCTTGTCTTAAACCTTTTACTTCAACAGTTTTAAGCTCATTGGCAGCGGGTGTTAAACCAAAATCGGCTTTAAATTCCTGTCCTAATAATAAGAATACGTTGTCTTGTTGTTCTGTTCTATAACCCAAAAAAGTAACGGTAATTTGGTATGGGCCACCAATTTTCATGTTGGCCAAGTTGTATCGACCATCTTTACGAGTTGTGGTTACGTACTTCGTACCGGTGGGTAAGTGAATAGCAGTAACAACAGCACCTTCTATGGGGGTATTCCCATCCATTACCCTTCCTTGTATGTCGGAAGTAGTTTCTTGTGCTGTTGCATAACTAATGGCCCCAATAAATAGGGCTAACATAATTAGCAGTTTTCTTAACATGTGATTTGAGTTTTTAATTTCGGTTGCAAAATTGTAGGTTAACTTTTAACATAGCTTTATGTCCATGTTACCGTTTTATTAACAAAAAGCAAATGTGCGGTTAAAAAGCAGAAGCCCCGAAATTTTCGGGGCTTCTTTATTAAAATTTAATTGCTATTAAGCTAAAGTTTAAAAGAAGTATTTTAAACCTAACTGCATACCCCAAGTACTTGAGGTAGTTAGTGTATTCTGCCAAGGCTTAGTCAATAATTGACCATTTAAGGTTTGCATCTTAAATGTTGGACGCCCTTGGCTATCTAAATTATTAAAAATTAATGGTTGTGTAGTTGTGGTTTGTTGACGAACACCCCACATTTTATTAACCAAATTACCGGCATTTAAAATGTCTACAGAAAGTTGTAGGGTATGTTTTCTATTACCTACTTTAGCATAAAAATCCTGTAAAATTCTAACATCAAAAGTGCTTAACCAAGGCAAATAAGCAGCATTTCTTTCAGCATCTTTTCCCTTATTGTTTCTCAAATAAGGTGTGTTTTGAATAAACTGCTGGAATGCAGCAGCTTGTTGTGCCGGAGTAAATGAACCGTTTTGCACAAATATAACTTGTGATGGATCTTTGGGTATGTACATCAAATCAATTCCACTTAAACCATCATTATTAATATCACCTTGGTATACATAGCTATAATTGTTTTGCTTAGCTAACTGACCAAAAATACTGATGGTAGTTGCCATATGGTTTAAATACTCCCAACGATAAGAAAGAGTACCAATAAAGCGATGTGGGGTTACGTATGAGGATGTAGCCAATTGAACGGTGTTAGGTGTTCCGGTGGTTGCGTTACTATTCCAAACTGAAGTAGCTTGTGAACCAGGATTAGCACTTACTTCAGAAGCAAAGCTAGCTGTGTATGCAAATGAACCGTAGAATCCTTTAGCAGCAGATTTTTGAATTTGGAAAGTTGCAGAACCACTTGAGCCTAATGTTGTATTTTCTAATACAATTGCTGTATTTATATTGCTGTATACATATCTGGCAGCTAAAGAAGAAAATCTTCCTCTGTAATCAATTCCATTAATGGTGCCATCAGGATTTTTTAAGTTGGCATTGCGCATTACCACTGCATTAACATCTTTTGTGTATAAGAATTCAGTAGTAATTAACCAGCCTTTACCTAATTTCTTATCAAATGCTAAGTTAGTACGCCAAACCTGTGGGAACTTAAAGTTCGGATCAATCAACACAATATTAGCATTGTTGGGTAAAGCACCCGGAGTAGGGTTGAATTTGCTTAAATATGCATCAGGGTTCGGATTGAATAAGAAATTTTGCAATTGAGCAGCATTGTTTACTGCTTGTCCGCTTTGATACATGAAGCTGTTAGATGGCATATTCGTTAAGAATACAAAAGGTATTCTTCCTGTAAATAAACCGGTACCACCACGGAATACTAAATTCTCTTCATCAATTTTATAACGGAAACCTACACGAGGTGAAAAATATAATGTGCTTTTAGGCCATTGTCCGGTGCTATAATGAGTAGGATTACCATTTTTGTCAGGGAAGGTTAGTGCCGTGATGTTTGGATTTTCTAATGGTTGCTGAGGATAAACTGGCTTATCAATTCTCAAACCATAGGTAATCTTCAACTTGTCATTAACGTTAAACTCATCCTGTGCATAAATACCCAACTGTCCAATTTTTAAATCGGCTGAATAAGGAGCTGGTGTGCCAGGTACCAAAGAGAAGGTATAGGAGAAGAATACCGGTGCACGATTATTCATAAAGTCACTTAATGAATTATAAGCATAGTAACTTGATGCACCCGGCATAAACATATTACCTACGCGTTGATATTCATAAGTAGCTCCGAAAGTTAAGGTATGCTTACCTGCATAATAAGTAAAGTTGTCAGTGGCATTGTAAATGTCATTGATAACATCATTATTACGAGTAAAAGGGTCATTTCCGGCAGACATATAGTTTTGACCATTATTATTGAAAATATCAATAGTTGGGAAAACTTGTCCACCTGGAATGGTTCTGGTATCACGCACTTTGGTAATGGTAGCAATAAACTGATTTGAGAAGCGACTGCTGAAACTTGAATTCAATTCTATAGCACCTGATCTTACTAAGTGGTTAAAGCCATAGTTAGAATTGCTAAATGCCATAGAGCGTAAGCTAAAGCGGTTGTTAGGTAAACGGCTTACTTGGCTACTGCTACCTATTACTGAGAAAGGAGCAGCATTAGGTATACTACTACCGTTTAATGGGTTCATGTCAGTACCCACCAACTCATTGTATTTTACACTCAATTTGTGCACTTTATTAATGTTCCAGTCAACCTTCAATAATAATTTGTGGTTGGCTGCAACAAAGTTGGGGAAGTTATCATAAGCCCCCGGATCATAATTGTAAGTGTTTTTCAGGAAGTCTGAAAATTTCTTTAAAGAATCAATAGGCGTTTGTGAAACGTTACCAATACCACTTCCTCCTGTTGGTGAATAGGTAATACCCGGTGAAGTATTTTCTTCATGCTCATAGTTAGCAAAGAAGAATAATTTGTTTTTGATAATTGGTCCACCTAAGGTAAAACCGTATATTTTTTTGGTAGAAGGTGCGGGGTTTGTTAATGTAACCGAACCTACTTTTTTACCATTATAATCTTGATTGCGATACAATGTATAAGCAGAGCCATGGAAAGTGTTGGTACCACTTTTGGTTACAGCAAAAATACCTGCACCTGTAAAGCCTGATTGGCGAACATCATATGGAGCAATATTTACTGAAACTTCTTCAATTGCATCTAATGAAATAGGCTGGCTACCACCACCTGGTAAAGGGTCAGAGCTTAAACCAAAGTTGTTATTTAGGTTGGCACCATCAACCACCACATTGTTATACCTACCATCGCGACCAGCAAAGCTGTTACCGTTAGCCTGAGGGGTAATACGGGTAAAGTCAGTAATACTTCTGCTAATAGTTGGTAAAGTTGATAACTGCCTTTGAGAAATTTGAGTAGAAGCACCGGTGCGGTCTGTGTTAATTTTCCGTGCTTGTGATGATACCACTACTTCGCTCAAGTTGTTTGTTGCATCTTGCATGGTAACATTGGCAATGTAGGGTTCACCCAAATTCAGGTAAAAGTCATCTACTACTTCAGGTCTTAATCCTACATATTTAAACTCAATTTTGTAGGGACCGCCAATTCTTACATTTGGTAAAGTGTATTCACCGCTTTTACGCGATACTGTTGTGTACACGGTTCCCGAAGGAATGTGGGTTGCAGTAATTGAAACACCTTCTAAAGGTTTTCCGTCTTGCATTTTTACAAAGCCTTTAATGCTACTGGTGGTTACCTGGGCAAATAGAGTTACCGGTAAGCATAGTAATAGCAATACAAGGACTCGCAGTAGTTTTTTACTAAGCATAATGTTAAATTTTTCAGAGGCAAATAAAATGAATTATTTAGGTTCAGCAACATTAAAATATTAACAAATCGTTGCTTTTTATAAACGTTTACCGATTTTAAGGGAAAATCGCCCTTTTTTTAAACGCACTTAGCCAATAAGCATACACATATTTTTTAAACAAAAACGCTAGCTTAGCTGTACTTTTGTAGTTAATTATCATTTATGTTGAATTCTATTCAAGAAGGTATTGAAGCCATTAAAAATGGCCAATTAGTGATTGTTGTTGATGATGAAGACCGTGAGAATGAAGGTGATTTTATTACTGCTGCTCGTAATGTAACGCCCGAAATTATTAATTTCATGACTAAGGAGGGGAGAGGTTTAATTTGTGCGCCCATTTCAGAGGCTTTAGCTCAAAAGTTGCAGTTAGATTTAATGGTGAACCAAAACACGGCTTTACACGAAACTCCTTTTACAGTTAGTGTTGATCTATTAGGACATGGTTGTACCACAGGTATAAGTGCTCATGATCGGGCAAAAACTGTACAAGCTTTAATCGATCCAAATACAAAGCCTGAAGATTTAGGTCGTCCCGGTCATATTTTTCCATTGCGCGCCAAAAAAGGTGGGGTTCTACGCAGAACCGGCCACACTGAAGCTACGGTAGATTTGGCTCGTTTAGCAGGTTTTGAGGAAGCCGGAGTTTTAGTAGAAATTATGAATGAAGATGGAAGCATGGCGCGATTACCTCAATTACTTGAAATTGCCAAAAAATTTAATTTAAAAATAATTTCTATTAAAGACTTAATTGAATACCGCTTACAACTAGATTCATTAATTGAAGAAGTTACAAGGGTTGAAATGCCTACTAA
Source organism: Hydrotalea sp. (assembly GCF_049968455.1). Classification (NCBI taxonomy): domain Bacteria; kingdom Pseudomonadati; phylum Bacteroidota; class Chitinophagia; order Chitinophagales; family Chitinophagaceae; genus Hydrotalea; species Hydrotalea sp. The sequence goes on along the minus strand of NZ_JBMFQT010000001.1, from coordinate 297,985 downwards.
ATATGGCTATTTTAAACTGGTTGCTTTTAAAGAAAAACTTACCGGTGGGGAACATTTAGCACTGATTAAAGGAGATTGGCAAACCGGCGACCCTGTTTTAACCCGTGTTCATAGCAGTTGCTTCACCGGTGATATTTTAGGAAGTTTTCGTTGTGATTGTGGGGAACAATTACACAAAGCCATGCAAATGGTTCAGGCCGAAGGTAAGGGAGTAATTTTATACATGAACCAGGAAGGACGTGGTATTGGATTAATGAATAAACTAAAAGCCTATAAATTGCAGGAAGAGGGAATGGACACTGTTGAAGCAAACTTGCATTTAGGTTTTGGCATGGATGAACGTGATTATGGAGTTGGCGCACAAATTCTTAGAGCATTAAATGTAACTAAACTGCGTTTAATGAGTAACAATCCTAAAAAAAGAGCCGCTTTAAAAGGTTATGGCTTAGAAATTATAGAAGTTGTACCTATTGAAATTCCACCTAATCCTTTTAACGAAAAGTACCTGCAAACAAAACGTGATAAAATGGGGCATGAAATTTTAAAGAAATAAACATAAAAAAGCGGTAATCTTTTAACGATTACCGCTTTTAACTTTATCTATCTTTTAAGTAAGCTTCTTCCCGTTCATATTCTTTTTCATAAGCTTTTATAATGGCTTTTACCAGCCTATGCCTTACTACGTCTTCTTCAGATAATTCAACATGTTCAATACCATCAATCTTTTGTAAAATACGTGTTGCTTTATGTAAACCACTTCGTTGATTTCGCGGCAAATCAATTTGAGTAGGATCGCCGGTTATAATAGCTTTCGCATTGGCACCAATGCGGGTTAAAAACATTTTTAATTGTAAATCATTGGTGTTTTGTGCTTCATCTAGAATAATAAATGCATTATCTAAGGTTCTACCACGCATGTAAGCCAATGGCGCAATTTCTATAGTACGCGTAGTCATATAATAACCCAATTTGTCTGCAGGTATCATATCATCTAATGCATCATAAAGTGGTCTTAAATAAGGATCAATTTTTTCCTTCAAATCACCGGGTAAAAACCCCAAACTTTCACCGGCTTCAACAGCCGGTCGTGTCAGAATAATTTTTTTAACTACTTTGTTTTTTAAAGCACGCACAGCTAATGCTACTGCTGTGTAAGTTTTACCGGTACCAGCGGGGCCAATGGCAAAAACTATGTCATTTTTATCAATGGCTTGTACCATTTTTTTCTGGTTTGCAGTTCGGGCACGAACGGTTTTACCATTGGGTCCAAACACCAAAATGTCGTTGGGGTTTCTATCAATAAAATGATCTACAGTTTCAGCATCATCACCCCCCAGTATTTGTTCAAAGTAGTTTTCACTTAAATGGCCATTTCGCTCTAAATACTGCAGTATAAGTTCAATTTTTTCTTTGGCTGCATCAATTTGTTCCGGTGCTCCACTTATTTTAATTTGTGTACCCCTAGACAAAATTTTTAATAATGGAAATTTTTTTTTCAGTAAATCAAATTTGCCATTGTTTACACCAAAAAACTCAATGGGGTTAACGTTGTTTAGGCTAATAATTGTATCTGTCAATGTATATGGATTTTGGGTTAACAAATAAGGTTAGTAATAGATAACCGCTTCTTTCAAATTTAATTTTTTTATTCATTTAATTACAAACTTGTTTATGCACATGTGTGGAAAGAATTTTTATAAAAGAGTAACACACACCTTAAAAAGCTTGTTGTAATTTAAAGATTAAAATTGCAGTTAATCATTATTATTTTGTTAACAACATGGGTTTCGTAACAATTAATTATTGCTCTATTATTCCGGATGAATTAAATGCATAATTCCTGAAGTAGCAATTTGTAAGCCAACACAAAAAACCAAAAATGCACTTAAGCGATTTACAATTTGTCCTCCCTTTTCACCTAATTTTTTAATGAGTATTGGTGTATAAGCGTAGCTTAAAAATATAAGAATGGCCATTAGCAAAACCGCAAAAATTAAAGCTCCTAAATTGATGAAATAAGCAGATATTTTTTTGGCATTACCATGCGCACTTAAAGTCAACAGAACTGAAATAGTGCCTGCGCCGGTTGTCATTGGGAAAGATAATGGATAAAATAAAATTTTATTAACACTGTCCATATCAGTATCTGTATCAGGGCTTTTGGTTTCTTCGGTAGGCTTAACATCATTATTTGATGATAATAATTGCCAGCCCATTTTGCAAATTAAAATACCACCCGCTATTTGTACCACCGGTATTGAAATGCCAAACAGTTTAAATATCCAACTGCCTAAAATGGTCGCTACTGCACATATCATAAAACTGTATATAGCAATTTTTTTGGCTGCAATTATTCTTTGACTACTTGTTAAATGTGCAAGCAAAGGATCCATTATTAAAGCAGTGCCAATTGGGTTTACAGGCGGAAATAGTGCAACAAATCCTATGAACGAAAGATTTAAAATATTAAAAATGATATTCATTTATTTTAAGGGATTATGTGTTATTGGATGATTGATTTTGGGAATCTAGCTTTTTTAATATTTCTAATATTAATTCATTTTGTCTTTCTAAGTGTAATAAAATGGTTTCAATTTCCATTTCTGATTTTTGGTTAATTCTAAAATCGGTTTCAGCTCTTATTTCTGCGTGTATGCCTTGTAAGTTCTGCCCAACCATAATTAAAGGCATTAATAAAATTTGAATTAAATTAGAGATGAATAGCCAAAGTACAAAGGCAGGATAGGGATCAAATCGTAAAGCCTTCGGGCCTAATGTATTCCATAATAACCATAAAGCAGACCAGCTCAATATTAATATGAAAAATCGCATACTACCCACTTTTAAAGTAATCCATAATGCTAATTTATTAAGCGGAGTAAGTTGTTGCTTGTATGTCGTGTTTACATTTACTACAGGGCTATCAGACGAGAACGTATTATTCTCGTTAACTATTTTATTAATAGTATTCATAATGCAAAATGGGTTCTGATTATTTAATTTTTTTTAGTTGATGAATGGTTTCTTCAGGGGATGTTGAATGAAATACCGAACTGCCTGCAACTAAAACATCAGCTCCACTGTGAATTACTGCTGAAGCATTCTCAATAGAGATGCCTCCATCAACCTCAATTAATACATGTGGTGCAATTTTATTAATTTTTTGCTTCAATTCTTTTATTTTAATAAGAGAATGAGCAATGAATGTTTGACCGCCAAAACCCGGATTTACACTCATTATTAAAACCATGTCAATATCTGTCAGCACATTTTCTATCATGCAAATGGGTGTATGTGGATTTAATGCCACCCCAACTTTTATTCCTAAATTTTTTATTTGTTGAATATTTCTGTGTAAATGTGGGCAAGCTTCAACATGAACTGTAATGCTATCTGCCCCGGCTTTTTTAAAGGCTTCCACGTAATTTTCGGGTTCAACAATCATTAAATGAACATCTAATGTTTTTGTGGTGGCTTTTCTTATAGCTTCAACAACCGGAATGCCAAAACTAATATTTGGCACAAATCGTCCATCCATTACATCTAAATGAAACCAATCAGCCTCGCTTGAATTCAATCGCTGACATTCATTTTTTAAGTCTAAAAAATTCGCAGCTAAGATGGATGGTGCAATGATGGGCATAAAATTTTTATTTTTCAATTTTATGAAATGGTAAAAAGCAAATTTACTGATTTTGCAATCGGTTTATTGCAGATACTGCTTCATGCAGGGTTGGGTCTAAGGTAAGTGAAGTTTGATAGTTTTTAATGGCTTCATTTTTATTTTGCATAACTTCATAACACTTGGCTTGCCAATAATATGCATCTGCATATGTATTATTCACCTTCGATGCAAGTTGAAATATTTGTAAAGCTTGAATATAATCTTTTCTATCAAAATAAATAAACCCTTTTTCCATATAAGCTTCCATTAAAGTAAAATTTAAATTTATGCTTTGGTTAAACATGCCTAATGCTTTTTCCGTTTGTCCGGTTCTGGCATAATAAACACCTTCAATAAAGCTACAATTCGCATCAACTTCTCTACCAAGTTTTAAATCGAATACCTGGTTGCATAATTCAATTGCCTTTACATTTTTTTGTTCAGCATATAAATTGGCCAATGATAGTAGTGCATTGGCATCAGGGTATATTTCTATCGCATGCTTATAAGCATCAATGGCAGCAGCAGTATCTTCGGCATTTTCCAGCAAATGTCCTTTTCTATACCATAATTCATAGTTAAACTTATCATTCATGATAAGTGAATCTAGTTCGGCAATAGCAGGTTTAAACATATTTAAACTGTCTAACGCATCCAATAATTTCATTCGTAATGCAGTGCTGTCGGGATGGGTATTCACTACTTGTTGAAGCTTAGTAATGTATGGATTAATAAGGGTTGAATTGTTTGAAATGGTATTATTGAATTGTTTATCAGTTTTAGCTTGATGGCAGGCCATTACCCAAAAAAGAAAAAAAATTAAGATTAGGTATTTTATTGGTTGCATAGCTATTAAATTACTGATTACAGATATTTTATGCTTTTATTGAATCATTTAATTCCTTATACTTGCAAAAGTAATGGGCTATATGCCAAAAAAAATTAAAAATAAACGTTCTGTTTGCCTTTCAACCTTACTTCATATTTAATTTGCAATGATGTAATGTTTTGTAACTGAAAGTTCTATCTTCGGTGCTTTAAAATTAAAAAACATGGATACCCTTAACTCCTTATTGCTATTTATTCATAGTTGGTTACGTTGGATAATTTTGATTTTGCTATTGGTCGGTATTTTTAATAGCCTTTCAAAAATGCAGCGCCCATTAAGTAATGTGGCTAAAAAAATGAATTTATGGTTAATGATTGCTGCGCATATTACTTTACTAATTGGGTTGTATCAGTATTTTTTTGGTCCAAAAGGATTTGTTTTTTTCAGAACAATGGGGGTAGCATCAGTAATGAAAAATTCTGTTTACCGTTTTTGGGCAGTGGAGCATATTACAGGAATGATTATAGCCATTATTTTAATTACAATTACAAGGGGTATTGCTAAAAAAGATATGGAACCGGCTAGAAAAAACAAGAAGCTTTTGGTGTTCTATATTTTTGCCATTGTCATCATAATGGCCTCAATTCCTTGGCCTGGAAGATTTGGCGATTTACCACTTTTCCGTGGGCTATAAGAATTAAAAATTTTCATTTTTTGTAAAAGAGGCTTTCGCCTCTTTTTTTTATCTTTGAAGGAAGCCAATTGTTATGCCCTATTTTAGAAACTTTATTTATTGGATAGATAAGCGAAAGTGGAAATATGTTTTTTTGCTTACTATGTTGGAGCTTTCAGGAATTTATGCTTCCAACTAAATTGTAATGCTATTTTTTATTTTTCAAATTTTATTTGTATGCCTTATTATATTCAAAGAGGTAGTATTCCTCCCAAACGTCATACCCAATTTCGGCAAACCAATGGTTCATTATATGCCGAGCAACTATTTTCTACTGAAGGTTTTAGTAGTGATTATACTTTAATGTACCATTACCATCCACCTACACAAATCATTAAAGTAGATGAACCCATTAACTTCATGCCTGAAATAGCGGAAGAAAAAATGCTGATGCATCGCTGTTTTGAAACATTTAAGGTAAAGTCCGAAGCAGATTATTTAAAAAGTAGAAATCCCTTATTGGTGAATAATGATTGTTCAATCATTGTTGCCGCTCCTGAGAAAAGCATGGAGGAATATTTTTATAAAAATGCTGATGCTGATGAACTTTTATTCATTCATGAAGGCAATGGTATATTGCATTCTCAATATGGCGATTTATACTTTCAATATGGTGATTATATCGTTATTCCTCGTGGCACTATTTACCAAATTAGTTTTCAAAGTACTCAGAATCGATTGTTTATTGTTGAGTCGTATAGCCCCATATGTTTCCCTAAAAAATACGTTAGTAAAAAAGGACAATTATTAGAGCACTCACCTTATACAGAGCGCGATTTGAAATTGCCGGAATTTAAGGAACCCATAAATTCGAAAGGTGATTTTTTGATTGAAACAAAAAAACGTGGAATGCTTTATGGCATTCATTATGCCAATCATCCATTTGATGTAGTTGGATGGGATGGTTGCTCTTATCCTTACATTTTAAGTATTCACGATTTTGAACCCATTACCGGCCGTGTACACCAACCCCCTCCGGTGCATTTAACTTTCGAGGCTAACAATTTTGTTGTTTGTAGTTTTGTTCCTCGTTTATACGATTATCATCCATTAGCTATTCCTGCACCATATAATCATAGTAATATTGATAGTGATGAGGTGTTATATTATGTTGATGGCGATTTTATGAGTAGAAAAAGTGTGACTAGAGGAATGATTACTTTGCATCCTGCGGGTATTCCACACGGCCCTCATCCGGGTGCGGTTGAAAAAAGTATAGGTAAAAAAGAAACACAAGAAGTAGCGGTAATGGTTGATACATTCCATCCTTTACAATTAACAAAAACAGTCTTAGAAATTGAAAATAAGGATTATACTATGAGCTGGGCAGAGTAAAAAATGTTCTATTTTTTGAGAAACATATTATTGCTAAAAATAAAAGCTGTTATGTATATCCGTTAACAGCTTTTATTTACTAAATAAATTATTTATTTGCTCAAATTGTAAGCCATTCAATTAATTTAATCAATACTTTTCAGCTAAGCTTATATCGTTGCCCAACCCTTAAATTTTATGGCTTTAGGTCTGCTTACAATGGCTTCTTCTAACTGTTCCCCAAATTTTAGAAAAGCTTTTAAACGTTGATTAATGAACGGTTTAATATAGTTGATACTTTTTTGGTGTATAATATAATTACGATTAATTCTGAAAAATTCTGCAGGATTCAGTTGCGTTTCAAGTTCATCCAAATTATAATTGATCAAAAATTTTTGTCCTGAATGGCTAAAAAGATTTACTAATTTATTCTCCGATTTAAAAAATGAAATGTCACTGATGGGTATTAAAAATTGTTTTGAACCCACTCTTCCCCAAAATTGATTCATATATCCATTCTTATTTTGTTCGGAATTTTCTTTCAATTGTTTAATCAGTTGTAGTTTATCTAATGCAATTTTTAAATGTTTTTTGGTAATAGGTTTTAGTAAATAATGTATGCTAAAGTAATTGAATATATCCAATGAATAGGCAGCTTGCGTTCCCATGAAAATAATGGGGCATTTTATATTTTGCTTATTTAATAGTTCAAATGCCGTTCCCTCTTGCAATTCTACATTCATAAAAACCGCATCCGGTAATTCATGTGTTTCAAACCAATGAGTAGCTTCATTTATGTCACAAACTAATAATTCAACTACTATATTGGGATGTCCATGATTCAGTAGTTGTTTTAAACGTTTGGCGCTTGAAATATCTTTTTCCATTATTAGTACTTGCATAGCAAATAAATTAGTTAAACATATTAATGAAGCAATTTTGCTAAATACTAAAGGTGAATTTGGAATTTTCTTTCTAATTAGCAAATGATATTAAAATAGAATATAACAGTCATTCTTTTATATTGTTTATTTTATAAAATGCTACTGCATAATTGTATTCATTTCATTCGTAATTTAATGTTTGAACATTTGTAATGTAATATATAAAATAAAATAGCCTTTCACATTATTTATATTGCGAAAGGCTATTATAAGTCAGATAAAATATTTACGCTTTAAGGTAGTAATACACGATCAATTACATGCACTACACCATTGGTAGCCATTATGTTTGTTGCTATAATATTAGATGCAACAGTGTTACCATTACCCTTAACTGTTGCACCACCCGTTAATGAAATTGTTAGTTTTTCCGAATTTAAAGTGGTGGGTTGAGCTCCTTGAGTTAAATCAGAAGAAAATACCCGAGCACCAATAACATGGTAAGTTAAAATAGAAGTTAAAGTAGCCGGATCTGCATTATTTATATCATTCACAGTAGCAAAACCTGCTGCACGGAATGCTGCATTGGTAGGTGCAAATACAGTAAAAGGACCGGGTCCTGAAAGCACTGCGGCTACATTTACTGAGCCCTGACTAGCTCTAAGAACAGCTGCTACTAAATAACTAAAACTTGTATCACTTTGTGCAACTTGTACTATATTACCAACAGGTGGAATTAATACCCTAGCTATTGCATGAATTACACCATTGCTAGCCATTATATCAGCTTGTGTTACCGGAATACCATTAATAAAAACACCATTTGCGTTTTTAGTAACAAAAACAGAATCGCCGCTAGCTGTAATTACTTTAGCGTTAGGTCCCGCAGGTACATTGGCTGCAGGTATGTTGGCAGGAATTGTGTGATATAATAATAGCGTGTTTAGCTGGCTAGCGGTTAATGAATTAATGACGGAAGCAGTAATTCCACTTCCAGCAAATGCAGTATCGCTAGGAGCAAAAACAGTAAAGGGACCTGTTCCATTTAATGTGGTTGCTAAATTCGCTTTTAATACAGCCGTCTTTAATAAACTAAAATTTGCATTGTTTGAAACAATGGTAGTAATGGTTTGCTGGTTGGTTGACGGATTATTTGAGCTTTTCTTGCAGGCACTTCCAAGCAATATAATGGCAGATGCCAATAAGCTCAAAGTAAAAGTTTTTTTCAACAGTAAATTTTTCATAACGGTAACGTTTTGTTTAATTTTTATAACATAAATATCAAACAACAGTTACCCAATTATTACTGAACTGTATATTTTGATAGCTGAATTGTTCTTTTTGAGTAAATTTTCACATTTACACACCCAAAAGATGTAACTAAAAAGAAGGTGATTAAAATGCATATAATGTTAATTGAAAAAGACAAGTGCTAAGTTTTATTGCCATATTTTTTTTATATTCATGTTCTAAAACTTACCAATATGATACCGTTTCACGAACTTAAAATAGGTGACTATGTAAAATGCACCTATAATGGAAAACAATGGGATGGAGAAGTAACAAATTTAAACAATGATGAAAAACAGGTTTGTGTGGCTACGGAAGTGCAGGAGTTTTGGTATACACCTGATGCACTTGATCCATTGCCTTTAAATGATGAGCAGTTGCAACATTTAAAGTTTAAAAAAGAACAAATGCCCGATGGTTCCGTTAAATACAGTAAAGGTGCATTTAGAATGTTAATTCCAGGTGATGGCGACTTTTCAGCAATTGATTTATGGTATAGGGAAGATAGGCGTTATCATCCCAATGTACATTATATACATCAACTCCAAAATCATTATAGTGATATGACTAAAATTCACTTGACTACAGAACCTATGTAATAATAATTACAATCATTTCCATTCATCATAAATAAGGGCAGTTCTTTTGGACTGCTTTTTTTGTTTAGTTATATTCACGTTTTAATTATGATAACCTCAATAATTATTTTAAACTATCGTTATGCGTAAATGGATATTGTTTTTATTGTTAATCTCATTTTCTTTAGTTGCTTTTTCTCAGCAAGAAGTTACCAGCCCGGACGAATTTTTGGGATATACAGTCGGAAGTAAATTTTCAAGGCATCATCAAATAGTTGATTATTTTAAATTAGTTGCCAAACAGCGTCCAGATTGGGTTAAAATAATGCCCTATGGAAAAACAAATGAAGGACGTGAACTGCTAGTAGCGGTCATAGCTACGCCCAGTAACCTTCAAAGAATTGATGATATTCGGAAAAATAATTTGCGGATAACCGGTTTATTGAAAGATGGTGTAGCAGCAAACACTACTAATGCAGTACCCATTGTTTGGCTAAGTTACAATGTGCATGGAAATGAAGCAGCATCAAGTGAAGCAGCTATGTTAACCCTATATACATTGGTGAAACCCGACAATGCTGATGCGCAAAAATGGTTGCAAAATGAAGTAATAATTATGGATCCTTGTATAAATCCTGATGGTCGCGATAGATATATCAACTGGTACAATAGTGTAGTTGGTACACAAATGAATGTTGATATACAATCTCGTGAACATATGGAACCTTGGCCCGGCGGAAGAACCAATCATTATAATTTTGACTTGAATAGAGATTGGGCTTGGCAAACACAATTAGAAACACAACAACGTTTAAAGCTATACCAACAATGGATGCCTGAAGTGCATGTAGATTACCATGAACAAGGATTTAATGAACCTTATTATTTTGCACCTGCAGCAGAACCTTATCACGAGGTAATTACTCAGTGGCAACGCGATTTTCAACAATTAATTGGAAAAAATAATGCGTCTTATTTTGATAAGAATGGTTGGCTGTATTTCACCAAAGAACGTTTCGATTTGTTTTATCCTTCCTATGGCGATACTTATCCAATTTATGATGGGGCTATTGGTATGACCTTTGAACAAGGGGGGATACGTGCCGGCCTTGGTGTAATTAATGATGATGGTGATACTTTAACATTACGCGATAGAGTGTTGCACCATTTTACCACAGGAATTTCAACAGTTCAGGTTAGTGCTGAACAACACCAACAATTGATAGATAATTTTAAAAAATATTTTGATAATAATAATAACGCTGTTAACAATATTTATAAGACCTATTTAATCACAAGTAATGATGCTAACAAGATAAATGCCGTAAAAGAATTATTAGATAAAAATAATATCGAATATGGCGTTGCAGAGGTAAATAATTTAAGGGGGTTTCATTATGCTACTAACACTGTTGAAAATGTTCAGTTGCAAAAATATCAACTTGCTGTATCTATGTTCCAGCCCAAAAGTAGCTTAGCTCGAGTATTGTTTGAACCTAATTCAAAACTGTCTGATAGTGCAACCTATGATATTACTGCTTGGAGTATACCCTATAGTTTTGGGGTAGATGCATATGCTTTAAATGATAAAGTTACATTAAAGCCATTGGTAACTAATACAATAAATGCTGGTAGTATTGCTGTAAGCACTTATGGTTATATCATTCCTTATCAATCCTTTAACGCAGCTCGTTTATTAGCTTATTTAACCAATAATCATGTAAAAGTTAGGGTAACGGCTAAACCCATAACATACAATAATGTAACTTATCCCGTAGGTACTTTATTGGTATTAAAAACAAGCAATGATTACTTAAATTGGGTATCGCTAGTTAAAAATGCAGCAGTTAGATATAATATTTTACCTGTAGAGGTAACAACAGGTTTAATGCAAAAAGGCCCTGATTTTGGCAGTTCTGATATTTCTGTAATAAATGTACCAAAGGTTGCATTAATTACCGGTGAGCAAAGCTCCGCAACAGATGCCGGGGAAGTATGGAATTATTTTGATAAGGCTTTAGAATATCCTGTTACATTATTAAATGCAATTGATATTTATCGTTTGAATTTAAATGCATATAATGTAATTATTGTACCCGATGGGTATTACAAAGTTTTTAATGATAAATCTGTTGCAGACAAACTAAAGAGTTTTGTAACAGCAGGTGGGAAATTAATTACCATTCAAAATGCTACAGCTTTAATTGGTACTAATATTTTTGGTTTAAAGCAGAAAGAAATAAATACAGAAGATACAATAAATATTAGCAAACTTCCAGTTTACAATGAGTCTGAAAGAAATGACCTATCTTTTTCTATTCCAGGAAGTATTTACAGTGTGCAATTAGATAATACGCACCCACTTGCATACGGTTATGATAAAATTTATTATACACTTAAGCAGAACACTGATGTATATGAATTATTGAATAACGGTTGGAATGTTGGTACAATTGCTGGCAATAATTATGTTGCCGGATTTGTTGGCAGTAAAATTAAAAATAAGCTGAACAACGGAGTACTATTTGGTGCACTTAAGTTTGGAAAAGGTAATTATGTATTTATGGCTGATGACCCTATATTTAGAATGTTTTGGGAAAACGGGAAGTTAATGTTAGCTAATGCTATTTTTATGGTGCAATAATAAATTTTAAAAAATATATATCTAATAAAGCCCGTTATTTAACGGGCTTTTTAATGGAATGTTATCTTCAGCAATCAAATAATTTTTTGTATATTGTTGATAAAAAAATGAATCCATTTTGGTCGCAATTTATATATCATCAAATTTTACGAAGGAAAAGTGTTGTTATTGAAAAAACGGACTCTAATTATAAAAAAGCTAAAGGTTTTCGTTTTTTTAAATTATTGTTTTATAGGTTTTTAAAAGATGTTGTATTGCTGGTTGGTGGTATTCTATCTGCTGCTTTTGGATTAAAAGGTTTTTTGTTGCCCAATAAGTTTATCGATGGGGGTGTTACCGGAATTTCTTTGTTAATGGCTGCATTAACTCATTTGCCAATTTATGTATACATCATCATTATTAATATTCCATTTATCTTATTGGCATTTCGAGTAATTAATCAAGTATTTGCTATTAAGTCAACGCTGGCTATTGCAGGTTTGGCAATTAGTTTAGCCTTACTAAATTTTCCGGTAATCACTAATGACCATTTGTTGGTAGCTGTGTTTGGTGGATTCTTCCTTGGTGCCGGAATTGGGCTTTCGGTACGTGGGGGTGCTGTTATTGATGGTACTGAAATTTTGGCTATTTTCTTAAGTAAAAAATTACGCACTACTATTGGTGATATTATTGTAGTAATTAACCTTATTATCTTTTCTGCAGCAGCCTATTTATTGTCTATTGAAGCTGCAATGTATTCTTTAATAACCTATTTGGCAGCATCTAAAACGCTTGATTTTATAGTTGAAGGTATTGATGAATATATAGGGGTAACCATCATATCACCTCATCATGAAACTATTCGTCAAATGATTATTCATAAAATGGGCAGGGGAGTAACTGTTTACAGTGGTAAAAGAGGCTTTGGCAAAAATGGCGAAACTAAAGAAGTGGATATTATTTATACTGTTGTTACAAGGCTTGAGCTAAATAAACTAAATGCGGAAATTGAACGTATAGATTCCAATGCATTTGTAGTGATGAGTAGTGTGAAAGATACAAAAGGAGGTATGATTAAAAAGCGAAGAGTATAAATTGCTGATTTTGTATGTTTTTTAGTTTATGCTTTCCTATATGTAACTTTCTTAAGCTGATATTGTATAATACCTTTAAAAATAGCAATTTTGACTGTTCATGTATACGCAAATAAATTTCTATGCGCTCAAAAAACATGTCTAGTAATTCAAAACTTTCTAAAAATATTGCTCAAACCCCTAAAAATATTTTTGAAGAAATTTTCTTGCAATCAACTGTAAGTACACAAATTCTAGATAAAGAAGGGTGGTGTGTCCGCATTAATAAAAAATTGTCTGAAATATTTGGTGTATTACCTAAAGATATAGAAGGTAAGAAGTATAATATTTTTCAAGATGCTGAAATTAAAAAGCATGGTATTGATAAATTATTAAAAAAAGTGTACACTGAAAAGTCAATTGAACAATGGGAGGTATTTTTTAACATTGATAACGCCTCAAAATCGCAAAACATTCCTATTGCTACACCGGTTACAAAGTGGTTTTCGAATACGGCCTACCCGGTTTTAAATGAAAAGGGAGAGTTAGAAAATGTAATTATACAACATCAGGATATTACCCTGCAGAAGGAAAATAGTTTACGTTTAAAGGAGAGTGAAGAGAGTCTTCAGAAAATATTTAATTCTTCACCTGTGGGCCTTTTACTTTCCAATACAGAAAATGAGGAAATTATAATGGTTAATCGTGCGGTTGAGCAATTAATTGGGTTGCCCTCAAATAAAATTGTAGGCAAATCAGTTGCTTATTTTTTAGCCGATAAAGCTGACCAAAAAAAATATGTTGCTTCTATTAAACAGTTCGGAAAAGTAAGAAATATGGAAGTGGCTCTTAAAAAAGCAAACAATCAACTTATTACTTGCTATGCCTCTGGCGATGTTGTTGAAATGAATGGGGAATCACTGTTTTTAACAGGGATTGTAAATATTTCCGAACTAAAGCAAACCCAATACGCCTTACAACAAAGTGAAGCCAAGTTTAAGAATTTAATTGAAGACTTACAGGTTGGATTATTGGTAATGGATGAACATGCCAACATTTTAATGTTTAATAAAGCAGCATGTAATTTATTGGGTTATTCTTCCGAACAGTTATTAGGTAAATCTGCTTATGATACAGATTGGAAAATAATTCGTGATGATGGCACTTTTATGCCGGGTAATGAATTCCCGGTGCCTATAGTTATTGAAACATTACAACCTGTGCATAATTGTACTATGGGCATGTACAGACCTCTATACCATGACTGGGTTTGGCTTTTAGTTGATGCTATACCGATATTTGATAATAGCCATAATCTTCAACAAATTATTTGCACCTTTAGCGATATTACTGAAAAGAAACAGTTGGAGAAACAAATTCAAAACCAACAAATTAAAGAACAGCAACTTATTACCGAGGCAATTATTCAAAGTCAGGAAGAACAGCGCGAAGAAATGGGTCGCGAATTGCACGATAACATTAATCAATTATTAGCCGGTGCAAAAATATATTTAGATATGGCTATTAAAAATACTTCCATGAGTCATAATTTAATGTATAAAAGCATGGATATTTTAGATAAGGCCATACAGGAAATTAGAAAAATCAGCAAAATGTTGGTAGCCCCGTCATTGGAAGAAGACAGTTTACAACTTTTGGTAAAGGATGTGGTGAATACACTCAATAATAATAGGTCTGTAAAGTTTAAATTTGTGTTTGATAATTTTATAGAAGAAGGTTTAAGTAAAAATATTAAGCTTGTTTTGTATAGAATTATTCAGGAACAAATGAATAATATTTTAAAACATTCGAAAGCTACAGAAGCAGTTATTGAGCTAAATTCAGAAAATGGGTATGTGTATCTTACTATAAAAGATAATGGCCAAGGCTTTGATACCTCAGCAAAACCAAAAGGTATAGGGCTTAGAAATATAACTAATCGCTTATTATTGAATAATGGTAAGATGTTCATCGATTCATCTCCCGGGAATGGTTGCAAATTGTACATTAGTATTCTTATTGAAAATGAGGATACGCAATTATAAATTTTTTAAAAGAATAATATAAGTTGGGAGGTGATCACTATAGCCATTTTTAAATTGCATTCCCTCCCACGTACGCATTGGGTATCCTTTGTATTTCCCAGTAGGTTCTAATAAATAAGAAGCATTGTAGATGCCGCATTTATAAAAGTAGAAATTTGATTGTTGTTTATCTATCCATTCGGTTGAGAGTATGATTTGATCAAATAACGACCATGCATCTTGGAAGGCCAAAGTTCCATTACCATTTTTAAACAAGGGGAAAAATGGATTGTATAAGCTATTGTATCTTTCAGTCCTTATTTCTTTGGCTCCTAAAATATTGTAAATGCTTGCATTGTTTGGGTTATCATTAAAATCGCCCATTACCAATATTTTTCTTTTATAATCTATTCTTTTAATGTTATCTATATGATTCTTTAAAATTTGTGCGGCTTCTAAACGGGCGGGTTCACTGTGTTGGGTACCCCCGTATCTTGAAGGCCAATGATTCACATAAACATCAACTATTTCACCATCTAACAAACCTTCCACCCATAAAATATCACGCGTATACTTGCTTTCTTTACTTTTTCCTGATAATACAATGGATAGGGGCTTGCTTTGTAATATTTTGAAATAATTGGGCTGATATAGCAAAGCCACATCAATACCTCTTACATCTTTGCTATCAAAATGAATAAATGAATAATTACCACTTCGTAAGTAAGAGTGGTTAATTAAATCGTTTAATACCAACTCATTTTCAATTTCTGCTAATCCAATCAACGCAGGCAACATCATTTGTTTCCCAAAAGCTTCTTGTCCAATTCTGGCAATTGTGTAAGCAATATTATTCAGTTTCGAGTAATAAAATGTAGTGTTATAATTTCTAGCTCCGGAGGGCGTAAATTCCTCATCCTTGTATTTGTTACTTGGGATGGTGTCATAAAAATTTTCCACGTTATAAAAGGCAATAATTGCCGATTTATAAATATTGGTTTTTTGACCATAGCTAATGCTGGCTATAAGTACTAAAAAAAATAGAATGTTTTTCATAGTAAAAATGTTCTAAAATAAAAATATTAAAAAGATATTAAAGTAATTAAAAATTGTATTAAATTTATTTTTATAATCCTGCTATACTTGTGTGGTAAAGGGCATGATTGTAAATATTAATAAGCAGGCTAAAGTTTTGAAAACAATATCCATATGCACTATACCTGGCTTATTTTGTTATTATTAACCTTGAATTATTCTTATGCTCAAACCATTAGTGATACTACTAATAAGGTAATTTGGGAAAATTGGCGTCAAATTCAACAACAAACCTCCGATGAACTAGGTTTAATTGCTTTAGATGATGCTGAATTGGCTGATGAAAATTTTAATGCCTATGCTTCATTATTAAATGCCGGAAAAGACGTGTTATATAATGCCGCAGCATTTAATTGGAATATAGCTAGATTTTCAATGCGTGGGTATTCTAAAAATTTGTCTTCTACTTATTTTAATGGTGTACCGCTTGAGAATTTAATTAACGGGGGTAACCTCGTCAACTTGTGGAATGGATTAACCGATATTTTTAAAAATAGAGAACTTGTATTAGGGTTGCAACAAAATAATTTTTCTTTTGGCAATTTAGGAACTGCGTTGAATGTAATAGTTAAACCCAATACACAACAAAAGCTAAGTATTATAAATATAGCTTTTTCTAACAAATCATATGCTAACAGAAACTCATTTACACATTATTCGGGAAAATTAATGAATGGATGGTCGTTTGTTTACAGTGGTGCATGGCAGTGGGCAAATGAAAATTATGTACCGGGTACAGGTATGAAAAATTTTGCTTCATTCTTTTCGGCAGAAAAAAGTTTAAGTAATAGGCATTTTTTTACATTTAGTTTTTTGGGAAATTATAATAATAATATGTTGGCAGCACCTGCAACAGAAGAGTTAATGCTGCTAAGCAATAGCAAATATTATAATGCAAATTGGGGATATCAAAATGGGGAGAAACGAAATGCGATTGTCAGAAGAACAATTCAACCCATTGTGTTTATGAATTACCATTGGCAAATTGATGCTCAAAGTTTTTTTAAAATTGGTTTATTAACAGGAATAAACTTACAAAAGCAAAGTGGTTTTGATTGGAATAATGTTCCTGATCCTCGTCCGGATTATTACAAGTATTTGCCTTCATTTCAAACAGATACTATTTTGCGAAATGCAATTGAAAATTATTTTAGCAATCATCCCGAAGCTTTACAAATTAATTGGAGCAATTTATACGCTGTAAATAGAAATAATAAAGAAACAATATTCAATTTTAATGGGAATGCCAATCAAAGTTTTACCGGCTTAAGAAGCCGATATATTCTTCGAGATAATCATATAAACTCAGTTAATTTAGCTGCTAGCCCTAATTATCAAAAGGTCTTTTCTAAGAACTGGCAATTAAATATAGGTGCACAAATTCAATATCAACAGAGTCACTATTTTCAATCTGTAAATGATTTGTTGGGTGGCGATTTTTGGGTAAACTGGAATCAATTTGGCAATTCAACAAGCAGTAATAATTCAAATAGTATTCAATATAATTTATTACAACCTAATCAGTTAATAAAAGTAGGTGGAAAGTATGGCTATGATTTTGATGCCTCTGTATTTAAGTTGTCGCGGTTTCTGCAAGTAGTTAAGCAGTTTAAAAAAATTGATATAAATATAGCTGAATGGCTGGGTTATACTCAACTTCAACGGAATGGTAGGGTTCAAAATGGGCTATTCCCTGTTAACTCTTTAGGGAAGTCCAAGCAATTAACTTTTTTGAACTATGGAACGAAATTAGGTTTTACTTATAAGCAAAACGGAAAAAATTATTTCAATATTAATTTCTTGCAACAGTCATTGCCACCTAACTTTTTCGATGTATTCATTTCACCAAAATTCAATTCATTTACGCAGGAAGATATTCGTGCAGTACAATATAAATCAGCCGAATTGAATTATTTTAAAAATACGAATACTTTAAAGTTAAGAATTAGCGGGTTTTATACAGAAATCAATAATCTTTCTAAAATATATACCTATTATGATGACGATATTTTTTCATTCATGAATAATGAATTAACCGGCATAGCACAAAGGCATATGGGTATAGAATTTGGAGCAGAATGGAGATATAGTGATCAATGGCAATTTTCTGCTGCATTTGTTTTTGGGGATTATATCTATACCAACCGTTCTAAAGCCACATTAAGAGTAGAAAACACTGCCGCCATTATTCAAAGGGATATAGTTTATTGGAAAAATTTTAAAGTTCCGGGTTCACCTCAAAAAGCTGCCAATTTTTCAATAACGTATAGGCCATTGCGTAATGTGTATATGAGTGTTTCAACAAATTATTTAAGTGATAATTGGATTCATCTCAATCCTATTAGAAGAACCCCAAGAGCAATACAAGGATTAGATGCAAAAAGTTTAGCCTTTGCTAATATTATTCAACCTGGGGAGCTTCCGAAATACATTTTTTTTAATTTGTTTGCTGCTTTCCAGCTAAATAGCCCTAAAATCAGTAGTATTAAGTTAAAACCCTTTTTGATAAGTACGGGCTTAACAAATTTATTGAACAACCAACAAATGGTTAGTGGTGCTTATGAGCAAATGCGATTTGATTTTGCTTCTCAAGATATTTCAAAATTTGCTCCCAAATATTATTCAGCATTCGGTACTCAATTTTTTATCAGTACAAGTATAAAATTTTAAAATCAATACTATGATGAACAAGTTTACTATTTGCAACTGGTTAGTATTTTCTTTTCTTCTATTCAATAGTTGTACAAAACCTTTTGATGCACCTCCGGAGAATAATGTTGCATTGCCTAACGCCAATACTACTATAAGGAATATTAAACTGCTTCATGTAAAGAACAATTTTGAAAAAATAATGGATGATTTTATTATTCAGGGAATTGTTATTGCGAATGATAAAAGCGGCAATTGGTATAAGCAAATTATTATTCAAGATGAAAGTGGAGGAATTGTAATTAGAATGGATGCTAATAACTTATATGCCAACTTCCCAGTTGGTAGGAGGGTGGCTATTCAATTGAAAGATTTGTATTTAGGTGATTATGGCGGCGTTATTCAGTTGGGTATGGGTATTGATAATGCTGATCCCAATTATCCAACTTTATTGCCTATACCCATGTCATTGTTCGATAAATATATTATTAAAGGTTCATTTAATAATGTGGTAGCTCCTAAATCAGTAAATATAAATGCCTTTACTACAAACCTACAAGACACGCTCCAAAGTACTTTAATTCAATTGGATAATGTTGAATTTTCAATATCTGATATAGATAAAACCTTCGCGGATGCATTGAATAAACAGGCATTGAATTTAACTATTAAAAATTGTTCCGGAAACACCATTGCATTGAGAAGTAGTGGATATGCTGACTTTGCTTCTTTTAAAGTACCTACTGGTAATGGAAAATTAATTGCTGTGTATTCCATATTTGGTAATACTAAACAATTATTTATTCGTGATACTTCAGATGTTAATTTTCAAAATCCTAGATGTGGTAACACAGGGATTACTAAAATTACAATATCAGAGCTTCGCAATATTTACAACGGTACTCCATTTGTTTTTAATGATAATAAATTAATTACTGGTATTGTAATCACCGATGCTGCTAATGGAAATATTGCTAGCAATGAAATGGTTGTGCAGGAGAATAATAATGGTGCAGGTATTGTTGTTCGTTTAAAAGAAATACATCATTATAAATTGGGTGATTCCTTATCCATATTTCTAAAGGACGGGATTTTAAGCAAAGAAAATGGCATTTTGGTATTAAAGAATATAGATAGTAGTGCTATACAAATAAATGCTAACACTAAAACCATAGAAGCAAAGCAAATGACCATTCAACAACTTAAATTAAATGCCAAAATGTTAGAAAGTAATTTAATTCAAATTTCTTATCCGGTATTAAACGGCAGTGTTTGGAATGAGAATATGATAATTTCAGATGTAACAGGTACAATAAATTGTAATACGCTATTGCCTGCTAGTTTTTACAATGTTAATTTGCCCTCACAACCTATTAAAACTATTACCGGTTGGTTAAGTTTTATTGATACTTTACCTGTTTTATACATCCGAAATTTAAATGATGTTGAATTATTACCCCCGAATAACTCTAATCTAAGTAATGCCATTTATTTAAATACTTCGCCTTTGGTATTTAATTTCAATGATATTGGGAATGGACTTCCTACCGGTTGTTTTGTTTATACCAATGCAACTAATAATAGCTTGGGAACTGTTGCCACATTTAATGTCGCTAAAACAAGTTGGGGTAATACATCTGGTGGTTTTAAAAATTGTGCTTCTGCTTTGTCTCTGTCATCGTCGGCTACTAGCTCGCAGCAAGATAATGCAACCAATAGGGCTATTGCTTTGCGGCAAACTTCAACCGGAGGCTTTGATCCCGGGGCAGCTTTTGTTTTACATTTAGCGAATACATTAGGCAAAAAAAATTTACAAATTTCTTTTCAATTACAATCGCTTGATGTTAATAGTGCCAGAACTACTAATTGGGTAATAGAATATGGATTAGGTGAGACACCAACCATATTCAATCAAGTACCGGTAACAGGTAATCTGTTTACCGGGAATAGTCAGTTTGGCTCTCAAAATGTTCTAGTCAATTTTAATAATTTATTGAATAATGTTGGTAGTGAAATTTGGATTCGAATAGTTGCCAAAACAGCCACAAGCGGCACTGGTAGCCGGCCGGTTTCGGCAATAGATGACCTTGTAATAAGCTGGAATGACTAAAATTGTCAGCTTGTCAGTTTTGCGAATGTGGTATTTATTTTGCTAAAATTGAAAAGCTAAAAAAGGCAGTTTGTTCATAATGCTATGATTAACATGCCTGACAATTTTTCAATTATTTAATGTAAATACTATCAATATGCAAAAAGGACAAATTAGGGTTCAAACTGAAAACATTTTTCCTATTATTAAAAAGTTCTTATACAGTGATCATGAAATTTTTCTACGCGAATTAGTAAGTAACGCGGTTGATGCTGTTCAAAAGTTAAAAACATTGTCTTCAATAGGAGAATTTAAAGGTGAGTTGGGTGATTTAAAGATAGAAGTTGCATTAGATGCCAAAGAAAAAACCATTACCATTACCGACAACGGTGTGGGAATGACTAAAGAAGAAGTTGATAAATATTTAAATCAAGTGGCATTTAGTGGCGCAGAAGAGTTTTTGACAAAATATAAGGATGCAAATATTATTGGTCATTTTGGTTTAGGTTTTTACAGTTCGTTTATGGTGGCTGAAAAAGTTGAATTGCTTACACAGAGCCATAATGCAGAGGCTGCAACGGTTTACTGGAGTTGTGATGGTAGTCCGGAGTTTGAATTGTATGAAGTAGAAAAGCGCAATAGAGGTACAAAAATAATTTTACATGTTTCAGAAGATAGTAAAGAGTTTTTAGATGGCTATAGACTAAAAGGAATTTTAGAAAAATTCTGTAAGTTTTTGCCCGTACCTATTTATTTTAAAGATGAAGCAGAAGAAAAGAAAGGGGATGAGGCTCCAACACCAATTAATAACGTTGCACCTATTTGGATAAAGAAACCTAGCGAACTAACAAAAGAGGATTACGAAAAATTTTATAGAGAATTATATCCCTTTGGAGAAACCCCCTTGTTTTGGATTCATTTGAATGTTGATTATCCATTTAATTTAACCGGTATTCTTTACTTCCCAAAAATTAAACAAAGTCACGAAATTCAAAAGGATAAAATACAGCTTTATTGTAACCAGGTATTTGTTACCGACGAAGTAAAAGATATTGTACCTGAGTTTTTAATGCTGTTACATGGTGTAATTGATAGTCCTGATATTCCATTGAATGTTAGTCGTAGTTATTTGCAGGGTGATCCGAATGTTCGGAAAATTAATAACCACATTACTAAAAAAGTAGCAGATAAATTAGAGGAAATTTTTAATAATGACAGGGCTTCGTTTGAAGAAAAATGGGAGAATTTGGGTTTGTTTGTGAAATATGGTATGATGACTGATGACAAGTTTTTAGAAAAGGCCAATAAGTTTTTAATTATGGAAGAAGCTTTGACCGATGATTCAAACCCGGAAAATAAACCTAAGTTTTTTACATTAGACGAATACAAAAACGAAACCAATGCTTTACAAAAAAACAAAGAAGGCAAGCATGTAATATTGTATACAACCCAACCCGTTCAACAACATGCATTTATAAAAGCATGTAATGAAAAGGGTTATAAAGTTGTAAAAATGGAAACCTTAGTTGATGCTGCATTTATTAACACCATGGAAATGAAGTGGGAAAATGTACATTTTGTAAGGGTTGATGCCGATATTGTTGATAATTTAATTGATAAACAAGAACATAACGATATCGTATTGTCGAAAGATGAACAGGAAGCACTAAAAAACCTATTCAATTTTCCTATTAATGATTTACATGTTACTGTTGAAATAAAAGGCTTAACTCCCGATGCTACACCTGTAGTAGCTACTCGCCCAGAATTTATGCGTCGCATGAAAGATATGGGAGCAATAGGCGGAGGGATGGCTTCATTTTACGCACAAATGCCCGATGAGGTTACATTAACCATTAATGGCAACCATCCTATCTTTCAAAGAATTTTAAAGATGGAAGATAAGGTGCAACAAGAAAAACAAGTAAGGAATCTAGCTGATTTAGCATTACTGTCTCA
Source organism: Hydrotalea sp. (assembly GCF_049968455.1). Classification (NCBI taxonomy): domain Bacteria; kingdom Pseudomonadati; phylum Bacteroidota; class Chitinophagia; order Chitinophagales; family Chitinophagaceae; genus Hydrotalea; species Hydrotalea sp. The sequence goes on along the minus strand of NZ_JBMFQT010000001.1, from coordinate 275,181 downwards.
AGGATTGTTAAAAGGCAATTATTTAACAGGTTTCATTAACCGGAACATTGAATTAATGCACCAACAAGTAGCAGAGAAGGCATAAATAAATTTTCATTTTTTTCTAAAAAGGCCAATTCATAAAATGAATTGGCCTTTTTAATAAACATAAACTTAAATAAATAGTTTTACTATTTATTCGGTTTAAACTGTTTATGTCTGTACATTTTTTTGATGATAAGTTATGCCATTATTAGTTAAGTTTTTATGTGCAGACTTTATATCAATTACCCGAATTTGTAAATTCTTTTCTCCCATGTAATCATTTTCATCTATTGTGCAAACCAGGTTTACAGGATTTTGATTGGCTAATAAATGAAATTGATGTGCCATGTTAAACCCAATGCCGGTAATGGTTAATTTATCTTGTTTTATTACGAAGCGTATATGTTCATTTTTTACAATCTTGGAATAACCGGTATCTGTTACTTCCTTCAGCATGAAAATAGGCTGCATATTTTCAGGTCCAAAGGGTTCCATTTGACTAATAATGCTATAAAATCCCTGAGTAATATCTTTCAATTCAATGGCGGCATCTATAATAATTTCAGGTATTAATAAGTTAGGATGAATAGTTTGTTTAACAACATTTTCAAACGCATTTGAGAAAGCATGTAAATTTTCAGCTTTTAATGTTAAGCCTGCAGCAGCAAAATGACCCCCATAGCCAATTAAATAATCCTTGCATGCATATATAGCCTCGTATAAGTTAAAGCCCGCAACGCTTCGGGCACTTCCAGTAATGTAATGGCCGCTTTTGGTTAATACGATAGTAGGTTTATAATGTTTTTCAATTAAACGGCTAGCTACAATGCCTACAACTCCTTTATGCCAATGCTCCTTATAAACAACGGTAGCACATTTGTGTATGTGGTTTTCATCTTCTTCAATTAAAGCTAAAGCTTCTGCGGTTATGCTGGAATCGGCCTCCTTTCTGTCTGTATTGTCATTATGCAGCATTTCAGCTAATTGCAAAGCTGTAGTTATATCTTTTTCAATAAATAGCTGAACAGCTTTTTTAGCATCATCCATTCTGCCTGCAGCATTTACCCTAGGCGCTATAATAAATACTAGGTTATTAATGCGAACTTCCTTTTGCATGCCGGCCAGTTGTAATAAAGCTTTAATACCTGCACATGGTTTTTCATTTACTTTTTTTAAACCGTAGTAAGCTAAAACCCTATTTTCACCTGTAATGGGTACAATATCTGCAGCAATTGCACAAGCAACTAAGTCCAAGTATTCAAAGGGTGCAGTTTCCGGTAATTGTAATTTTTCTGATAAGGCTGTTATTAATTTAAAGCCAACACCACAGCCACATAAATCTTTGTAAGGATAATTGCAATTGCTTTGTTTGGGGTTTAAAATGGCAACTGCGGGTGGAAGTACATTATCAGGCAAATGGTGATCGCATACAATGAAATCAATGTTTAAATTTTGGGCATATAGAATTAATTCAACACTTTTAATACCACAATCTAAAGAAATAATTAAGCTATAGTTGTGTTCATTGGCATAATCTATGCCCAGTTGGCTAATGCCATATCCTTCTTTATATCTGTGTGGAATGTAAAAACCTACTTTAGGGTATATGCTTTGTAAAAATTGAAACATACATGCAACAGAAGTAGTACCATCCACATCATAATCACCATAAACCAAAATGTTTTCATTTTTTTGAAACGCTAGCATTATTCTTTCAACAGCCTTTTCCATATCTTTCATTAACCAAGGGCTATGCAAATCTGAAAGTTGGGGACGAAAAAACTGTTTGGCTTTATCATAGGTATCAATACCGCGTTGTACTAAAATTTGGCAAATTACCCGGTTCACTTTTAGTGAAGCTTGTAGTTGCAATACTTTATTTTCATCCCATTGGGGTAGTGTCCAGCGTTTTTCCATGTTAGAGAATATCAATAATCTTTATGGTAAAGATATTGGTTAGTTCAATAAAATTATTGCGAAAACAATTAGTGAAAATAGGGAAAATGCTTTTTACACAAAAAATGAATTTAGTGTTTGGAATTGCTTTTGCCTAATATTTTCTATCAGTGGTGTATCGCACCATTTCTTCTAAAGCATTACGTGTTTCCGATTGTGGGAATTCAAATAAAATAGCGAGTGCTTCATCTCTAAATTGATTCATTACAGAAACAGTGTATTCTATTCCACCACTATCATTTACCCAATTTATTACCTGCTGCACTTTTGCTTTATTCTTGTTTTCATTTTTTAAGATATAAATAATTTCTCTTTTTTGTTTGTTTGAGCAATTATTGAGCGTATAAATTAAGGGTAGGGTTAGTTTTTTTTCCTTTATGTCATTGCCCGTGGGTTTTCCAACATTATTGCTTCCATAGTCAAACAAATCATCCTTAATTTGAAATGCCATACCTACTTTTTCGCCAAATAGTCGCATTTGTTCAACTTGTTGTTCATTTTGAAAAGTTGTAGCAGCACCTGCCGCACAGGCTGACGCTAGTAATGAAGCTGTTTTACCTTTAATGATTTCGTAATAAGTATTTTCGTTAATTTTTAAGCTTCTGGCTTTTTCCATTTGAAGTAATTCACCTTCACTCATTTGTTTTACTGCTTCCGATAATATTTTTAAAATATTGAAATCGTTATTGTTGAGCGATAATAGTAGTCCTTTTGAAAGTAAATAATCACCTACTAAAACAGCTACTTTATTTTTCCAAAGGGCATTAATTGAAAAGAAGCCCCGTCGTTCCATGGCTTCATCTACCACATCATCATGTACCAATGTGGCAGTATGCAATAATTCAACTAATGAAGCAGCCCGGTAGGTACTTTCATTAACTGGGGCTCCTAATTTAGCTGAAAGCAAAACAAACATAGGTCTTAATTGCTTCCCTTTTCGTTTTACTATGTATTGCATTATCCTGTCTAGAAGGGGTACTCTGCTTTGAACGGCAGTTTTAAAATGCTTTTCAAAAGCATCTAATTCGTTTTTAATTACCTGAAGCGCTAAATCCATGCCTTTTTTGTATAAAGTGCTGCAATATAAACATTCTAACCAGCAGATAACAGTATGTTAAAACCAAAAGTTGTACAATAATTTTATAAATGCAACGTTTTTGGAAAAATAACTGTCTTTTCAGGCAGTTATGTAAAAACATAATATAAAATTTGATTGTTCATTCCGATTACAATACTTTTGTCGGGAATTTTATCATCAACATTAAACATAAGCTATGGCAAGCAAAAAGTACATTTCGTTATTTGCGGCAATGTTTGTTCTGTTTCAGAGCATTGGTTTTGCGCAAACATCAACAGATTGGGGATGGGATTGGAAAGATAGTTCCAAAGTCCCAACCAAAAGAATTCCTCAATACAATGAGTTTTTAAACAACCAATACCCTTACCCTGCTAAACCTCGCGATCAGTGGGAATTAGGTTTAAGTGCTGGTAGCTCATTCATTTTAGGCGATAGAGCAATTTTAACCGGTGGTTACAATGGTGGTATTGTTGGTGGCATTTCGCTTCGCAAATCACTTAGCCATGTTTTCTCATTAAGAGGTGCATACAACGGATCAATCGTTTCTATTCCTAGCAATGCTAGCGGTTTTGTATGGGCAAAAAATTATACCCATATGGGATCAATTGATGCGATTGCATCTTTAAACTCTATGAGTCATTACAGAGGTAATCCTAAATGGGATATCTACGTATTTGGTGGTTATTCTTTAATTTATACAAGAGTAATGACTAACCAAGGTGGTTCATTGCACAATTTATATTATCCTCAAACAAACTTAATCGGTACTTCTAATTTTCCTAACGATGTACCTGCTGTAAACGGTCGTCATACATGGGCATTAATGCATGGCTTAAGCTATGGTGCCGGTATCTCTTACAAAATAAGCAACAGAGTTAACATTGGTATTGAACAAAGATTTACTGTTCCCATGTTTGGTAACGACTACTTAGATGGTAATAAATTAGGTAACTCGGGCGATCAATACAGTTTCTCAACTGCTCATTTAAACATTAATTTAGGTAAAACTGCTAAAAGAGTTCAACCCTTATGGTGGATTAACCCCTACAACTACGAATATAATGAGTTGAATAGCCCCAAGCACATGAAAATGCCTAAAGTTGTATTGCCTGATGCTGATGGTGATGGTGTAACTGACCAGTTCGACTTAGAACCCAATACTCCTGCAGGTGCTCCTGTTGACTCTCATGGTAGAGCAAAAGATACTGATGGTGATGGTGTTCCTGACTACAGAGATAAAGAAATTTTAACTCCACAAAGCTGTTTCCCTGTTAATGCTGATGGTGTTGGTACTTGCCCTGAACCAGCTTGTTGCAAAGAGTTAAGAGATATGATTGCTAATATGCAAAAAGCTCCAGTATGTAACATTAATAGCTTACCTAGTGTACAGTTTAAAAGAGGAAACAAACTGAGCAAAGAAGCTATGCAATTATTAGATGCAGCAGCTGCTAGCATTAAAGCAAATCCTGATTGTAAAGTAAAAGTTATTGGCCACCCAGCTGCCAGCAAAGCTGCTCAACAAATGGCTTGGGAAAGAGTAAATGCTGTAATTAAATATTTAGTTGATAAGCAAGGAATTTCTGAAAGCAGATTCATCTTCTCATACGATGGTGGTTCAGGCGACGCTAATACAATTGACTTACAAGGAACTACTGAAGAAGGTCCAAATACAGTTCCTGCTCCTCATCCAAACTTAAGAAGCAGAAACTAATTAAGAAATAGATTCTCTATATAAAAAAGCCCCAAAATGGGGCTTTTTTGTTTTATTTGCTGTATCGTTAATATGTTTCTATCTGGTATAAATTTTTTAATTGGTTTTTGAAAAAATGACAAAAATTAACGTATACTTAAAAGCTGCATAATTATATTGCAAAATTATTTACCTTCGCAAACTTGTATGAAGAAACTTGTATTGTTTTCGTTATTGATAATTGTTGGATTTACTGCCTGTTCACGTAAAGGGGTGAAGCTTCAAAAAAGCCACCGCTTTTCGCAAATATTAAAAAGTAAAGACATAGATTACAAGTTTAAAATGGCTGAACAATTTTATGTAAATAAAAAATACAACTTTGCTCAGCAGCTCTTTGAAGATTTGTTTCCTTATGTGAAAGGTACTGATAGGTACGAGGATATGTACTATAAATTAGCCTATTGCTATTATTATCAAAAGGATTATTTGAACGCAGAAAATTATTTTAAAACATTCACAGAAACTTTCCCTTCTAGTGCAAAATCGGAAGAATGTGAATACATGCGTGCTTATACATTTTATAAACAATCTCCCAAACCTGAATTAGACCAAACAAACACCAATAAAGCTATTGGCTTAATGCAGGCTTTTATCAATATGCACCCTGGTTCATCCAAATTAAATGAAGCCAATCATATTATTGATTTATGTAGGGAAAAGCTGGAAACCAAAGATTATTTGAATGCACAATTATATTATAACTTGGGTTATTTTAAAGCTGCTGCAATCACTTTTTCCGGTGTTTTAGAAAATTATCCTGATTCAAAGAATGGTGATTTATACAAATACCAAGCTGTGCTTTCTTATTTTAAATATGCTGAAATGAGTTATCCTGACAAACAGCTAGAGCGTTATGAAAAGGTAAAAGCCGATTGTTCGGAATTCATGGATCGTTTTCAGGGAAGTAAATACACTAATGAAATACAAAAAATAAAATCAGAAACAAATAACTTAATAAAAAACATACAAAATGAGCAAGCTAAGAAGACAGCTCAGCGCTAATATACCTAGCTCTGTTGAGCCTAAAAGTTTAAAAGATATAAAAGAAATTACCGGCAATCTTTATGAATCTATTGCCATAGTTGCACGTCGTGCTAACCAAATTAATATTACCATTCGGGAAGAATTGCACAATAAGTTAGATGAATTTGCCAGCCATACTGATAGCTTGGAAGAAATTCATGAAAACAAAGAACAAATTGAAATTTCTCGTGCTTATGAAAAAATGCCCAACCCGGCAATATTGGCATTAAATGAATTTATGGAAGGAAAAATTTATTATAGATTAAACACAGATAACGACTTGTTTCGCTAATTGTTTTAAATATCTTTATAATTAATAACAAAATAGGCAGTATATAATTTTATACTGCCTGTTTTATTAATTGAAATAAATTTCAATATATATGCTTCAAAATAAGAAAATTTTAATTGGCATCACTGGCAGTATTGCAGCATATAAAATGATAGGAATGGTAAGGATGCTAACAAAACAAGGGGCAGAAGTAAAAGTTATTATGACTTCATCTGCTGCAAAGTTTGTTAGTCCTTTAGTGTTGGAAACACTTAGCAAAAATGCGGTATTGCAAAATTTATCTAGTGCATCTACTTGGGCAAACCATGTAGAACTAGGGCGTTGGGCAGATGTTTTTTTGATAGCACCTTTAAGCGCTAACACATTGGCTAAAATGGCCAATGGTATTTGCGATAACTTATTATTAGCTGTTTATTTCTCTGCAACATGTCCGGTTGCAGTTGCTCCGGCTATGGATGAAGACATGTGGAAACATCCTTCAACAAAACGCAATTTGAAATTGCTTGAGCAAGATGGTGTAGCCGTTATGCCTGTTACTTATGGTGATTTAGCTAGTGGATTAATTGGTGAGGGGCGTATGGCTGAACCTGAAAATATCATTAATTTTTTGATTGTTCATTTTTTTAGGGGTAGCCTATTACAAAATAAAAAAGTACTAGTTACCGCTGGACCTACTTATGAATCTATCGATCCCGTTCGTTTTATTGGCAATCATTCATCCGGAAAAATGGGTTTTGCAATTGCTGAAGCTTGTTTTTTGCAAGGTGCTGATGTTGTTTTAGTTTCCGGTCCTTCATCTGAAAAACTAAAATACAATGAAATTAAGCGAATAAATATTACTACCGCTAATGAAATGTTGGAACAATGTAAAGCTGAAGCTCCAAAAGCAGATATCATTATTATGAATGGGGCAGTAGCTGATTTTACTCCTGTTCAGCAAGCTGCACAAAAAATTAAAAAAGAAAAATCAGAATCAGAATGGCAGCTATCCTTAGTTAAAACCACTGATATATTAGCATTATTAGGTCACAGTAAACTTCCGCATCAATATGTTATGGGATTTGCTTTAGAAACTGAAAATGAACTTAAAAATTCCTTAGAAAAATTAAATGTAAAAAAAATTGATAGTATTGTCCTAAATTCACTTAATAATGCACATGCAGGTTTTGGTTTCGATACGAACCAAGTTACCATCATTTCAAAAAATGGTAATAAAGAGGTTGTTCCATTAAAATCTAAAACTGAAGTGGCAAATGAAATTGTTGTTTTTATAAGTAAAGATTTAAATGCGTAGTTTTTTTATTATATTAATTGTATTAGCGTGCTCATTAGTTCATTTTGGTTTTGCTCAGGAACTGCAAGCCAAGGTAACTATTAATGCAAGCAGGGTAAATACCACTATTGATAAAAAAATATTTACAACATTACAATCACAATTAACCAATTTTTTAAATAGTCGTAAGTGGACTGACGATCAATTTAACCCTGCCGAAAAAATTGTTTGTAGTTTTTTATTCAATATTGAATCAATGCCACAAACCAATGTGTTTACTTCTTCCTTAATTATTCAGGCTGCTAGGCCGGTGTATAATAGTAGCTATCAAGCCGCATTGGTTAATTTTCAAGATCCGGATGTAACATTTAAGTATATTGAATTCCAGCCTATTGAATTTAATGATAGTAGAGTGCAGGGAAGTGATCCATTGGTGGCCAATTTAACTGCTGTATTAGCCTATTACGCTTATGTTATTATTGGATTAGATTATGATTCATTTGCCCCAAAAGCAGGTCAGCCCTATTTTTTAAAAGCTCAAAATATTGTCAATAACGCTCCTGAAGATGCCAGTATTAGTGGGTGGCGTGCATTTGATGGTTTGCGAAACAGATATTGGTTAGTTGATAATTTAACAAACAATGCCAACAATATTTTGCATACTGTTATTTATGATTATTATCGTTTAGGCTTAGATAATATGTATGATAATGAACAACAAGGTCGTTCAGGTGTATTGCAAGCATTAAATTTATTACAATCTTTTAATCGCGAACATCCAAATACCATGTTTGTTCAGTTTTTTATGCAAACCAAAGTACAGGAATTAATTGGTTTATTTGTGAAAGCGAATACAGATGAGAAAATGAAAGCCTTAGATGTTTGTACCAACTTAGATGTAGGCAATGCAACTAAATATAAAGAACAACTGCAATTATAAATTAATATACTATTTTATTTTTCTAAACACAAAATGAAGAAATTTTTAATCCTGATTTGTTTTTTTATCGCCCTAGCTGCATGTAACCATCATAAATCGGAAATGCCCATTCTCAACTTCGATTCTATGAAAGTTGTAATGTGGGATTTATTGAATGCTAATGAATGGAACAACATGAAAGCAGGGCAGGATACAGTGTTTAGAAAAATGCGAGATGATCGTAAACAATTTGAACAGGTTTTTTATTGGCATCATATCACTAAAAGTAGCTTTTATCATAGTTTATCATATTACGAACAGCATCCTGATAAAATGAAAAAATTAATTGACTCACTTTCAGCATATGGCAAACGTTTAACCATGCATCCAGTTGATTCGCTTAAATTGCACAAATAGTTTGTAACTTCTTCCTTACCATTTTTATTCATCTCGCTAACGATATTTGTATTAAATTGCAAGTGAACAATCGTTAGTTTTAGCAATAATTGCTATTTTTCATTCTTCTAACAACAACTTATAAAATAGTATGAATAAGGTAGTATCAAATGCGCACGAGGCTATCCAACCAATTGAAAGTGGTTCCACAATAATGTTGGGTGGATTTGGTTTAAATGGTATTCCTGAAAATTGTATTGCTGCATTAGTGCAAAAAGGAATTAATCAATTGACTTGCATATCAAACAATGCGGGGGTAGATGATTTTGGTTTAGGATTGCTTTTGAAAAAAAAGCAAATAAAAAAAATGATTAGTAGTTATGTAGGCGAGAATGCAGAATTTGAAAGACAGTTGTTGCATGGTGAATTAGAAGTTGATTTAATTCCACAAGGTACTTTAGCTACTCGTATACAAATGGCGGCTATGGGTATTCCTGCGTTTTATACACCCGCCGGCTTTGGAACAGAAGTAGCTTTTGGTAAAGAGGTTCGCTATTTTAATAATAAGCCTTATTTAATGGAACTGGCATTGCATGCTGATTTTGCTATTGTTAAAGCCTGGAAAGGTGATACTATGGGGAACTTAGTATTTAGAAAAACCACACGTAATTTTTCTACTTCAATGGCAAAAGCGGGGAATATTACAATTGCAGAAGTTGAGCACCTAGTGCAGCCCGGTGAAATCGATCCCGATGATGTACACGTTGCGGGCATCTATGTTCATAAAATTTTTCAAGGTGCTAATTATGAAAAAAGAATTGAAAAGCGCACCGTTAAAATAGTTAATAAATAATTTATTTATTTTAATACACATATTTATGGCGTTAGATAAATTTGGAATAGCTAAACGAATAGCCAAAGAGCTGAAGGATGGCATGTATGTTAATTTGGGTATCGGTATACCTACATTAGTGGCGAATTATGTTCCTGAAAACATGACCATTATATTTCAATCTGAAAATGGCATTTTGGGAATGGGGCCCTACCCAACAGAAGAAGAGGTAGATGCCGATTTAATTAATGCCGGAAAAGAAACAGTAACACTTATTAAAGGTGCTGCTTTATTTGATAGTGCAGAAAGCTTTGGAATGATACGAGCCGGAAAAATTGATTTAACTGTATTAGGTGCTATGGAAGTAAGTGAGCAGGGTGATATAGCCAACTGGAAAATTCCCGGCAAAATGGTAAAAGGTATGGGCGGTGCTATGGATTTAGTAGCTAGTGCTAAGAATATTATTGTTGCCATGATACATACAAATCCTAAAGGGGAAAGTAAATTATTACCGGCATGTACGCTACCATTAACAGGTTTAAGATGCGTGAAAAAAATAATAACTGACTTAGCTGTTTTAGAAATTACACCCAATGGCTTTCTCTTAAAAGAAAAAGCACCCGGAGTTACTGTTGAGGAAATTAAAAGTAAAACTTTGGGTAAATTAATTTGCCCCGATAATGTACCCGATATTGCACTTTAATAATAAATAATTTTTAATAAGTTAAAGGCTTTATAAAACTTTAACCTTTGCCTATGCTAATGGATGGTACATTATATTTGAAGTAAATGATGAAGAAAACTTTTCCATTAATTGTTGTTTTAATATCTCTATCACTTGTTGGCTTATTTTTATTGCAAGCCTCCTGGTTAAAAAATTTGCTGGCTGTTAGGCAGGAACAATTACAGCGCAATGTAAAAGAAGCCTGCATTAATGTAGCAGTTGACTTAAGTAAAAGCATGCATTATACTCCATCACTTCGTTTCCCTAAACGCCCGGGTTTTAGAATTGCCAATGACTTTATGAGTTTAATAAGGCCACCAGCTATAAGTGACAGATTTTCTCAACAGGATATTGCTCAAAAATTGCAATCTGCATTTCACAAATCCAATATTAAAGATTTAAATTTTGAGTTTGCCATTACCAATAATAATGATGAAATAGAAATGAAGTCGGCAGGCTTTGAAAAAGAATTTTGGGATACATTACATAACCGCAGAATTTTTGTTCCTATAATGCCCGAAAGTGGCAGTGATTTAGAAGGAATAGGACCTTATGAAAACTTAATAATAGTAGTGCCCGATTTTCAACATCAGGTATGGGATTCTTTGAAGTGGATAATTGTTGGAGCTGCTTTATTCATGTTAGTTATATTGGCTGCATTTTATGTTACCGTTCGTACGCTAATTAATCAAAAAAAATTAAGCGAAATAAAAAGCGATTTTATTAATAATATGACGCATGAGTTTAAAACACCATTGGCAACTATTTCTTTGGCTGTTGATGCTATTCGGAATGAAAAAGTACAATCTGACAAAGAAAAATTAAACTACTTCAGCGGCATCATTAAGGAAGAAAATAAACGCATGAATAAACATGTAGAAACTATTCTACAAGCAGCAATTACTGAAAAACAGGAATTACAACTGAAAAAGGTACAAATACATGTACATGATTTAATTAGAAAAGTAATTGATAATTACCAGTTGCAACTAAATGAAAAAAATGCGAAAGTTATTCTTCAACTCAATGCTAAAAATGATTTATTGTTAGTAGATGAAGTACATTTTTCTAACTTGCTTTCTAATTTGGTTGATAATGCTATCAAGTATTCACAAGAGCAGCCAGTTATTAAAATTACCACACAAAACGTAAGTAAAAATTTTACTATTAATATTGAGGATAACGGTATTGGCATGAGTAAAGAAACTGTTAGACGTGTGTTTGAAAAATTTTATAGGGCTCACACCGGTAATGTACATAACGTAAAGGGATTTGGGTTAGGTATGAGCTACGTTAAAACTGTTATAGATGCACATAAAGGCAAAATAAAAGTTGATAGTACTTTGGGAAAAGGAACCTCATTTACTATTGAAATGCCCATGAATAGTGCATAGTGAATTATTATAACCATAATAAGCTACCATCTCCATAACTTAAAAATCTAAAATTGTTGTTCAATGCAAATTGATAAAGTTTTTTCCATTCGGTACCAATAATTGCCGCAATGAGCAGTAGTAAAGTTGATTGTGGTTGGTGAAAATTGGTGATTAATCCCTTTATAATTTTAAATGTATATCCCGGCACAATAATAATGCTGGTTTTAGTTATGAGTCGTTCAGTTCCCTTTGCGTCCATCCAGTTAAGAATAGCTTGTAATGCTTCGCTGGAGGTAATGGATTTGTTGTTCGAATGGTAAGGTGCCCATTGTTCCACATTCAAATCGGTTAGCCCATTGTAATTTTGATGTATTTGAAACCATTCATGAATTTTTACTCCAATCCAATATAAAGACTCCAAAGTGCGCAAAGAGGTAGTACCAACTGCTATAATGGGTGCATTAAGTTGTTGTAAAAGGTGGCGAATAGTATTTTTCTGAACATCAATAAATTCTGCGTGCATTTCATGGTTAGCAATCTCATTTGCTTTAACAGGTTTAAAAGTACCTGCTCCCACATGCAGTGTAATATAGGCTTCTTTTATGCCGTTTCCTTGCAATTCGTTCAGTAATTGGGTAGTGAAATGCAAGCCGGCAGTAGGTGCGGCAACTGAGCCATCTTTTTCAGCATATACAGTTTGATAACGAACAGCATCCTCCTTTTCTGTTTCTCTGTTTAAATAAGGTGGTAAAGGTATAATACCCGCATAGTGCAAAATTTCTGCGAAACTTAGGGTTTCATTATTCCAACTAAATTCAATAACAAAAACGCCTGTTTCACTAATTTGTTCTTTTTTATTTGCCTGCAGCAATACAGTACCGTTAGGAGTATTAATATTTTTTTCTAAATTCCCGCTTTTCCATTTTTTGGCACCACCTATTAAGCATTTCCAATTAACCTTTCCAGTTGTTTGCATGGCCATAATAATATCTTCATTGTCATCATATGGTTCCAAACAAAAAACCTCAATTTGGCCGCCCGTTGGTTTTAAAAATTGTAAACGTGCCTCAACTACCTTCGTATTATTGAATACAAGTGTTGTATTTTCAGGTAAAAACCGGGGAAGAAATTTATACTGACTGGTTTCAATTAACCCATTTTTATAAATTAAGAGTTTACTGGCATCTCGTTCTGGTAAAGGATATTTGGCAATTGACTTTTCAGGTAGTTCATATTGGTAATCCTTTATTTCAATGTTAGGGATATGTTTCATGCTCCTTGGTTTTTAAAACTTATGGTTATTCAATGTTGCGAAAACATAAGTTTTCCTCATACATGGGTATTATTCATTTATAATAAATAGCTTTTTTTTCAGTTTTTGGTAGTTTTTTCCCTTATTCACAGGTTAATTCACAAAATTTGATTGCTTATCCACACTAATTAACATTCTGTTCATGGCTTTTTCTCAAAAATTCGCAGCAAATATAGTCTGAATAAGGCTTTACGTTTATTTTAGCTTGTGGATAAATTGAAAAGCCCAAAATTTGCATTTAAAGTGGGAAAAAGTGTTATTTTGTGTAAATAAATGGTAATTTTAAACCACAAACAATCACATGAACGGATTTCACGGCGAATATGAGGCTACAGTTGATGCGAAAGGTCGCTTCCTGTTGCCCGGTGGCTTGAAAAAGCAGTTGCCGGAGGGGGAGTCTCGTTTTATTGTAAGTCGTGGTTTTGAAAAATGCCTTACCCTGTATACCATGAAAAGTTGGGAGACCATTATTGCAAAAATTAATCGGTTAAATGATTTTGACCCAAAAGTAAGGCAATTCCGCCGCCAGTTTTTAGGTGGGGCTACTGAAGTTGAGTTGGATACTGCAGGGCGCTTATTGTTACCCGCTTCATTAAAAGAGTATGCATCGTTACTAAAAGATATTGTATTGGCTGCCGCTATAGATAGGTTTGAGATTTGGGATGCTGCTAAATATAAACAGCTCTTTGAAGATTTTTCACCTGAAGATTTCAGCAATTTGGCTAAAGATGTTATGGGTGGTTTAGATGATAGCAAGCAATAAATTGGTATTTATTTTAAATAATATATAATGAATGCTGCTTACCATATACCCGTAATGCTTAATGAAGCGATTGATATGTTAAACATACAACCCGGTGGTGTTTATGTTGATTGCACCTTTGGGGGAGGGGGGCATTCAACCGCTATTTTGCAAAAACTAAATAATGAGGGCCGTTTATTTGTTTTTGACCAGGATGCAGATGCTTTTAAAAATTTTAAAGCAGATGCAAGAATTGTATTTATTCCTGAAAACTTTCGCCATTTAGCCCGTTTTTTAAAGTTGCATGGTGTTGCTCAAGTAAATGGTGTACTGGCAGATTTAGGTGTAAGTAGTTATCAGTTTAATGAAGCCTCACGTGGGTTTTCAATTCGATTCGATGGGCCATTGGATATGCGAATGGATAGTAGAAATGAATTGACAGCTGAAAAAGTTATTGCAACTTATTCAGAACAACAATTGCATCAGTTATTTGAAAAGTATGGTGAGGTTACCAATTCTAAAACATTGGCAAAGCATATTGTTCAGGTTCGTCAGCACACCCACGTTAGTACAATAGCACAATTTAAATCTGCTATTGCCAATATGGTTAAGGGTAATCCTAATAAATATTTTGCTCAAGTATTTCAGGCGTTGCGTATAGCTGTGAATGATGAATTAGGGGCATTAACTGATTTGCTAAAACAATTACCCGATTTGCTTATGCCTTGTGGAAGAGCAGTTATTATTACGTTTCATTCACTAGAAGATAGGTTGGTGAAAAATAGTTTTAAAGGCATTGTAGATGAAGAAGAGAATAGTCCTTTTGGAAATAGTTCTTTTCAGCCAAAATTTAAATTAATTACTAAAAAGCCATTGGTGCCAAGTGCAGCAGAAATGAAATTGAACGCACGTAGTAGAAGCGCCAAATTGCGTGTTGCAGAAAAAATCTAAAACGAATATAGAATGGTGTCTGATCAATCTGAGAATAAAAAAAATAAAAAGTTAAATAAACTTTTTAAGTCAGAATGGATAACCAATAACCTGGTGTTTATTCTGTTTGTTAGCTTTTTAATTGTGTTATACATAGCTAATGGACATATTGCTGACAAGACCATTCGTAACATAAGTAAAACAAAAAATGATATAACTGATTTGCAATACCAGTATAAGACATTGAAGAGTGAGGTGATGTATAAAACTGAGGAATCGGAAATTTTAAAACAAGTACAACCAATGGGTTTACAAATAAACAAAGAATTGCCCGTTAAAATTTATATCAACAAAAAATAGTAAGCATTAGTGAATGTGAAAAACGACATATTATGGAGAGTTTACCTAATCTACATTTTAGTAGTAGTGGTAGGTATCTTCATTTTTGGAAAAGCTATTTACATTCAACAAGTACAAGGAAAATATTGGCAAAGCTTAAGTGACAGCTTGCACGAACGTTATGTAGAAACTGATGCTGAAAGAGGTACTATTTATAGTGAAGATGGTGAAATGTTAAGTACCAGTATTCCTCAGTTTGATATTTATGTTGATTTTGGTGCAGAAGGGTTAAGAGAAAAAAATGGTAAGAGGTTTAGAGAAAATGTTGATTCCTTAAGTATTTCTTTGGCCAATTTATTCAAAGATGCATCATCTGCAGAATACAAGCGGATTTTGATGAAAGGTTATAAAGAAAAATTTAGGTATTATTTATTGAAAAAAAATATTTCATACGAGCAATATACTGCCATGAAAAGTTTTCCGCTTGTTCGATTAGGTAAAAATAAAAGTGGTTTTATTGCCGATGATAAAAGTATTCGCTTAAATCCATATAAAATGTTGGCATTTCGAACTATTGGTTTAGATAGAGACTCATTTAAGGTGGGTTTGGAATTAAGCTATGACAGCATTTTAAAAGGTAAATCTGGAACAAGGCTGGTACGTTATATTGCCGGTGGTGTAGGTGTTCCTGTTGATGGAGCCTATGAGTCGGAGGCAATCAATGGTAAAGATATTATTACCAATATCGATGTTTTAATCCAAGAAATTACAGAAAATGCTTTATTAAAAATGTTGATGCAAAATGATGCTGAACACGGTTGTGCTATTGTAATGGAAACAAATACCGGTAAAATAAAGGCAATGGCTAACTTGGGAAAAGGACAAGATGGTAATTATTATGAAAATTATAATTATGCTATTAATGCATCTGAACCCGGTTCAACATTTAAGTTAGCAACATTAATGGCTTTGTTAGAAGATAAAAAAATAACACTAAATCAAAGGGTAAACTTACATGGAGGAACTTTCAAAATTGCAGACAGAACAGTTTTAGATGCTGAGCAACATGGCAATTTTGAAGTTACGGCTAAGCAAGCTTTTGAATTAAGCTCAAATGTTGGTATGGCAGAAATGGCTTTAGATGCATATAGAAATAATCCATCTGCATTCATTAAGCAATTACACAATTTTCGATTGGATGAAAAAACCGGAATTGATTTAGTAGGTGAACGTAACTCTACCATTATTAAGCCGGGCAGTAAAAATTGGAGTGCTACAACTTTGCCATGGATGGCGTTTGGCTATAATGTTGAAGTTACACCATTGCAAACACTTACATTGTACAATGCTATTGCCAATAATGGAACAATGATGAAACCTTATTTGGTAAATGCCATAACAGAGGAGGGAAAAGTATTGAAAAAAATTGAGCCTGAAGTTCTAATTAATAAGGTTTGTAGTAACAATACTTTAAAACAAGTAAAGGAAAGTTTGGAAGGTGTTTGTATTAATGGAACAGCTAAAAAATTATTTAAAAACTCTCCCTATCCGGTTGCAGGGAAAACCGGTACAGCATTGGTGGCAGAGGGAAATAAGGGATATGCCAATAAAGTGTATCAATCTTCATTTGCTGGTTATTTTCCGGCTAATCATCCACAATACACTTGTATTGTGGTTATTAAAAACAAACCATTTGCTAAAGTTTTTTATGGTGCTGATGTTGCCGGTGTTGTATTCAAAGAAATTGCGGACAGGTTATATACTTTATACGTAAAGCAAAACAATACTCAACTAGTTGCTTCTACAATTGATAGTAGCTATTTCAATTATGTAGGATATAAAAATGATGCATTAACCTTGGTTCAATCATTGAAAATTAAAGCGAAGGATTCTGCAAGCGTTGTTGATGATTGGGTAGGTGTTGCAGGAACAAAAGCCAGTGTAAAGTTGTATGCCAAAAATATACAACCGAATAAGATGCCTGCATTAACCGGGATGGGATTAAAAGATGTAATGTATTTGTGTGGAAATATGGGTTTAAAAGTAAATGCAAAAGGTGTCGGTAAAGTAATCAATCAATCAATAATGCCGGGAGAAGCCGTTTCAAAAGGAATGGTAGTATCTGTAATATTAAATTAATTGTGATGAAATTATTGCAGGACATATTATATAAAATAAAGTTACTCGAGATACATGGTGCTACTAATGTACCGGTTGTAGCTTTATGTATTGATTCTCGTAAAGTTGAAAAAAACTCTGCTTTTATTGCTATTAAAGGTACTGCTGTTGATGGGCACACATTTATTGCATCTGCAGTTAATAAAGGAGCTACAATTATTGTTGCAGAAGAGTTACCGGAAAATAGAGTGGAAGGGGTTACGTATATCAAAGTAGCTAACTCACATGAGGCAGTGGCTTATATGGCTCATTATTTTTATGATTGTCCTTCTGAAAAATTAAAGTTGGTTGGTGTTACCGGTACTAATGGTAAAACAACGGTAGCCACTTTATTATACAAATTATTTTCAGCATTGGGCTATTCCTGCGGATTAATTAGTACTGTTGAAAATAAAATTCAACAAACTGTAATTCCTGCATCATTAACAACACCCGATGCAATTAGTTTAAATGCATTATTGCATAAAATGGTAAATGAAAATTGTACACATGCTTTTATGGAGTGCAGCAGTATTGCCATTCATCAGCATAGAATAACTGGATTGAATTTTGCTGGTGCTTTGTTTACTAACATAACACTTGATCATTTAGATTACCACAAAACATTTGAAGAATATTTAAAAGCTAAAAAAAGTTTCTTTGATAATTTACCTGAAACAGCGTTTGCAATATCAAATAAAGATGATAAACGTGGTGAGGTAATGTTGCAAAATACAAAAGCAAAAAAATATTACTATAGTTTAAAAACCTCCGCAGATTTTAAAGGTAAAATTTTAGACGATTCATTAACCGGTTTGCAAATGCAAATTAATAGTACGGATGTGCATTTCAGACTCATTGGTGAATTCAATGCTTATAATTTGTTGGCAGTTTATGCCGCAGCAGTTTGTTTACAAGAAGAACCTACAAAAGTATTAACAACACTTAGTGGTTTAACGGGTGCTGAGGGTAGATTTGACTATATTATTAGCAATAAAAATGTAATAGGTATTGTTGATTATGCCCATACCCCCGATGCATTAGAGAATGTATTAACCACACTAAAGAAGTTAAAAAAAGATTATCAAAATATTATTACCGTAGTTGGTTGTGGAGGTGATAGGGATAAAACAAAACGTCCATTAATGGCACAAGCAGCTTGTGATTACAGTAACAAAGCCATTTTTACAAGCGATAATCCCCGTTCAGAAAATCCGATGGATATATTGGCCGATATGGAAAATGGTTTAACCACAGCAGCAAAGAAAAAATACATTGTAATTCCCGACAGAAGAAATGCAATTGAACAAGCCGTGAAATTGGCAAATGAAGGAGATATAATTCTAATAGCCGGAAAAGGACATGAAAAGTATCAAGAAATAAATGGCGTTAAACATCCATTTGATGATAAAGAAGTTTTGAATCATTTTTTTAACCAGTAGTAAACATTAAAATAACCGATAATAATATAAATCATGTTATACGAATTATTTAGCTGGCTTAAACAACATTACAATATTATGGGAGCAGGGGTATTTCAATACCTAACTTTCCGTGCAGCTATGGCTATATTATTATCATTGATTATTACTACTGTCTTTGGTAAAAAACTAATTCAATTTTTAAAGAATAAACAATTAGGCGAAACCGTTCGCGATTTAGGATTGGCGGGCGAACAAGAAAAGAAAGGCACTCCAACAATGGGCGGTATTATCATTTTGTTGGCCATCATTATACCCACTTTGTTATTTGCAGATTTAAATAAAGTATACATCCGATTAATGTTACTGTGTACAGTTTGGTTAGGTATTATTGGCTTTTTAGATGATTACTTTAAAATAAAAGCTAGAAAATTAGCTACACAACGTGGTGAGCAATACAAAAAGAAAGACAGTGATGGATTAGCAGGGGTTAGCAAAATAATTGGTCAGGTTGGTTTAGGAATAATTATTGGTGCAACCTTATATTTTAATAGTAATGTAACTGTGGAAAGAGAAGTGATTACAAAAGAAGTAAACAAGTCATTACATGCTGGTGAAATTGTAGCTAAAGGTTCAAATTTAGTAACAAGAAATATTGAAGGTGAAAATAGAAAATTTGTTGAAGTAAAAACACCGATAACAACTATCCCATTTACCAAAAACCATGAATTTAATTATAGCAAATTAATTAGTTGGATAGGAGAAGGGGCTGAAAAGTATACTTGGGTAATTTATATACTAATTGTAACATTTATTATTGCAGCAGTTTCAAATGGTGCCAATATTACCGATGGCTTAGATGGTTTGGCTGCAGGTGTAAGTGCTATAATTGGTGCTGGAATAGGCATATTCGTATATGTTAGTGGCAATTTAAAATTTGCTGAATATTTAAATATTATGTACATCCCTAACTTGGGAGAGTTGTCCATTTTTGTTGGTGCTTTTGTTGGAGCATGTATTGGTTTTTTATGGTACAATGCATATCCTGCACAAGTATTTATGGGAGATACCGGTAGTCTTGCTTTAGGAGGGATTATTGCTTCATTGGCCATTATTGTACGTAAAGAACTTTTAATTCCTATTTTTTGTGGTGTGTTTCTAATTGAAGAATTAAGTGTAATTATTCAGGTAAGTTATTTTAAATACACCAAAAAGAAATATGGCGAGGGACGAAGAGTTTTTTTAATGAGTCCATTGCATCACCACTTTCAAAAAAAGGGTTTTCATGAAAGCAAAATTGCTGTTCGGTTTTGGATAATTACTATTTTTTGTGTACTGCTTTCAATTGTAACCTTAAAAATTCGATAGTAATAGTATGATGAATATATTAAGTCATATCAATTTTAGTTCACCAAATAACCTGCCTCTTATAATAATAGGTGCCGGTGAAAGTGGCGTGGGTGCAGCTATTTTGGCAAAACAAAAAGGATTTAATGTATTTGTTAGTGATGCTAATGCTATTTCCGAAAAATATAAGCATGAATTGTACAAGTATGATATTGCTTTTGAAGAAAAACAGCATTCCGAAGATAAAATATTACAATCTGCTCTTGTTGTAAAAAGTCCCGGTATAGCTAATAAAACTATTATCATACAGAAAATTAAACAGAAAGGGATACCCGTTATTAGTGAAGTTGAGTTTGCTTTTCAATATTGCGGAGAAAGTAAAATTATTGCCATAACCGGTAGTAATGGGAAAAGCACAACAACTGCACTTACCTATCATATTTTAAATGAAGGTGGTTTTGATGCAGCATTGGTAGGTAATATTGGTATTTCTTTCGCAAAACAAGTGGCATTAAATTCAAAACAATGGTATGTTGCAGAAATCAGTTCTTTTCAATTAGACGACATAGTAAATTTTAAACCACACATAGCGGTATTACTAAACATTACAGAAGATCATTTAGACAGATATGACTATAATTTTCAGAACTACATCAGCAGTAAGTTCAGAATTATTGAAAATCAGAATTATGAAGATTATTTCATTTACTGTGATGATGACCCTGTAATTCAACAACAGCTAAACAATATTTCAATCACACATACTAACCCACTACCATTCTCTATGAAACACGAAATTAAAAACGGAGCTTACCTTAAAGGAGATCAAATGATGTTACGCATTCAAGAAGAACGCGTAAGTATGAGTATTTACGATTTCGCTTTAAAAGGAAAGCATAACACTTACAACACTATGGCTGCATGTATTGCCGCAACAACAGTTGGTATTAGAAAAGAAAAAATCCGGGAAGCTGTTAATGATTTTCAAAGTTTGGCACATAGAATGGAATATGTAGCAACTGTTCGTGGTGTTGATTTTATTAACGACAGTAAAGCTACTAACGTTAATAGTACCTGGTTTGCTTTAGAAAGTATGACAAAGCCTACCATTTTAATTTTAGGTGGCGTTGATAAAGGAAACGACTACAGCTTGATTACTGACTTAGTAAAGGAAAAGGTGAAAGCAATAGTTTGTATGGGCACCGATAATAAAAAAATTATTGCTGCTTTTAAAAACATTGTTCCCGTAATTGTTGAAACTGCCAGTGCTACTGATGCTGTAGCTCAATCCTTCAAATTAGCTGCAAAAGGCGATGTAGTTTTATTGAGTCCTGCTTGTGCAAGCTTCGATTTGTTTAAAAATTTTGAAGATAGAGGTAACCAATTTAAACTGGCTGTTAAAGATCTATAAAAATGAGTCAACTTAATAACGATACACTATTTGCGCAACTCTCTTCTATTGAAGAAGTAAAGGGAAACCTTTTGAAAAAAACAAGAGGTGACAAGTTTATTTGGGGTATTGTTATTTTGTTGGCTTTGATATCGGTATTGGTAGTTTACAGTGCTACTGGATCGCTGGCATACAAAATGAACAAGGGTAACAATGAAGTTTATTTGTTTAAGCAGTTGGCATTTATGGTAATGGGTATGCTGCTTATTTATTTCTTACATAAAATAAACTATACCATTTTTTCTAGAATAGCCACCTTTCTATTTTATATTTCAATACCCTTGTTAGCATATACTTTATTTTTTGGCACACGTATTAATGATGGTAGTCGTTGGATTCGTTTACCCATTATTAATATGTCATTTCAAACCAGCGATTTTGCTAAGCTTGCGCTTTTCATGTACTTGTCAAAAATGTTGAGCAAAAAGCAACAAGTCATTAAAAATTTCAAAGAAGGATTTTTGCCTATTATAATTTCTGTTGCATTAGTTTGTGTGCTTATTGCACCAGCCAATCTTTCTAATGCTTTACTAACATTTGCTACTTCATTACTGCTTATGTTTATTGGTAGGGTAAGTATTAAGCATTTATTATTGGTTATTGCTATTGCAGCAATTCCATTATTGGTTATTGTATTAGTGGCAGTTTCAACATACAAACCGGTAAAATCTGAAGTGGTAGAAAAAACGAACAACATTGAAAAATTAAATCATGTTGGCCGATTTACTACTTGGGTAAAGCGTGTACAGGATTTTATCTATAGTAACAGCACCGATGTACCTTACCAAGTACAACAAGCTAAAATAGCTATTGCTAACGGTGGTATATTGGTGGGGCTTGGGCCCGGTAATAGTCGCCAGCGCAATTATTTGCCGCAGGCGTATAACGATTTTATTTATGCCATTATAATTGAAGAGTACGGGCTTTTAGGCGGTGGGTTTATTATTTTTATTTATTTGCTTTTCTTATACAGATGTATTAGCATTTTCCGACGTTGCCCTTATGCATTTGGTGCATTTTTAGCTTTAGCACTAAGCTTTACACTGGCTATACAAGCATTAGCCAATATGGCTGTTAACGTAAATATTGTGCCGGTAACAGGTGTTACACTTCCATTAATTAGTATGGGTGGTAGTTCTTTTTTATTTACCTGTGCATCAATTGGTATTATTTTAAGTGTAGCACGAAATGTGGAACAATTAGAAGGAAAGGATACTGAAGAGGTTACAAATAATAAACCTGAAACTGTAACAGCAAAAGTAGCGAACACATAATTTTAAATATGCAAACAGTAATGCAAAATAAAGTGAACATTTTAATTGCAGGTGGCGGTACAGGCGGCCATATTTTCCCTGCTTTAGCTATTGCTAAGGCATTGGAAAAGAAAGCGTCCGTTTCATTGCTGTTTGTAGGTGCAAAGGGTAAAATGGAAATGGAAAAAATTCCTAAGGCTGGTTATAAAATAATTGGAATTGACATTGCAGGATATAATAGAAGCAATATTTTCAAAAATATTTCATTACCACTTAAGTTAATCAAAAGTTTTTGGCAGGTAAATAAAATATTGCAACAATTTAAACCCAATGCTGTAATTGGTGTTGGAGGCTATACAACTTTCCCAGTTTTACGTTCTGCTCAACGCAAAAAGATCCCCACATTTATTCATGAAAGCAATTCTTTGGCCGGCAAATCGAATAAGCTATTGGCCAAAAAAGCAAATTTTGTTTTTGTTGCTTTTGATGGAATGGAAAAGTATTTTCCTGCCAACAAAATTATATTTTCAGGTAATCCTGTTCGTGAAGAAATTATCTATAATAGCATTAACAAGAATGAAGCAATACAATACTTTCAGTTAAATGAAAATAAAAAAACTGTTTTGATTTTAGGCGGCAGTTTAGGTGCAAAAAGTATTAATTCAGCTATAGCTAAAAACTTGGATTTGATTAATGAAGCCGATGCGCAAATAATTTGGCAAACGGGTACGGCTTTGTATAGCGAATATCAAAATTTGGTTAAAGAATACCCTTTTGTTTGTATAAAGCCATTTATAGAAAATATGGCAATGGCATATGCAGCAGCAGATATCGTAGTATCTCGTGCAGGAGCCATGTCGGTTGCAGAATTATGTGTAGCTAAAAAGCCGGTTGTATTTGTGCCTTATCCATATGCGGCAGAAGATCATCAAACAATTAATGCACAATATTTAGTAAATAAAGAATCTGCATTAATGGTGAAAGATGCCAACGCTGCAGAACAGTTGGTCTCTACTATTATTTCATTATTAACCAATGAAATATTGCAAAAAAAGTTTATAAAAAATATTGCCGGTTTGGCGCAATTACATGCAGCAGAAACCATTGCTGAAAAAATTTTAGATACTATTCAATGATTGATATTAAAACCATAACGAACATTTATTTTATAGGTATTGGCGGCATTGGCATGAGTGCTTTGGCTCGTTATTTTCATGCAAAAGGGGCAACCGTTAGTGGGTACGATAAAACAAAAACGGCATTAACAGAGCAGTTGAATAAGGAAAGTATTAGTGTGCATTATGAAGAAGATGTAACATCAATTCCCCTTAATCCGGATGTTGTTGTATATACGCCGGCAATTCCAACAAATAATAAAGAGTTTATTTATTGTAAAGAAAATAATTTTTTATTGGTAAAGCGAAGTGATGTTTTACAATGGATTACCGCTAACAGTTTTAATATTTGCGTTAGCGGCACTCACGGTAAAACTACTACCAGTACTATGATAGCGCATATATTAAGGCATTCAGGTTTTGGATGCAATGCGTTTTTGGGAGGAATTGCTGCCAATTACGGAACCAATTTCTGGAGCAGTGATAATAATGTTGTGGTGGTTGAAGCAGATGAATACGATAGAAGTTTTTTGAAATTACATCCTAATTTGGCCATTGTTACAGCAGTTGACGCTGACCATTTAGATATTTATGGTACAGCTGCAGCAGTTGAGGAAGCATTTGTTGCTTTTACGCATCAAGTAAAAAATGAAGGCAGTTTATTGTATCATGCTTCTATACATTGTGGAAACCAATTGAATAAAGGAGTAGAAAATTTTACTTATAGTTTAAACAATACACAAGCTGATGTGTATGCAACAAATATCAGTGTACAGCAAGGTGCTTTTCATTTTTCTGCACAAACCCCAAAGGGATTAATTGCTGATCTTCAATTACACATGGGGGGAATGCATAATATTGAAAATGCTTTAGCAGCCATATGGGTAGCCAAACAGTTGGGTATTGACAATTATAAAATTCAAGCAGCTATTGCTTCTTTCAAAGGAGTGAAGCGGAGGTTTGAAATGATTGTAAATACAGATAAACATAGCCTAATTGACGATTATGCCCATCACCCCGCAGAACTAAATGCTTTAATTGAAGGTGTACGTACATTGTTTCCCAATAGAAAATTTGTATTGGTGTTTCAGCCGCATTTGTTTACCAGAACCAGAGATTTTGGAAATGATTTTGCTAGGGTATTACAAAAAGCCGATCAGGTTATATTATTGCCAATATATCCGGCTCGTGAATTGCCAATTCCAGGTATTGACAGTGCTTGGTTGGCATCTAAAATGTCTGCTGAAAAAACTTTGCTCATGAACAAAGAGTCATTATTGCAATGGGCGAATGTCAATAAGCCGGAATTGATAGTAACTGCTGGCGCTGGTGATATTGACCAATTAGTAGAACCTTTAAAAAATATATTAACACAATAATGGCATTTAAAAATTACATACAGTCCCAAAAGTTATTCCAAAAAACCAGTATAGTATTGCTTTTTTGGATTGCTGTGGGTATTGGTGTAATTGCACTTTTTTCAGCAGCTATGCAGCGACAAAATAAACAACTATGCTCGGGTATTAGTGTGGAATTGGATAAGGACTATCAGGAAGCTTTTATAGATGAAAGCGATATTGTAGATATATTAAAGAAAGGTGGTAACATTGATCATCAACCTCTTTCGGCTATTCATTTAAAATATTACGAATTATTGGTTAAAAAGAATGCGTGGGTAAAAGATGCAGCTTTGTATTTTGATAACCAAAATGTTTTGCATGTAAAAGTTAAAGAAAGAATACCGATTGCTTTAGTACTTGCTACCAATGGTAATACATTCTATATTGATAGTTCTGCTATGCAAATACCGGTTAGTGATAAGTTTGCGGCACATGTACCTGTTTTTACGTCTTATCCGGGCAATATGGCTGCAAAGATTTCAAAACCTGATAGCTTATTGTTGCGTAACATGGTTCAAATGGCTGAGTACATTAATGCAAATAAGTTTTGGATTGCGCAAGTGGCACAAATTAATATTGAACCCAATGCAGAATTTCAAATTGTTCCGGCTATTGGTAATCATATTATAAACTTCGGTACAACCGATAGTTTGGAAAAGAAGTTTAATAATCTGCTGGCATTTTATCAGCAAATATTTCCACATGTTGCCATGAATGCTTATAAAGTAATTGATGTGCGATTTAATAATCAGGTTGTTGGCGTTAAAAATAACGTTACTCCGCTTGTGTCGGATTCTATGGAAACAATTAATAACAATGAAGTATCATGGGTAAGTGATTCTAGCTATGCTAAACAAATAGATAAACCCTTAAATGTTCATGATTTGAAGGAAACCACACCAATTAAAAGTGATATTGATAGCGAAAAAAAACAAATACGTGATAAACAAAATAAAACATCTAAACCAACGTTATCATTTAATCAGAAATCAGGAACAAAAAATAGTTTATACAAACCCAATCATGTTCCAAAAGCTATAATGAAAAAGCAATAAAATTTTAAAACGTACCTTATATAAAACAAGTTAGTATGATGCAGCAAAATCAACCAAATATCAACGACATGGCGATCCCAACTACAGGAATTACAGAGAATCAGGAGTCGCCAATTATTGTTGGACTTGATATTGGTACCACCAAGGTTGCCGTAATTGCAGGAAGAAAAAATGAACAAGGAAAATTAGAGATTTTAGGTTTTGGTAAAGCTAATAGCAATGGCGTACAACATGGCGATGTGTTGAATATTGATTTAACCATTAAATCAATTCAACAAGCATTGCAAAACTGCTTAAAAAGTAATCCTGAATTATTAATAGAAGAAGTATATGTAGGAATTGCTGGTAAACATATTAAAAGCCTACAAACCCGTGGTGATATTGTTCGCCAAGATGCTGAAACTGAAATTCAGAAAAGAGAAATTGACCAACTGATTGCTGATCAAAGAAGAACTTTTATTCCGGCCAGTGATGAAATTATTGACGTAATTCCTCAGGATTTTAAAGTAGATAATATTCAAAACATTAAAGATCCTGTAGGGTATAATGGTGTGAAAGTGGGGGCTAATTTCCACTTAATTACCGGCGATAAAAATGCCATTCGGAATATTAATCGTGCAGTATTGAAAAGCGGTTTGCATACCAAGGATTTGGTATTACAACCCTTAGCTAGTGCTGCAGCAGTAATGAGTGATATAGATTTAGAAGCTGGCGTAGTTATTTTGGATATTGGCGGAGGTACCAGCGATTTGGCTATATTTTATGAAGGCATATTAAAGCATACAGCGGTAATACCTTTTGGCGGTGAAAATATTACACACGATATACGGATGGGCCTTGGTGTTTTAAAACAACAAGCTGAAGCCCTCAAAGTACAATTTGGTTGCGCTATTGCCGATGAAGCAAAGGCCAATACATATATAACTATTCCCGGATTGAAAGGGTTGCCTGCAAAAGAAATTAGTATGCGTAATCTAGCCCAAATTATTCAGGCAAGAATGAGTGAAATTTTAGAATTCATCAGCTATCATATTAAACAAATTGGTTTGGATGAAAAAGCCCTTAATGGTGGTATTATTTTAACCGGTGGTGGCTCTCAATTAAAAAATTTAAAACAATTAACAGAATATGTAACAGGTTTAAATGCCCGTATTGGGTACCCCAATGAGCATTTAGCACCCAATCATGTAGCTGAATTAAAACAGCCTATGTATGCTACCTGTTTGGGATTAATTTTAAAAGGTTATAGTGATTATGAATCTAAATCAAAAGAATTTTCTAAGCAGTTCAAACATATACAAGTGCCGCAGCAATTGCAAGAAGATGTAAAGATTGAAGCACCTGAAAAAATTCTGGAAAAAGCACAAAAATCAATCACTCCAAAGCTAAATTCAGGATTTTGGGATAAGTTTAAAAATGGTATTATTGAACTATTTAAAGAAGAGGATGACCAAATAATCAAATAAATTTCAAACTGTTTATTCTACTAACTAACCATTAAACCGTACGTTATGATTCACTTCGATTTACCTAAACAAAAATCTTCCATCATCAAAGTGCTTGGTGTGGGAGGGGGCGGAAGCAACGCCGTTAACTTTATGTATGAACAAAATATTGAAGGTGTTGATTTCATTATTTGTAATACTGATGCTAAAGCGCTGGAACAAAGCAAAGTGCCCAATAAAATTCAATTAGGACCACATCTTACACAGGGCTTGGGCGCAGGGGCTAATCCTGAAGTTGGGAAAAAAGCTACAGAAGAATCCTTACAAGAAATAAAAAGTATTTTAGAAGTGAATACCAAAATGGCTTTCATTACCTCCGGTATGGGTGGTGGAACAGGTACAGGCGGTGCACCTATTGTTGCACAAACTTGTAAAGACTTGGGTATTTTAACTGTTGGTATTGTTACAACACCTTTCGGTTTTGAAGGCCCTCGCCGTATGGCGCAGGCTGAAGAAGGTATTAAACAATTGAAACCTTATGTAGATACTTTATTGGTAATTAGCAATGATAAGTTACGCATGCAATATGGTAACTTAAAAATGAAAGAAGCTTTTAGTAAGGCTGATAATGTATTAGCTACTGCTGCTAAATGTATTACCGATATTATTAATAGCCGTGGACATATTATTGTTGACTTTGCCGATGTATGTACAGTAATGAAAAATGGTGGCGTTGCCATTTTAGGAAAAGCGGAAGTTGAAGGAGAAAATAGAGCAGAACGTGCTATTGAAGAAGCATTGAATTCTCCATTATTAAATGATAATGATATTAGAGGTGCAAAATGGATTTTAATTAATATTAATAGTGCCGAGGGTGATCATGAAGTTACAATGGATGAAATTGAAATTATTAATAACTATTTGCGCATGCAAGCAGGTGAAAATACCGATGTAATTGTTGGTATGGGTTATGATAACTCGCTTGATAAAAAAATTGGTATTACTATGATTGCAACCGGATTTGAGCATAAAAATCCTTTTGCAAAACCTGCCGCCCCACAAAAAGCAGAGCCCAAGCCGCAAAAGATAGTAGTTACTTTAAATGAACATGAGAATTATTCAACTAATAATATTTCAACCAATCATACTGTAAACCCTACTGAAGCGCCTGTTGCCCCTCCTCAAGATGTTTATGCTCCACACATAAAAGAAGAAACTCAGCAGGAGGAAGTTTTTTCTCTATCTAATCAGGAAGAATTATTAGATGCACGTGAAACAGAAATATTACAGTTTGAGTTAAGCACGGAAATTACTGACATAGTAGCTCCAAAAGAAGAAGTTAAAAAAGAAAATGATTTTCAAAGTGCTATTCAGGAAAATATTGCAGGTATGAAGGTTACTGAAAAGATTGAAGAAAATGATAAGCCTTCTAACTTTTCAATATTATCTAAACCTGTGAATATTTATGCTGAACCAGATCTTCCAAGTACTTCAAACACAAATCCAACTTTTGAAGTAAATGAAACACCTGCTCAAAACGAAGCTATACCTCCGGTAAATGAAGTGCCAAAAACAGTTTCAGAAAATAAACTACAACATTTTACTGAACGCACACAAGTTGAACAACCTTCATTATTTCAATATAATACTGATTTTGATGAGGCGGAAGAACAACGTCGCCGTGCAGCAGAGAGAATTCATCGATTAAGAAATTTATCTTTCAACATGAATTCTAATGATCCAAACAATGAGTTTGATTCGGTACCTGCTTATGTACGTAGGAAAATGGAATTGTTTGGTAATAATCAATTGGCATCAGTAGAAAATTTTTACAGTAAACTTACTGTTGAAAAAGATGACAATAACAAAACACAAATTTCAAGCTTAAATAGCTTTTTGGACGGTAAAAAGCCCGATTAACTATTTGGTTTAGTTGGTAGAATACATAAAACCCTTCGCTTTAGGTAACGAAGGGTTTATTTTTTGCAACAAACTATTACCTTTTATTGTTGATTTGCATATTAAAAGTATTCTGAAAAATGAAAACAGTTTTAATTACAGGTGGTACAGGAATGGTAGGCTCCTACCTTACAAAAAAATTATTGAAAAATAATTATAATGTTATTGTTTTAAGTAGAAATCCTCCAAAACAGGCATCGACAAATAATTTACAATATGCTGCATGGGATATTAATAAAGGGGAAATTGACACAACTGCTTTAGCAAAAGCCGATGTAATTATACATTTAGCAGGTGCCGGAGTGGCTGATAAACGCTGGTCTAACAAAAGAAAAAAAATAATTCAACAAAGTAGGGTAGATAGTAGTAAATTACTTGTTACTGCTTTACAAAAGTTGCCCAATCATAAAGTGCAAACTTGTATTAGTGCTTCTGCAATTGGGTGGTATGGACCAGATACACCCGAAAGTAAATTGAATGGTTTCGTAGAAACAGATTTGCCGTATAATGATTTTTTAGGAGAAACCTGTCAACTTTGGGAGGAGAGTATTAGCCCTTTAATTGACTTAAATATCCGTCTGGTTAAATTTAGAATTGGAATTGTATTAAGTAATACGGGTGGTGCCTTGGCTGCATTTAAACAACCCTTAAATATGGGAATTGCTGCTATATTGGGGAATGGTAGCCAAAAGGTAAGTTGGATTCATATAGAAGATTTGTGCAGAATGTTTTTATTCGCTATTGAGAATAATCATTTAAATGGCGTATATAATGCTGTTGCAAATGTTCCAGTAACAAATAAAGAACTTACTTTAACATTGGCTAAAGTACAACGCGGTAAATGGTATATTCCTGTTTATGTTCCTTCTATACTTTTAAAAGTGGCAATGGGTGAAATGAGTATTGAAGTACTGAAAAGTACCACCATTAATAATCAAAAAGTTCGTGAAGCGGGGTTTACATTTTTGTATCCAACTATTGAGCATGCATTAAGCCATTTAAAAAATTCCGAATAATTATATATCAGCTTTCTTGAATAAACGATAGCAAATCCACCAAATAATAGCTGTAAAAATTAAGGTATAAATTACATGCCATTGAATAGCAGCCAAACTATCCAAATAAGCTTTGTTTGCGGCTTCATCAATTTTACCCAAAAAATTTGGACGTGGTATTAGCCGGTTAGAAATTTCAAAGGGTAAATAGGCATTTAGTGGAATGCTTTTATAGGCAAAGTACACTTTGATGAGGTTTTCTACAATTAGCATATAAAAAAAGAAAACGGCTAAGGCAATAAATGCTTTTTTTATTAGGTAGCCTATAAAAAAAGCAATGCTTAGCTGAGCAAAAGTCATTAAAAAAAACAATGGTATGAAGTACAATTCTTCATTCCATCTTTGTGCGTTAATGGCATCAGAATAATAGAAACCTAAAATAGCAGCGACAATTGTATAAACTATTGTAACCATCAGCGCTATAATTACTACATCTATAAGTTTTGCAGTTATGAACTGATTGCGTGTCCAACCATCAATTATATTTTGCCGGTGTGTTTTGTAATGATATTCATTGGTAATAAGCATTATGATTAGAATTGCTGGTACCAGTAAAAACCAAGAAGAAAAATATGCAATAGAATGCCATGCATCGGGAAAGGCAAATGGATTACCTAATAAAAACTTTGCCGCATTGCCAGCCATATCTTTTCTTGAGGTAATATTTTGATAAATATTTTGAAATAGCAAATTAATGGCAGGATAGGTAAAAAGTACAATACCAAGCATCCACCAAAATGCGGCATAGTGCTTTATTTTTAACCATTCAATTCGTAATAATTGTTTCATTTGTTTATATTTAATTCTAATTTTCAGTTAATTCAAAGAATTTTTCTTCTAAACTTTTAGTTTTAATTTCTAAATGCGACAATACTATTCCGTTGTTAAAGCAATAAGCATTAAATTCCGCAGGTGAAATACTATTGCTTTTAAAGTAAATTTCAAAGAAACTTTTTTGTTGTTTTAATTCAACGAAATGAGGTAAAGTAGTTAGTAGTTGTTGTAAGTCAGCTATATTTTCTGTTTCAATCACTAATATGTCCTCATTTCTTAAAATTTCCTTTACAGGGCCACTTATAAGTAAATTGCCTTGCTTCAATATGCAAAAATGCGTACAAACTTTTTCAACCTCATCTAATAAATGGCTAGCCATAATAATGGTTTTACCTTGTTCTCCTAGCTGTTTTATCAGATTCCTAATTTCTACAATTCCTACCGGATCAAGTCCATTGGTAGGCTCGTCTAAAACAAGCACCTCCGCATTTCCTAATAATGCCGAACCAATGGCTAACCGCTGTTTCATGCCTAAGCTATAAGTACTAAATTTATCATGTTTTCTTTTATGCAATCCTACCATTGCAATGGCCTTATCAATGTCTGCTTCATTTCCTCTGCCGCTAATGGCTTCAGTAATTTTTAAGTTATCTTTTGCTGATAAATAATGGTAGAAGTTGGGTGTTTCAAGTAAAGTGCCAATTTTTTTTCTATAATAAATATCATTTGGATTATTAAACCAACAATATGTTCCATTATCGGGCTTTAATACATCTAATAATATACTTAGCGTAGTTGTTTTGCCACTACCGTTTGGTCCTAAAATGCCAAATATGGAACCTTTCGGCACTTCAATATTCAAATTGTTGAGTGCTTTTATTGGGCCATAATTTTTAGAAATATTGGTTGTAGTAAGAATATTTTCCATACAATTATTTGCAGTAATATACTGTTTTTTCTAATCAAAACATTTAATTGCTTTTAACATTCGGTTTTTTCCTTGCATATCTTTTCGTAAAACAGTTTTAAAACCATTATTAATTAATGCTTGCTCAGTTGCATTGGCAAAATGTTCGTGAACTTCAAAAAAAATACAACCATTCTTTTTCAAATGTTGTTTGGCAAAAAATGCAATAGTAGTATAAAATAGTAAAGGCTCATTGTCGGGTACAAATAATGATTGATGGGGTTCGTATTTTACCACATTAATGGGCATTTCATTTTGTTCATGTAAAGTTATATAGGGAGGGTTGCTAACTATCCAATCAAATTCAGGTAATGCAGTCCATTCCTCTTTATTTAAAATATTTATTTTTTTAAATTGAACGTCAGCTCGGATTTGTTCTGCATTTTGTTCTGCAACTTCCAATGCTTTTTCACTAATATCAATTGCCGTTACATTTAGGGCAGGATTTTGTATTTTTAATGCAATGGCAATGCAGCCGCTGCCTGTACCAATATCTATAATATTGCCATTTAATCCTTTCGTGTCTTCTAATATCCATGCTACTAATTCTTCAGTTTCCG
The DNA here is from genome assembly GCF_049968455.1 of Hydrotalea sp. Lineage (NCBI taxonomy): Bacteria > Pseudomonadati > Bacteroidota > Chitinophagia > Chitinophagales > Chitinophagaceae > Hydrotalea > Hydrotalea sp. The sequence goes on along the minus strand of NZ_JBMFQT010000001.1, from coordinate 242,257 downwards.
GTCTGGGAATTAATACTGATTCATTCACATAAAACTGCAATTCAAAAAACCAAGCTTGCTTCAATACATATTGAACCGGTTTGTGTTGTAGTAATTCGGCGGTATAGTTTTCTAATAAGTTTTCCTGGCTGCTGCTTAAATTTATTTCGGGATGCATTATGCGGTTTATTTTATTGAAACCTGTTACAGCTTCAATAACCCAGTTGGCAATGTTTGCAGCCTCGCGGTCGTCATATATTTCAAATAAAGCCAAAACCAATTGTTGGTAGGCGGTTTTAATAGTCATGCTGCAAAATACCACCATTTCTGCTACATTTGCGCAACTAGTGTTAGAATATGGAATTGAATGAGGCATATATGCAGCGTTGTTTGCAATTGGCTAAAATGGGTGCCGGTCGGGTACAACCCAATCCAATGGTAGGCGCTGTTTTGGTGTATAATGATACAATAATTGGTGAAGGATTTCACCAGCAATATGGAGGCCCTCATGCTGAAGTAAATTGTATTAATAGCGTGAAGCCTGAATATCGCCATCTCATTCAACAATCTACTTTATATGTGTCGCTTGAACCTTGTGCACATTATGGTAAAACACCGCCTTGCAGCTTACTCATTATTCAACACAAAATACCCAGAGTGGTAATAGGTATGCAAGATCCCTTTGCATCAGTTAATGGAAAGGGAATTGAACAGCTTAAACAAGCCGGCGTTGAAATAGTGCTTGGCGTGTTAGAAAACGAGTGCAAGGCATTGAATAAAAGATTTATTACTTTTTATACAAAAAAAAGGCCATACATTTTATTGAAGTGGGCACAATCGAATAATGGTTTTATTGCCGGTAAAAGTTTGGAACGAATTCATATTTCAAACGAATTAACGAATAGAATGGTGCACGAGTGGCGAAGTGAAGAAGCTGCCATTTTAGTTGGAAGGAATACCGCAATTGCAGATAATCCCGCATTAACCAATCGTTATTGGCCCGGTAAACCACAACCTATTCGAATGGTCATTGATGCGCATGCTAATTTACCCAATCACTTGCAATTGTTGAATGATGGGAAAGTTACTTGGGTATGGAATCAGCAAAAGGTAGGTTTTGAAAATGATGTGCATTTTAAACAATGGAACAATACACAACCAACATTAGCCGGTATATTACAAGCCTGTTATGAAGAAAATATTCAAAGTATTTTAGTAGAAGGTGGAACTAACTTATTACAACAATTTATTGATGCCAAGTTATGGGATGAAGCACGCATCATTACCAATACAACCCTTAGCATTAATGATGGTGTAAAGGCTCCGTCATTAATGGGTGCTAATTACATTTATTCCCAATTTTTGCTAAACGATTTTATTGAATATTTTATCCCTGCAGAGTATGAGTGATTCACCCGATTTTTATTGTACTATTCAACAAACGGCTAATGCCGAATTTAAAGATCGTGGTAGCAAGTTTTTAGCTTTTGCCTATCCATTAAAAGATAAAGAGCAGGTAAAAGAATATCTGCTTCAATTAAAAAAAGAACATCCCAAAGCAGTGCATTATTGTTATGCCTATCGTTTGGGTATAAATAAAAATGATTTTCGAGTAAATGACGATGGTGAGCCTTCGGGATCGGCAGGTAAACCAATTTTAAACCAAATTGACAGCAAACAATTAACCAATGTGTTAGTGGTAGTAGTGCGTTATTTTGGTGGCACTTTGTTGGGAATTCCCGGATTAATTAATGCGTATAAATCCGCTGCAGCATTGGCTTTGCAAATGGTACCCATTATTCAATGTGCTGTTTTAGAAAACTACAGCTTGCACTTTAATTATACCACAATGAATGATGTAATGCTTATTGTTAAACAATACAATTGCAGCATTATCCAACAAGATACTCAATTGTTCTGCTACATGCAATTGGGCATTCCTAAAGCTAGAAAAAATGAAGTGCTGTTTAAATTCAATGATTTACAAGGTGTAGAAATAACTGCTATATAATTACAATTTATGTGTTATATGATAAACCGCATAGCCAATCATTTCTTTCCATAAATCTTGCCATTTATAAAAGTTACACAAGTTGGGGATGATGAAATCGTACCAGTTATTTTCTCCATGAGGTAATACATTATAATTCACCGGATAGGGAATAACCGATATGCCTGCTTGATGAAATACAGCTAAAGCTCTTCGCATATGTTCTGCCGAGGTAATTAAAACAAAAGGAGGTTGTAATTTATTCTGTTTAATTAATTTTTTTGTGAACAAAGCATTTTCATAAGTATTTCGCGAATGATCTTCAACCAAAATAGCACTATCAGGCACTGCTGCATTCAAAAACTGTTGTCTTAAAAATATTGCTTCTTTATCTGTTGTATCCAGTAACAAGCCCGAACCCCCGCTAACAATAATTTTTCTTATAAAACCCGCTTCATATAATTGTAATGCAGCTGAGTATCGCTCAGCGGCACCATTAAAAAATCCTTGGTGTTGTTGATTAAAACTTATTAATCCGCCTAAAACAATACCCGCTTCAAAGTGCTTATGTAAAGGTATTGGGTTTATTTGCCAGTATCTTTCAGTAATGTTATACAGATAGGTATTACTAAATATTAAAAAAATTCCTATTGCAATTATTTTTGACCACTTTCTAATAACTGTTCTTTTCGATAAAAAATATAAGAGTATTGCAATGACACACCAGGTTAGTGGTGACAGTAAAAAGTACAAGAGTTTCGATAGTAAAAAAAACATGCTTTATGAAATGAAAATTAAAAATAAAAAAACTACCTGAATAGGTAGTTTTAAATATAAGCTTAAGTTGTATTAATGTCGAAAGCGATTGCTAACAATCAATTCTTTGGTGCCCGGTGTATATACATAAAAACCTTCACCCGATTTTACGCCGAGCTTTCCTGCAGTAACCATATTAATTAATAATGGACAAGGCGCATATTTTGGATTGCCTAATCCTTTATGTAGTACTTCTAAAATACTTAAACAAACGTCTAACCCAATAAAATCGGCTAATTGTAAAGGGCCCATGGGGTGAGCCATTCCTAACTTCATAATAGTATCAATCGATTCAATATTTGCAACACCTTCATACAAACTATAGATAGCTTCATTAATCATGGGCATTAAAATACGGTTTGCTATGAATCCCGGATAATCGTTTACTACACATGGAGTTTTTCCCAACTGGGTACTTAACGCAATAATAGTATTCGTAACATCGGCATGGGTACTGTAACCATTAATAATTTCAACCAACTTCATTACTGGTACAGGATTCATAAAGTGCATGCCAATTACTTTTTCGGGGCGTTTAGTAACCGAAGCAATTTTGGTAATAGAAATAGAAGAAGTGTTGGAAGCTAAAATGGCATTTGCAGGTGCATGCGCATCAATTTGTTGAAAAATTTTGAGTTTTATGTCAATATTTTCAGTAGCAGCTTCTACAACTAATGCTGCATTTTCAATACCTTTTTCTATTGAAGTAAAAGTGGAAATATTGCTAAGTGTTGCAGCTTTGGTGGCATCTGTGATAGTTCCCTTAGCAATTTGGCGATCTAAATTTTTGGCTATTGTGGCTAATGCTTTATCCAGTTGGGCTTGTTGTACATCAATTAATGATACTTTAAATCCATTCTGTGCAAACACATGCGCAATGCCATTGCCCATGGTGCCAGCGCCAATCACTGATATATTTTCCATAATGTTCGTGTTTTATACTTCCCTATAGTTAATAGCTACCCGAGTCGGATGAAGAAGACTTTTTGCTTTTAAAATCACCTCGCTTCCAAGCCTTAATAAAATCGGCCCAGGCTAATGGATTAAATATGTTTTGAGGGGGTAACTGACCTTGATAGTAATAGCGGTTAGCTTGTTGCCTTAATTGATAATTCACTGCTTCACGCCCATCAGCAGGTAAAGCTGCTAATAGTGCACGTCGTTTCGATTCATCAGTATTTTGTCGGGCAATTTCATATTGATCGTCAGGAATTACGGTATTCACAAAGTCGCGTTCAAATTGCTCACGAGTAGGCCTTGGTTTTAAAATAGCGGCGGGTAAATAGTTGGTATCGCTAACTAAAAGAACAATTAAACTGTATTGATTATCGCTTAAGTTACCCGGGATTTCATAGGTTTTATCTTTATAACCTATAGACGAAAAGGTAATTCTATCGCCTTTCAATACTGCAATTGAAAATATACCATCATAATTGGTAATAGTTCCTCTTCCTTTTCCATCTACAATAACGCTGGTTGATGGAATAGCTTTTAAACTATCTGAAGTCATTACCACACCATAAAGTTGAATAACGGAGTCCTTGGGTGCCTTACTAATTTGTGCATGTAGTTTTGGCATTAGCAATAACGCCCCGAAGGCAAGCAAAAAATATTGTAAAGTTTTTTTCATTCGAAAAATCTGGTAAATAATTTTCGGTGCAATATACGTTCAGCTATCTTGCAATTTAGTATAAATTATGCTTTGCTTCACCAATTGTGCAGGCTTAATTTAACCTTAGTGTGCTTATGTTTATACTTTAAAGCAGGGAATAACCTAAACGTTGTCATTTAATTTCCTAACAAAGTAAGGGGGAAGGGGGCTAACTTTGCAAAAACATTGTTTTTTTTAACAAATACTTACGTGATGAAAGAAACCGATATTTTAAAAGCCTTAAGCCATGTACAGGAACCCGATTTGGGGAAAGATTTAGTTACCTTAGATATGATTCGTAACATTTCAATTGATGGGAATAATGTTCGATTTACCTTGGTGTTAACTACACCTGCCTGCCCTTTAAAAGAGATGCTTCGAAAAAATTGTGAAGACGCCATTCATAATCATGTAAATAAGGATGCTTTTGTGCAAATTGATTTTGATGCACATACCACCTCAAATAGAAAAGATGCCATGCATTTATTGGCTGGGGTTAAAAATATTATTGCCGTAGTTAGTGGCAAGGGTGGCGTTGGTAAAAGTACAGTTGCAGCCAACCTGGCTTTAGCACTGGCTGAAAATGGCGCTGCTGTTGGCTTAATGGATGCTGATATTTATGGTCCGAGTGTACCCATTATGTTTGGTGTTCGTGGTCAACGTCCTATGATGCGCGAAGTGAATGGCAAAGGAATGATTGTTCCATTAGAAAAGTATGGCATACAATTAATGAGTATTGGATTGTTAATTGATGAAAAAGATGCTGTAGTATGGCGAGGCCCCATGGCCAGTAGTGCTATCAAGCAGTTTGTTACTGATGTTGATTGGGGGCAATTAGATTATTTGGTTATTGATATGCCACCAGGAACCGGTGATATACATTTAACACTATTACAAACTGTACCTGTAACAGGGGTTGTTATTGTAACTACTCCACAAACCGTAGCATTAGCCGATGCTAAGAAAGGTATTGCTATGTTTTCGCAGGCGCAGGTAAATGTGCCTATTATTGGGTTAGTTGAGAATATGGCTTATTTTACACCTGCAGAACTACCAAACAATAAATATTATTTATTTGGTAAAGAAGGCGGAAAAAAATTGGCTGAAGAATATGAACTGCCATTTTTAGGGCAAATTCCAATTGTACAAACTATTCGGGAAGGGGGTGATAACGGATTACCCGCTATGGTAAGTAATGATAGTATTACGCAAGAAGCATTTAGAAATATTAGCAATATTGCCATTCGAAATATTGCCATTAAGAATGCTAAAGCAGTAGCAACAGCCGATGTATTAATGAAATAACAACCAGCTGCAATACTTGCTGAAAGTGTTGGGTGATTAATACTGTAATATGTACAATGTACCTTATTTCAAGGCGTTAGAACAAAAGGATGTACTTGCCTTTATGCAAACGCATCCTTTTGTTACTATTTGCGGTGTTACTGATGAAGGTTGGCCTGTTGCCACACAGGTGCCGGTTTTGGTCAATCATAATGAAGAAGGTATTGTTATTACAGGCCACTTAATGCGCAAGCAAATGCATACATAAGCTTTTGAAAAAAATAATAAGGTATTGATTATTTTTCAAGGCGAACAAAGTTATGTGAGTGCAAGTTGGTACACCCAGCCATTGCAAGCAAGCACATGGAATTATATGGCAGTTCATGCCACAGGCTACATGCGAATGCTAGATGAGGCTGCATTGTATAATGTGTTATTGCAGCAAACACGTTTTTTTGAGAGTAAAGCTGATAGTATTAATGATGTGGTAAAAATGCCTGATGATTATTTAAAAGCGAACATGAAAGCCATTGTTGCATTTGAAGTTAAAATAGCTGCTTACGAACATGTATTTAAGTTAAGTCAGAATAAGGATGATGCAACATTTCATTCAGTAGTGCAGCATTTACAAAATGGAACACCTCAGCAACAACAATTGGCCAAGGAAATGATGGATCAAAATAGAAATCGTTTGTATGAAAATAAATAGCTGGTTTTTTTTATTGTTATTCATGTCATGCACATCTGCCAAAATACAGCAAACCCATACCGCTATGCCTTTTGATAAAGAAGGGCACCGAGGCTGCCGCGGTTTAATGCCCGAAAACACAATTCCTGCTTTTTTAAAAGCACTCGACTTGGGTGTTACTACACTAGAAATGGATGCTGTAATTACAAAAGATAGTCAAGTTTTAATTAGTCATGATCCCTACATCAATTTCGAGTTTTCATTAGGTCCAAATGGGCAAAACTTAACAAAGGCCGATCAAAAACAATTGAATATTTATAAAATGACGTATGCTGAAACACAGCAATACGATGTTGGTTCTAAGTACTATCCTCGCTTTCCGAAACAACAAAAAATAAAAGTGCATAAGCCTTTATTAAGTACTGTTATTGATTCAGTAGAAGCATACATTCAACAGCATCATTTACCACCTGTACAATATAATATTGAAACCAAAAGCACCGACTCAACGGATGGTATTTATCATCCCAATCCTGCAACATTTGTTCGATTAATTATGCAAGTTATTGAGCAAAAAGGAATTGCATCGCGGGTCATCATTCAATCCTTCGATATAAGAACTTTACAATATTTACATGAGCATTACCCAACCATAAAAACAGCACTATTGGTTGAATCGCCGGTAACTTTAAATTTTGCAGCACAATTAAAACAATTGGGATTTATACCTACCATATATTCACCCGATTATACAATGGTTACACCCTTATTAGTGAAACAATGTCATGATATGGGTATTGCATTAATACCATGGACAGTGGATGATTTACCCACTATGCAAAAATTGAAAAACATGGGTGTTAATGGGTTAATTAGCGATTACCCTAATTTGTATGCACAATTAAAGTGATTGCCCTTGTACAAGAATAGAAGGTACTACAATTTCTTTGAATGAAGTATCGCCATTTAAACATTCCATCATACGTTTAAAAGCATATTTTCCAAGTTTTTGTCCGCTTGTTTCTATATAAGTAATGGTAGGCTTAAATAAGGTGGGAATGAAACCATTGCTAATACTGATTACTGCTGTTTGTGTTGGAATGTCAATTTGCTTTTCATAAAGTGCTTGCATGGCACCCATTAAAATCTGGTCACCCATACAGAATATGGCATCCGGTTTTTGTTGCGCATTTAAAAAATGTGAAGTTTCTTTTTTGGCAGCTTTGGTTTGATCGGGGAAACGGCAATGAACCTTTGTTTTTGGTGCATACTCATTAATGGTTTGTGTAAAAGCTGCTAATCGTTTTTCTGTAATAGTTAAGTTGGGGTAACCAAATAAAGCCAATATGTTTTTTTTGTTGTGTTGAATGAGTGCATGTGCCGCCATTGTTGCACTTTCCGTATCTGCTAAACAAATTTTATTACAATTATCGGCATGTGGTACTCTGTCAATATATACAACCGGAATATTTTGTTCTTCTAATTTTTCAAATGCTGATATATCATTGTTTTCTTTAGTTACTGCAACAAACAGTCCCGATATCCGATTTTTCTTCAACAGTTTTAAATTATTTAATTCTAACTCACTACTCTCACCCGATTGCATAATGAGTAAAGAGTAGCCTGCTTTACGCGCTTCTTCTTCAACTGAAGCAATAAAAGTATCATAAAAGAAATTGGTAATGGTGGGTATCATAATACCCAGTACGTTACTTACGTTAGTACGCAATTGAATAGCATATGCATTGGGTTCATATTCCAGCGAAGCGGCCAATTCTCTTACTTTTTGTTTGGTTTTCTCTGCAATATCCGGATGATTTTTTAATGCACGAGATACCGTAGATATACTCATGTTTAAAATTTGTGCCAGTTGCTTTAATGTACTGGTTTGTGCCATAGGTCAATTATTTAAAAAATCAATTGGTCATTTAGCATGGCAATATAAACACCATTAGTCCATCCAAAACCATCTTGCGTAGGATATTCACCACCACCTGCATTTATATTGGTATTTTTTACATTGTATTTTTCCATTAGCTTACCGGTTTGTTGGTAAGTATTTTCATTCTGTGCCATCCAATTTTGTTTTAATTGTAAGGCTAATTTGTTTTGTGAATAGTTTTTCAATGCTATATAAGTTATCCATTGTAAAGGTGCCCAGCCGTTAGGTGCATCCCACTGTTGTCCCGATTCAATGTTAGTAGTTAGTGCACCACCTGAAGTAGTCAACAACTGCTTTGTTAAAACCTCAATTATCTTTTCAACCTTATCCTTCTTAGTTATTTTGATAAATAGGGGATACATCGCTGCCAATGAATAAGTATCTTTTTGTTGCTGTTGAATAAAATGATAATCGAAATAAAATTTTTTTTCCTCATTCCAACAGAAATGTTCAATGGCTTTAGAGCGCTGTTCTGCTTTGCTTCGCATTGTTTTAGCCTTATCGGCTTGATTTGTAAACGCATATAATTCTGCCATTATATTTTCAACATTCAATAAAATGCAGTTTAAGTCAACAGGAATAATACTGGTTGTTTCAATGGTAGCCATGGCATAGGCGTTGGCAAACCAACGGCTAGAGAAATCCCATCCGGATTCAGCAGCAGCTCTGATATTTCTGTACAATAATCGGGCATTGTCATCCGATAAATTTTTTGCTAAATGGGTATCCTCTTTATATGCCTCCGGTCTGGGTGTATCACTATCATCCCAATATCGGTTCAAAATATACGAATCAGAAAGTTTTACAACTCTTCTAAAAGCTGTATTGGGTTGTTTAAGTGTATCAACACCATCCATCCAGTAAGCATATTCTTTTTCAATGAATGGAAGGTATTCAGTACAACTTTGTAATCCATTTTTTTCACTTAATAACTCTACCATAAGTGCAAAAAATGGGGGTTGCGATCTGCTTAAGTAATAAGTTCGGTTACCATTAGGAATATGTCCAAATTTTTCAATTAAATAAGCAAAGTTTTTTATCATGTTTTCAATAATGTCCCATCTTTTGTGTTCCATTAAACCCAGCATGGTAAAATAACTATCCCAATAATAAATTTCTCTAAATCTGCCACCGGGTACAATGTATGGATAAGGTAAAGGAATAAGCGTGCCAGCCGCTTCATCCGGTTGCCTGGTTAGTACATCCCACAATTCATAAATGTGTATATCAATAGGTTTATTGTTAGATTGATACCCCTGATTGCTTTCTGCCGGTAAACTAAAATGTTGCTTAATAAAATTCAATAAATTGAAATGAGATTTATCTTTTTCAAGATGGTATGCTTGTTGAATTTCTTCTATTGGGTGCAAAGGAATTGCATCTACAAAAAACTTTGAATCGCTGAATAAGTTGCTTTTTTGAACAGCCACATATAATGCTCCAAAATCTTCTATATTCAATAATTGATGGTTGAATTGCATAGGCTTCATTTTTTAAGAATTGGCCAAAGGGTTGCTTCTTTTATATTTCAATTGCAGTCTTCTAAAAATGAATAAGCAAATGGTCAATATGGTTATTGGAAGTAATGAAAAATAAAAAGCTGCTGACCCTCCATAATATTGAAAAATATTTCCTGTTATTAATGATCCTGTTGTTCCACCTAAGGCAGAAAATATAATGATAAGTCCAGCCATTACACCTTGTTTCTCAACCGACAAAGTGCTTAATATTACCGAATTAATTGCCGGATAAATTGGAGCAATTAATAAACCAATAAGTGGGAAAACAAAAGCAGCTAAAGGAGCATTTCCCCAACCCGTAATAACATGCCCATCAGTATTTTTTGCCAACGGTATGGCTATTAATACTAAAGCCGCTGCTAATATTAAACAAATTAAAAGAATAATAAACCAATTAAGTTTTTTCAACAACAAACCTGCTACAAAACGTCCTGCTGCTGTGGAACCAGCTAAAATACTGGCCATTTCTATACTTAAAGTAGTGGGCAGTTTTAATACTTGACTGTTGAAAGTGGGTAGCCAGCTCATTATGCTTTGTTCAATTAATACATAAAAAAATGCACAGGCAATAAATATTAATACAATAGGTGATACTATTAATTGAAGCATAGCAATAAAACTTTGTAACAATGTTTCTTTTTGTATTTCATGTTGTGCTTTTGATTCGTCAAGTGTTGCGGTTAATAACAATAAAAATGCAACAGTTGTAAAACCACCCAGCCATATATATACTTTTAGCCACGATGTAGAATGGGGGTCATTATCATTAACGAAATAACTAAATATAAAGTAGCCTGCTAAAATACCCACCATAAAAAAAGATTCAACAAAATTCATTAAGCTAATATGTTGTTTTTCTGATTGTGTTACCAGGCCTATAGTGCTGTAAACCGATATTTTAATCAACGCAAAACTGGCACCGATAGCAGCAAACAATAATTTGGTTGCTAAAAAGCTGTGGGTATATGGCATTATGAAACACACAATTGAAATGAATGCCAGAGCAATTAGCATGGATTTTTTATATCCAATTTTTGTAATAAATGAGGAAACTAAAAATGAAACAATTGCAATACTTAAATCTTTAAAGGGCTCTAATACAGCAGCTGCGCCTTGTGTTACCCCATAATTGTTTTGCACTTGTAAAATAACCGTGCCTACACTATTCAATAAAATGGCAAAAACAAAATAGTTAATGAATATGGACAATTTAATTTTCCAATAATGCATATGGCTTTTGTTTAGTGGTTGGTTGAAAAGTGAATTTAGAACATATTGGCTAAATCTTTTAAAAAAAATGAACTAGCGCAATCCAAAGTAAAATAAGTGCCGTATATGTATTATGAACAACAAAATTGAATATTATGAAAAAACTTTTCCTTTTAATGGCTTCTGCATTTGTTATGCATGTTGCTATGGCGCAAAATGAAAAAACAGTAGAAGTGGGTGGCGCCCCTATGTATCCAAGTAAAAACATTGTAGAAAATGCCATTCATTCTAACGATCATACAACGTTAGTGGCAGCTGTAAAGGCTGCAGGTTTGGTTGAAACTTTACAAGGTGCAGGGCCTTTTACAGTGTTTGCACCCACCAATGAGGCATTTAATAAATTGCCGGCAGGAACAGTTGATAACTTATTAAAACCTGAAAATAAAGCAATGCTTACAAAAGTATTGACCTACCATGTTTTGGCAGGTAAGTATAATGCAAAAGATATAGCAAAGCTTATTAAAGCAGGACATGGTAATGCCGTTTTAAAAACTGTAGAAGGTGAAAATTTAATGGCTAGTATGGAAGGAAATAAATTGGTGATTACCGATGCAAAAGGCGGTAAAAGCTATGTTACTATTGCAGATGTGAATCAAAGTAATGGTGTAATACACGTAGTGGATAATGTTTTGCTTCCATAAAATATTTTCTATCGAGGGGTGAACAATTATCCTATGAAAAACCAATACAAACAATATTCTTTGTAAAAATCGTCCGTTCCAATATTATAACTAAAGCAAACAGCTTACAAAGCGGTTATGTAAAATGCATAACCGCTTTGCTTTTTAATGAAGCATATTTTTTATTTCATTTAGTTTCATTAAAGCTTCTACAGGGGTAAGTCGATTAATATCAATATTTTCCAACATTTTTCTTATGCCTTCAAATGTTTCGGTATGTGCATCAAAAATGGACAGTTGTAACTGAGTCGTTGGCTTTGGTTTCCCCGACCGCACAGTTGGTAATGGATTGTTATGATAAATTTGTGTTTCTTGTTGTAATTCTTTTCCTTCTAATTGTTGTAATATTTCATTTGCTCGTGCAATTAATTCAGGTGGCATACCCGCCATTTTTGCTACATGAATACCAAAACTATGTGTACTTCCACCAGGAGCTAATTTTCTTAAAAAAATTACTTTATTTCCGGTTTCTCTATTGGTAATATGGAAATTTTTTACGCCCGGTAAATGATGCTCTAATGCGTTTAATTCATGATAGTGGGTAGCAAATAAGGTTTTAGGTTTATAGGCGGAATTGTGCAAATATTCTACCATGCTCCAAGCAATAGATATGCCATCGTAGGTAGATGTACCGCGTCCAATTTCATCTAATAACACCAAACTACGTTCCGATAAATTATTGATAATGCTGGCGGTTTCATTCATTTCAACCATAAAAGTTGATTCACCACCACTTAAATTATCGCTTGCGCCTACACGGGTAAATATTTTATCGGTTAATGGAATGGAAGCTTCAGTTGCAGGCACAAAACTGCCCATATGCGCCATTAAAGTAATCAGTGCTGTTTGCCGTAAAATGGCACTTTTACCGCTCATGTTTGGTCCTGTTAATATAATTATTTGCTGATTATCGGGATCCAAGGTAATGTCATTAGGTATGTAAGTTTCACCTGCAGGTAAATTTCTTTCAATTACCGGATGTCTGCTATCTGATAAATGTATTGTCAATCCATCATGCATGATGGGTTGGTGGTAATGATATTTTAATGCATTTTCCGCAAAGCATGTCAAGCAATCAATAATGGCTAACGTAGTGCCATTTACTTGTATTGGTGCTATATAATCTTGCAATGCATTGAGTAAGGCATCAAAAAGTTGTGCTTCTAGTGCTAACATCTTTTCTTCAGCCCCTACAATTTTTTCTTCATATTCTTTTAGCTCGGGTGTAATATAGCGTTCAGCATTCGTTAAAGTTTGTTTCCGAATCCAATGATTAGGTACTTTGTTTTTGTGCGCATTGGTAACTTCTAAATAATAACCAAACACATTATTAAACCCAATTTTTAATGAAGTAATGCCAGTAGCATCAGCTTCTTTTTGTTGTAAGTTTAGTAAGTATGATTTACCACCTGAAGCAATGCTTCGCAATTCATCTAATTCTTTGTTGATGCCTGATTGAATTAAATCGCCTTTTTGAGCAGTAACAGGTGGTGGATCTTTTAATTCACTTAAAATTTTATCGGTAATTACACTGCAGGTATTCAATCCATCTGCTAATCTTTGCAGATACTTATTAGCGCAATTATCCAGTTGTTTTTTTATAATGGCAGTTTGTTGTAAGCCTTTAGCAATTTGTAAAACTTCGCGGGGTGAAATTTTTTTAGATGCAATTTTACTAATCAGTCGCTCCACATCGCCGCATTGTTTAATGGCTTGTGCAAGCTTATGGCGTAAGTCGGTTTCTTTAATTAAAAAAGCAACTGCGTCTAATCTTTCTTCAATGGCTAATTTGTTTTTTAAAGGAAAGATAAGCCAACGTTGTAGCAGCCTTGCACCCATTGCACTTACAGTATTATCTAAAATTTGTAGTAAACCTTTTCCTTCATTAACACTACTGCCAATTAATTCCAAATTGCGAATGGTAAATCTATCCATCCACAAAAAATCATCCTTTTCAATTCTTTTGATGGTGGTTATGTGTTGCAGATTGGGATGTTCGGTTTCTTTTAAATAATGCAAAATAGCACCGGCGGCAATAATGCCGTTTTTTAAATGTTCAATACCAAATCCCTTTAAAGAATGCGATTGAAAATGTTTTAATAAACTTTCCTGCGCATAAGTTTCATCAAAAATCCATGACTCTAAGGTATAGGTATAGAATTTATTGCCAAGCAGTTCTTTAAATTGTTTTTGATAACTACGTTGAAAAATAACTTCGGCGGGTTTTAAGCTTTGCAATAATTTATCGGCATATTCGGTATTCCCTTCCGCAATGAAAAATTCTCCGGTTGAAATATCTAAGAATGCAACTCCTGCAATATTGTTATTGAAGTGAATGGCTGCTAAAAAATTATTACTGTTATTTTCTAATAATTTGTCATTTGTTGCAATGCCCGGTGTTACTAATTCGGTTACACCTCTTTTTACTATTCCTTTTGCCTGTTTAGGATCTTCTAATTGGTCGCAAATGGCTACACGATAACCGGCCTTTACCAATTTATGTAAATATGTTTCTAAAGCATGGTGTGGAAAACCCGCCAGTTCTGATGATGAAGCTGCGCCATTATTGCGCTTGGTAAGTGTAATACCCAGTACATTGGAAGCAACAATGGCATCGGCGCCAAAAGTTTCATAAAAATCGCCCACCCTAAATAATAAAATAGCATCGGGGTATTTTTGCTTAATAGCATTGTGCTGTTGCATTAATGGGGTATCGGAAGCTGACTTTTGCATGGCAACAAATATAATTATTGCTGCTGTGAGCTGCTATTCATTTTTTAAAATCGTGAACTTTATAGCTGAAAGGCTATTACATGGTTAAGTTTTAGTATATTGAACCCGTACATGAAACAACTGCTATCCATACTTTTATTAATGATGTGTATTCAGTTTGTAAAAGCACAAACTTTGGGGGGGAATACTGTGTTTAATTTTGTTACCCAACCTAACACCGCTCAGTTATCTTCCTTGGGTGGTATAAATATTTCAAATATCACCAATGATGTAGGCATGGCTTTTCAAAATCCTGCCTTATTGCGAAGTAATATGCAGCAACAATTAAATACTTCTTTCAACAATTTTGTTGCGGGTATAAAAAATTTTAGTTTAACCACAGCCGGGTATTTACCGAAATACCAAACCAATATGGCGTTGGGCATTAATTATTTTGATTATGGTTCACTCACTCAAACTGATGCCGCCGGAAATGTGTACGGCACTTTTAAACCGGTTGATTATGTTGCTCAACTGATGTTTTCGCATGCTTACCACGAAAAATGGAATGTGGGTGGCACAATTAAATTCATTAATAGCCACTATGCGCAATATAAAAGTAGCGGTATGGCAGTTGATGTAGGATTAAATTATTTTGATTCAGCTAAAGGATTTCAAGCCGCATTTGTTGTAAAAAATATGGGTACACAACTCAATACTTATACCCAAGGCGTAAAAGAAGAGTTACCCTTTGATGTACAAATGGGGTTTACAAAAAAATTAGCAAAAGCACCATTTCAATTTTCTTTAACTGCTCATCACTTGCAAACATTCAACACTTTATACAATGACACTGCATTTAATGCAGCCTATGGCATTAGCTCGAATGGTGGATTTTTTAAGCAATTAATTACCCATTTAGTTGGTTCTGTTCAACTGTTAATAGACCACAAGGTGGAAATTACTAGTGGTTATAATTTTTTGCGACGGCACGATTTAAATGCTTACACCACTGCGAATGGGTTAAATGGGTTTACGTTAGGTGCCGGTGTACTGTTAAATAAATTACACATTCGTTATGCAGCCGGCTTTTACCAACAAAACCTTTTTCACCAAATCAGCTTAAATTTTAATTGGAAAGGAAGCGGCCTTTAATGCAACTTTCAGAAGTAATTTTTATACAGTTGCTTGAACCATTTCACTTAGTTTTTGCTTTTCTTCTTTGAATGATTCTCTTGGAACAAGTCCTAATAAATCAAACATGGCATTATCTTCTTCAAAACTAGGGTTAGGTGTGGTTAATAATTTATCGCCTGCAAATATGGAATTGGCACCTGCCAAAAAGCATAAAGCTTGTTCAGCTATTGTCATGCTTGTTCTTCCTGCACTTAAACGTACCATGGTGGCCGGCATAATAATTCTTGCAGTTGCAATCATTCTAACCATATCCCATACATCTACCTTTTTATTGTGTGCTAATGGGGTACCTGCAATGGGTACTAATGCATTAATGGGTACACTTTCCGGGTGCTTTGGCATTGTGGCCAAAGTATGCAACATTTTAATTCTATCTTCCTGGCTTTCTCCCAAGCCTATAATACCTCCGCAACAAACCGTAACGCCTGCTTTTCTAACGTGTTCAAGAGTATTCAATCTATCCTGATAAGTACGGGTAGTAATAATATCATGATAATGCTCTTCACTGGTATCTAAATTATGGTTGTAGGCATATAAACCTGCATCAGCTAATTTTTTTGCTTGTTCTTCCGTTAACATACCAAGGGTACAACATACTTCCATGCCTATTTCATTCACCCCTTTCACCATTTCTAAAACCCGATCAAAATCTCGATTGTCGCGAACTTCACGCCATGCGGCTCCCATGCAAAAACGAGTACTGCCGGCTTCTTTGGCTTTTTTTGCATAAGCCAATACCTCCTCTTTTTGCATTAATGCATGCACATCAACACCGGTGTTATATCGAGCTGCTTGAGGGCAATAGGCACAATCTTCAGTGCATCCACCGGTTTTAATACTTAACAAAGTACAAACTTGCACTTCGGCAGTAGTATTGTATTTACGATGTATGCTGGCTGCTTTAAAAATTAAATCCAACAAAGGGGTATTATATATGGCTTCAATTTCAGATAGTGTCCAATTGTTTCTAATATCGTTATGCATAAAAAAACAAATTTCATTTTTGAAGCAACAAATATAGGAATACCTGAATAAAGTTGGGTTGAATGCTAAATTGGGGCTGCCAGATAGAAATAGCAGGTATCTGTGTTAAAATAATTTTCCAGCATTGAAAACGATATGGGTGGTTGGTGATTTAACCATCCCTGTAAAGTGAAAATATTATACTTCAAATCATTTTGCAAAAATGAATACATTTTTTCAGGGGTAATGTTATAGGTGCTTGCCCCTTTGTAACCAAACTCAAATAAAAGAATGGGTTTATGTTGTGCAATGGTTTGTTGTGCTCCTTTTAATACCCAGTATTCAGCCCCTTCAACATCCATTTTTATAAGATGTATACGTTGTTGAGGTGCAATAATTGCGTCTAGTGTTGTTGTATTTACTGTTATGTTTGTATCTGATTCTAACTTGTCATATGGCCTTTTTAATAAACCACTATATGCTTTGTTGGTAGTTACCAGGTTAAAGTTGCTATTCCCTATTTCATAGCTTAATGCATAATTATACAAACGAATTTTTTGTTGAAATTTTTTTTGTAATGCGGCGTATAGTTCAGGTATTGGCTCAAAAGCCAAATGTTGTTGCGGTGAAGCAGCTACCATCATTTGGGTAATTTTTCCGGTATGTGCGCCAACGTCAATTCCAAACCCGTTAGGTGCCAATACTTTTTTTATTACCCTTTCAGTTGCACGGTCTATTTGCTCGTTACGTGTAATAGCAAAGGGTAATTTTGTTATAATTAATTTGGCAAATGCTTTAAAGTTGTTTACCGGGTTCAATCCGTTATATTTTTGTGTTGAACATAATTTCTCCATTTTTCAATAAGCTGTTGCATATCGGTAGGTAATTCTGAATTAAACAATAATTCTTTACTTGTTTTAGGATGTACAAAGCCCAGTGTTTTGGCATGTAAAGCACAGCGGTTGCATACTTCAAAACAATTTTCAACAAATTGTTTGTATTTGGAATAGATAGTGCCTTTTAAAATTTTGTCGCCGCCATATTCGTAGTCGTTAAACAATGTATGGCCAATATGTTTCATGTGCACCCTAATTTGATGGGTTCTTCCGGTTTCTAAAACACATTCAACCAAAGTAACATAATTAAATCTTTCTATAACGCGATAGTGTGTAATGGCATGTTTGCCGGTTTCGCCATCGGGGTAGGCAGCAAACATTTTTCTATACTGCTGGTGTCGGGCAATATGTGCATTAATGGTTCCTTCATTTTCTTCCACATTACCCCAAACCAATGCAACATACTTGCGTTGAACGGTATGATGGAAAAATTGTTTGGCTAAATGTGCGGCAGCATCAGCAGTTTTGGCTAATACCAATAGGCCGGTTGTGTTTTTATCAATTCTGTGCACTAAGCCATAGCGGGGCAGCTCATCTTCATCAACATTTTCATTTTGTTGTAGTAAGTGGTATTTCACGCCATTTAAAAGCGTACCCGTATAATTTCCCACTCCGGGATGCACAACCATATTGGCGGGCTTATTCACAACTAAAATAGTATCATCTTCATACACAATATCCAGTGGTATAGGTTCAGCTTTTACTTCCGCGTATTCCGGATTGGTATAACTTAACAATACCAGCTCATCGCCGGGTTTTATTTTATAATTGCTTTTTACTATTTTACCGTTAACGGTTAAAAAACCTGCTTCAATGCCCTTTTGAATTTTATTTCGCGAAGCATTTTCTAAATGCATTTGTAACCATTTATCAATGCGTATGGGTTCTTGGTTTTTATCTATAGAAAAAGTTTTCCTTTCATACAGGTTTTCATTTCCTGCTTCCGGCATTATTTGTATATCCTCTGTATTCATTGTTGCAAATATAAAGGCATTTGTAAACGCATGTATTTCACGCCCAAGCTTTCGTAACTTTGTTGCCGGTTTACAATTCGTTAACGTTAATTTTGCCCATATTGCTATGGAACATTTAGTGTATTTTGAAGATTTGGGATTTCGACATTATAAAAGCGTTTGGGATTATCAGGAACGATTATTAGCCCGTAATGTAGCATTAAAATCGGATGAAACTACTCGGAACTTGACCACCAATTATTTGCTTTTTGTGGAACATTCTCCCGTTTATACTTTAGGTAAAAGTGGTAAACGAGAACATGTTTTAATTTCAGAAGAAGAAATGCATGAAAAAAACATTGATTTTTTTCATATAAACCGAGGGGGCGATATAACTTTTCATGGCCCACAACAGTTGGTTGGGTATCCTATTTTAGATTTAGATAAATTTAAAACTGATTTAGGTTGGTATTTACGCAGTTTAGAAGAAGTTATTATTTTAACATTGGCGCATTATGGTATTACAGGCAGCAGAAGTAAGGGTGAAACCGGTGTATGGATTGATCCTGATAAACCGGGCTTTGAAAGAAAAATTTGTGCCATGGGTATTAAATGCAGCCGTTGGATTACAATGCATGGCTTTGCATTTAATGTGAATACAGATTTAAATTACTTTAACTACATTATTCCCTGTGGTATAAAAAATAAACAAGTAACTTCTTTGCAAAAAGAATTGGGAAGAACCGTTCCCATGGAAGAAGTAAAACAATTGGTAAAAGAAAATTTTGCCCGAGTGTTTGAAGTAACTTACATGTCCTAAAACTCCTTTTCCAAGTAAAATTTGTTTTTTTCTTTTAAATGATGGTCTTCATACAATTCAAAGAAGTACCATCCTGCCTGTAAAAAATTCGATTTATCAACCACTAAATACTTTTCCTGAATATTATTCATTTGGAACATAAGTTCATTTTTGTCGTTAAAAAACTTTAGGTGGTACTCATGTTTTTTCACATCTGGCAATGCAATGGTAACGTAACCTTTATTATTAGTGAAAACATAAATAGATGGTTTCCAAACAATTTTGGGTACATATCTTTTTAACAATACTTCATAATTCGCTAACATCGTCAATGTATCTTTTGAATTTGCATATACAGAGTCTTTAAAATGCTTAAAATCTTGAGGTTCCAGCATATACAATAATGAATCTCTATCTCTGTTAAAAATGCGGTACATAATTACAGCATCTTTAGTTTTTGTGTTATTATGTGTATTGTCATCATTGTTATTTGTTGCCGGAGAAGCATTGGCATTGGTTGCTATACCATTGGCTGGCGATTTAGAAGCAGTAAAAAAATAATGCCCATCTTTTAATACATAGAATATACGATAGAATACTTTTACACCCGGTGTAAACTGGTTATCTACAAAACCATTTTGTTGCAGTTCGGGTGATTGGGCCGAAAAGATACTTGTAAAAAACTTTATACTATCATAAGAACGTTGCACTACCAACTGGTTACAATCGGGGTAAGGATTAATCCAACTTATCTGAACCTTATTTTTATTTAAAAAATGTACCGAAAAATTGGGCAAAGTATCTATGGCTTGTGCATTGGCGTGAGTTGCAAACCCGATAAAAAATAAAATAGTAAAAAATAATATACGTTTCATTCTAACAAATATACAAGTCAGCCTGTTACTAAAATTGCAAAATGTTTTTAGAAAGAGAAGTGTTGCCTTGTAATCCACCACTATGAATAGCCACAACATGACTATTGGGTGGAAAAAATTGTTGTTCTATTAAATGCCGGGTAGCATATATAAGTTTAGCAGTATAAACAATATCGGTTGGTAATTGGTATAAATTCCACCATTCATTCATGTTTTGAATTAAAGCAGCAGGATGTTTGGCATAACCACCAAAATGATATTCATTTTTCCAAACCATTTGTTTCATTTTGTCAGTATCATTTACCAATGCTGCAATATCTTGTTGAATAGCATCGGCCCCTTTCAAAACCGGAATTGCAATAATAGTTTGATTGGGCTCGGCAGCCATTAACAGTCCGGCTACCATGGTACCTGTTCCAACTGCAGCCAAAATATGAGTGGCCGTTGGTGGAATGAATGAATGAATATCTTTGGCACCTTGTGCACCTAAATGGCCATAACCTCCCTCATTAATAAAGTAATCGTTGGGTTGTTGTAATTGTTGCTGAAGCAATATTTTGTTTTTATAAACTTCTCTTGTAACAAAATGTAAGGTCATTCCTTTTGCAGCCGCAGCAGCCAAAGTATAATTATTTACTTTTTCGCCCCGTATAATACCCTGGCAAGGAATTTTAGCTAGTTGGCACGCAGTTGCAGTAGCCAAAATATGATTTGAAAAAGGTCCACCAAATGTTACGATGCGTTGGCAATTATGCAGCAATGCATTATTTAAATAATTTTTTAATTTAAACCATTTATTGCCACTTATTTCAGAATGAATGACATCTAACCGCAATACAGAAAATGTTATTTTTTGGTTAACAAGTGTTTCGGGCAATGGAATTGCTTGTAAATAGGGCATTTGCTCAAATTCCAACGTAAACATGTATGAATTTATTTAAATAAAACTATTGGCTGTTTTAAACATATCTTTTAGCTTCGCAGCTATTCAAATGTACAATTATGCAACCAACACTTGTAATTTTAGCAGCTGGAATGGCTAGTAGATATGGTTCAATGAAGCAAACCGAAGCATTTGGACCAAGTGGTGAAACCATCATGGAGTACTCAATTTATGATGCCATTAGAAGTGGTTTTGGTAAAGTTGTATTTATTATTCGCGAAGAATTTGCTGAAGCTTTTAAAGCACAATTTGAACCTCGTTTAAAAGGGAAAATTGCTATTGATTATGTATATCAGCATTTAGAAGATTTTGTCGGTAATCGTTCTATACCAGCCGATAGAGTAAAGCCTTGGGGAACAGCACATGCTTTGCTTTGTTGCAAAGGAAAAGTGAATGAACCTTTTTCAATTATTAATGCGGATGATTTTTATGGCAGAGAGGCTTTTGAAAAAGCCGTTCATTTTTTACAAAACCAATGCAATGAAACCACTTATGCTATTATGGGTTATGATTTATCTAAAACTTTAAGTGGACATGGGAGTGTAAGTAGGGGCGTATGTTCGGTAAATTCCGAAGGTAATTTGGTAAACATAACTGAGCGAACTAAAATTTACCGCAATGCTGATACCGGAAAAATTGTGTACGAAGATGAAAGCGGTGTTGTTGAATTGCCCGATCATACACCGGTTAGTATGAACTTTTTTGGTTTTCATCCCAACATTATTGTTTTAGCTGAAAAATTATTCAATGAGTTTTTGGATAAAAATATTCAGAACATAAAATCTGAGTTCTTTATTCCATTAGTGGTTGATGAATTTGTAAAACAAAAAATTGGTATTGTAAAAGTATTACCCACTTCTGCTCAATGGTTTGGTGTTACTTATAAAGAGGATGCCCCGGAAGTGAAAAAAAGTTTCCAACAGCTTATTAATAGTGGTGCTTATCCTGTCAGTTTGTGGTAAGTTCTTAAAAATGGTAGTAGGTAAAATGCAAAAAAAATCCACTGATATAATTCAGTGGATTTTTTTTGTGTTGTTTATGCTTTAAAAATTAGTTGTTGTAAGCTTTTACCAAGAAAACACAATCTTCCATTTTTTTAACTTGTTCTTCGCGGCTTGTATTCATGATGTATGATTTGGCAGGTAATTTAATTTTAGAAAACCCACTTGCCGTATCAGAAGTGTTTAAATAATTCACTAAGCGGTAGATATTTTTGCTTTGAATAGCAAAGGTAATACCATCAGCATGGGTTTGCCGGGTGCTTAATATACCAATTACTTCTCCTTTCTTATTTAATACAGGTCCACCACTGTTACCGGGGTAAGCGCTCATTTGAATTTGTGTGCTTAAGGTATCACCATCAAAACCGGTTTTAGCACTTAAATAACCTTGAGTATATACAATTTCATTACGAGGATAACCAAGTGTAAAAATTTCTTCTCCTAAATCGCCTGAATTTTTAGCAATGTTATATGGAATGTATTTTAAGGGTTTGTAGTCCTTGTCGTTTATTTTTAGAATTGCCAAATCCACTTTAGGATCTATGTTTACAATACTGGCAGTAAATTCTTGCCCCTTGTTATTAACTACAATAGCTCCTGAACCTCTTAATACGTGAGCATTCGTGATTAAATAACCTTTCGGGTCAATTAAAAAGCCAGTACCGCCACTGATTAAACGAGCATTTTCAGGCAACTTACTTTTTACTTCATTAATAATTTTGCCTTGTACTTGCTGATTGCGTTTAATAACCTCTATATCTTTACTTAATTGTTGAATTTGATTGGCATTCACTGCAGGAGAAAAATAAGAAAAAATAGCACTGGTAATAATAGCAATGGCCCCGGCTACACTTGCGGCAATAGCGGTAACTCTTTTGTATTTATGCCAAAGTGATACTATTTTACTTTGTGTTTGTACAATGGTACCTTCATCAATTACACCATCCATTACAAGTTTTTGGTGTGTTTGGTGTAAATTTTGCTTAAAGTGTTGCCTATCAGCTAATGCATTTAGCTGATTTAAAAACATGCTGTGTTCCACCACCATCTGATCAATTTCAGGCGAATTTTTTCTCAGTTGTTCAAAATAAGCCTTTTCATCAGGTAGCATGGACCCATCAAGGTAGCGTTCAATTGCTTGTATTAAAAGAATATCCTCCATGATAATTATTCTCCAATATTATATTGCGTAAAAAACAATTTTTTTAGTCGGGTTAAGCACTTATACTTTTGGTTTTTGGCATTATCCGCATTCGTATAGCCAAATGTCTTAGCCAATTCCTGCATATCTAATTTTTTCAAGTAAAAACCCTCCAATAAACTTTTACAAGGCTCGCCCAAACTATTTAATGCCCGTTCCATTATCGTAAACTCGGCATTGCGTTTTTCGTACATTTCAAGGTCATCTTCAACCTGAACAGTCTCTTCCAAACTATCAGTTTGTAATACAAATCTTCCCATTTGTTGAAGGCGTTTAAGCCATAATCGCCTGCATATGGAATATACATACGTGTTAATTTTTGAGGTTAAAACAAATGATTCGCTTTTTGCTTTTTCATATAGCGCAATCATCGCTTCCTGAAAAATATCTTTGGCATCGTCGTATGTTCCGTTATTGTTGATAATAAACGATTGAACCATATTATAATTATTTTTATATATGGTTTCAATAGCTTTGGTATCATTTTCTGCCAAACCTTTCAGTAATGCCTGTTCGTTTAACTCAGCTTTCACGGGTTGTACTTTTAATACTGATTTGGGGGTAAAAGTAACCCAAAAAAATTGTCAAAATTTTTTTTCAAAAAAAATACAACCATGGGGTTACCTTTTACCATTTAGGGGTATTAACTGGAAATTCATTCACAAAAAAAGCTCACAACAATGAAAAAATTATTAGCCGTTTTAGCAGTAGCCGGTGTAATGGTTGCTTGCAACAATGCAAAAACTGATGAAGTAAAAACTGATTCTACTACAGCTGTAAAAATTGATACTGCTGCTGCAAAAGTTGATACTGCTGCTGCAAAAGTTGATACTGCTGCTAAAAAAGTAGATAGTGCTGCTAAAAAATAATTGTATTTAGCATAAGAAAATAAATAGCCTGCTTGCAGCTTTTATTTTATTTAACTCTTTTTCATATGGCAAGCAATCGTTAGAGGCCGTTCCGTTTCCACGGAAGGGCTTTTTTTATTTCATTTTAAGCCATGTTTAATATTTTTAAATTTTATTATTATAAATATTTTTATTATTACGAACTAAAGTATGTTAGTTTTTAAAAATATTTAAAAATTTATTTTGTGGTGAAAGGATTAAGGATTACTTTTGAAACACAATGGAACAAACTACACAATATACCGGTACTTTCTGTTTTTTTTATTACTACTTTAATTAGCAGTAACCGGGTGTAATTTGCAATGTTTAATTTTAAAACAACCAATATAACACCCGGTCTCAGACCGGGCTTTTTATTTTATGGAAAAGAAAATAGCAATTCAGGGTTACGAAGGCAGCTTTCATCATATGGCTGCAACCGAATATTTTGGCAAAGAAGTAATAGTTATTCCTTGTGCATCTTTTAAAGATTTGGTAAAAGTTGCCGGAACAAAGAAAGAAAGTAATGGAGGTATTATGGCCATAGAAAATTCTATTGCCGGAAGTATTTTACCAAATTATGGATTATTGCAAAAAAGTAATTTACAAATTACAGGTGAAATTTATTTGCCTGTTAAGCAACATCTAATGGTTGATCCGGGTGTTCGTATAGAAGATATTAAAGAAGTACATTCTCACCCAATGGCCTTGCAACAATGTTTAGAATTTTTAGAAAAGTATAATTGGAAATTAGTTGAAACGGAAGATACTGCTTTAAGTGCACAAATATTGGCTACTCAACACAAAAAAGCCATTGCTGCTATTGCTAGTTCATTAGCAGCTGAATTATATGAATTGGAAATTATTGCCAGCAATATTCAAACTCAAAAAAATAATTATACCCGCTTTTTAGTAGTTGAACGTGCAGAAGATGCCAAAGAAACAGATGGTGCTAATAAGGCCACCGTACATTTTGCTACCGACCATACCCGTGGAAGTTTGGCAAAAGTGTTATCTATTATAGCCGATAATGGTATTAACTTAAGCAAACTGCAAAGTATGCCAATTGCCGGTACCAACTTTAAATATAGTTTTTATGCTGATATGGAATTTGATTCCATGGCCGATTTCAATAAACTTTTAAAATTATTAAAGCCGCATATTGACATGTTTAAAAATTTCGGTATATATAAAAATGGCAATATTTAAAATGATAACTGTAGCAAATAGATTAGCTGGAGTAGGGGAATATTATTTTTCCGAAAAACTTCGTGAAATAGATACTTTAAATCGCGAAGGTAAACAAATTATTAACTTGGGTATTGGTAGTCCCGATCTTCCTCCACATCCCGATGTTATGGCTGAGTTGCATCAAAATGCCGTTTTACCAAATGTGCATGGCTATCAATCATATAAAGGTTCTCCAATTCTTCGCAATGCAATTGCTAATTGGTACCAGACCTGGTACAAGGTATCATTAAATGCCGATACCGAAATATTACCATTAATTGGAAGTAAAGAGGGCATTATGCACATTTGCATGACTTACTTGAATAATGGTGATGAAGTGTTGGTGCCTAATCCGGGATATCCTACATACAGCAGTGCGGTTACTTTAGCCGGTGGGGTTGTGAAAAATTATACCATGAGTGAAGCTTTAAATTGGGAACCCGACTTCGACGCATTGGAAAAACATGATTTAAGTAAGGTAAAACTGATGTTTGTAAATTATCCACATATGCCTACCGGGCAGCTTGGTAGTTTAAATTTATTTGAAAAAATTGTTGCATTTGCTAAAAAACATCAAATTTTAATTATACACGATAATCCATACAGCTTCATTTTAAATGAACAGCCATTAAGTATGTTACAAGTAGATGGTGCCAAAGACAATGTTTTAGAACTTAATTCTTTAAGTAAAAGCCATAATATGGCCGGATGGCGTGTTGGTATGTTGTGTGCCAATCAACAGTTCATTACTGAAGTGTTGCGCTTTAAAAGTAATATGGACAGTGGTATGTTTTTGCCTTTACAAATGGCGGCCGCCAAAGCGCTTACTTTAGGTAAAGATTGGTTTCAGTCCTTAAATCAAGTGTATGTTAAACGCCGCAAACTAGTATTTGATTTGCTAGATATGTTGCAATGTGTCTATCAAAAAAATCAGGTGGGTTTATTTGTTTGGGCTAAAATTCCGAGTACTTATAAAGACGGTTATGCATTAAGTGATACGGTTTTATATCAATGTAATGTATTCATTACGCCCGGTGGAATTTTTGGTAATGCAGGAAATGGATATATACGGATAAGCCTTTGTGCAACTGAAGAAAAATTAAATGAAGCTATAAAAAGAATTAAGAATAATTTGCATGTTTAACAATGTTACCATAGTAGGTGTTGGATTAATTAGCGGTTCTTTTGCAATTGCTTTAAAGGATAAAGGCTTTGCTAAACATATTATTGGTGTAAGTCGTACCCGCGAAAGCGAACAAAAAGCTTTGGAATTAGGATTGATTGATGAAGCATTGCCATTAAATGAAGCCATAAAAAAAAGTGATTTTATTTACGTAGCCATTCCTGTTGATGCAACTATAACCGTAGTAAAAGATATTCTTGATCAAATTAATGGAACACAAATTGTGGCCGATGCAGGATCTACAAAACAAGCATTATGTAATGCCATACAAAATCATCCTATGCGCCATCGGTTTGTTGCTACACACCCCATGTGGGGTACAGAATATAGTGGTCCTGAAGCTGCAACACATAAGGCCTTCACAGGACGTTCATGTGTAATTTGTGAAAAACAATTATCGGACATTGATGCGGTTCAAAAAATTGAACACATTTACACAACACTCGGTATGCACTTGGTGTATATGCAGCCAGATGCACATGATGTACATGCTGCTTATGTAAGCCACATATCTCACATTACCTCATTTGCACTAGCCAATACTGTTTTAGAAAAAGAAAAAGAAGAGGATGCCATTTTCGATTTAGCCGGTGGGGGTTTTGAAAGTACCGTTCGCTTGGCAAAAAGCAATCCGGCAATGTGGGCACCTATATTTATGCAAAACAGGGAAAATGTTTTAGATGTTTTGAATGAACACATCGTTCAATTGAGAAAATTTAAAGCATGTTTGGAAAAAGAAAATTATGATTATTTAAAAGAATTGATGGAAAATGCTAACAAAATAAAACGCATTCTTCATTAAAATGCATAACAAAAAAATACTACTGTTATGCTTTACAAACAACGCAGTGTTTTAAAATAAACCTGCATAAAATTTAAGACGACATGATAACATTTGAAGCGTTAGGATTAGATGAAACATTAGTGAAAGCCACATCTGCTCTTGGATTTGAGCATCCTACACCTATTCAGGAAAAAGCTATTCCTGTATTACTTAGCGGAACTAAAGATTTAATTGGTTTGGCCCAAACCGGTACCGGCAAAACAGCTGCATTTAGTTTACCTTTATTACAATTAATTAACCCTAATCAAAAATATCCTCAGGCATTAATTGTTTGCCCCACTCGTGAACTTTGTTTACAAATTGTACATGAAATTGAATTGTTTAAAAAGTTTAAACAACAAATTCAGGTAGTTGCAGTTTATGGCGGAACGTCTATTGGTTTACAAATTCGCGATTTGAAAAAGGGCGTTCATATTGTAGTGGCTACGCCCGGCCGATTAATTGACTTAATTGAACGTAAAGCAATTCAGTTAGATCAGATTAGTTATGTGGTATTAGATGAAGCCGATGAAATGTTAAACATGGGCTTTAAAGATGATATTGAATTTATTTTAGAAAATACCCCAAAACGTGAATCCACTTGGCTTTTCAGTGCAACCATGCCACCGGAAATTAAAAGGGTAAGTAAAAAATACATGCACGAGCCTTTTGAAATTACGGTTGGAAAAGTGAATACTGCCAATAAAAATATTGACCATCAATATTATGTGGTAAACGCGCATCACAAATATGAAGCATTAAAAAGATTGATTGATTTTAATCCGGGTATTTATGGTATTATTTTTACTCGTACAAAAGCAGATGCACAAACTATTTCAGAAAAATTAACTCGTGATGGATATGATATTGATGCATTACATGGCGATTTGTCGCAGCAACAGCGCGATAAAGTGATGGGTGAGTTTCGCGAAAAATCATTGCAACTTTTAGTAGCAACTGATGTAGCAGCTCGTGGAATTGATGTAAAAGAAATTACACACGTTATTAATTACGATTTGCCCGACGATACTGAGGTATATACACATAGAAGTGGCCGTACCGGAAGAGCCGGAAGCACCGGTATTTGTATGAGTTTGGTGCATACTAAAGAAATTTATAAAATCCGTTCTATTGAAAAATTAGTGCAAAGTCCTTTTCATAAATTAGAGTTACCATCAGGAAAAGATGTATGCCGCAAACAATTTTATGCATTCATGGATAAGTTATTGCAAACAGATGTATCGAATGATCGATATGCAACTTATGTGCCCATGCTTCGTGAAAAGTTTGCAGATATAACTAAAGAAGAAGTATTAACCCGTATTGCAGCGCTTGAATTTGATAGGTTTTTAAAATATTATGAAAATGCTGAAGATTTAAATGTACGGGAAGTAAGACGTGATAAACGTGACAATCAAACACGTAACTCAAACTTTGGCGACAATTCGCGTCGTGGTAATTATGAAAAAGGTAGTCATTCAGCCAACTCTGACACTACTCGTTTGTTTATTAATTTGGGTAGTAAAGATGGCTTTTATAAAGCCAGTTTTTTACAGTTTATTTTAGATATGAGCGAGTTGAAGAAAGATGTTTTAGGTAGAATTGATTTACGTGAAATGAACAGCTGGATTGAAATTGAAAAGAAATCAGCATCTAAAATGATTAAAGCCCTAGATGGAAAAAATTACCGAGGCAGAAAAATTAGAATGAACGAAGCCAATTAATTATAAAAACTTTTGCTCAAGTAAATAATGCGGTCAACAATTATTTATGAAAAGCAATTAAACAACCATTCATCAACAACAAATTGTAACAACATGGAGCAGGCAACCCAACAAACAAAAAACGTAATGGATGTGTGGCAAAAGCGCCCACTCATCATTAGTGGCCCATGCAGCGCTGAAACTGAAGAGCAGGTATTGCAAACTGCCATCCGTTTGGCCGCAACGGGTAAGGTAGATATGTTAAGAGCAGGTATTTGGAAACCTCGTACACGTCCCGGCCAGTTCGAAGGCATAGGAGTAAAGGGATTACCCTGGTTATTGCAAGCCAAAAAAGTTACCGGACTTTTAACTACAGTTGAAGTGGCTACCGCAAAGCAAGTAGAAGATGCATTGAATTTTGACGTAGATGTATTATGGATTGGTGCCAGGACAACGGTTAACCCTTTTAGTGTTCAGGAAGTAGCTGATGCTTTAAGAGGCGTTAATATTCCTGTTCTTATTAAAAACCCCATTAACCCTGATTTGGAATTGTGGACAGGTGCAGTGGAGCGTATTGCTAAAGCCGGCATTCAAAATATCGGGCTTATTCACCGTGGTTTTAGTTCCTACGGTAATACGGAATATCGTAATGCACCTATGTGGCATTTAGCTATTGAAATGAAGCGCAGAAATCCGGGTATGTTAATGATTAATGATCCTTCGCATATTTCCGGCCGACGCGATATTTTGCAAGATGTTGCTCAAACCGCTATTGATTTGGATTATGATGGATTAATTATTGAAAGCCACATTGATCCCGATCATGCCTGGAGCGATGCAAAACAACAAATTACGCCTGAGCGTTTAGGTGAAATGATTGGAAGTATTAATTGGCGTAAAGAAGATGTACCTTCTGCCGAATACCATGCTGCATTGGAAAAACTTCGTCAACAAATCAATCATTTAGACGATGAGCTCATGCAAATTCTTGGTCAAAGAATGAAAGTAGCCGAAAAAATTGGTTTGTATAAAAAAGAAAATAACATTACTATTTTACAAACCAATCGTTGGAACCATATTTTGGAACGTGCATACGCAAAAGGTGAAAAATTGGGATTAAGCCGTGAATTCATTACACGGTATTTCGATGCTGTTCATATGGAAAGTATTCAGCATCAAAATAAAATTATGAACGCATAATATTTGCAGCCAATAATGTAAACAGTTATTGGCTGTATTTTTTTGATGGCAAATACAACTGCGTTCAATTGCCAAACCGTTTTTACAATTTGTGCAACCAATTTACTGTAACATGCTTCAAAAATCAGTTCAAGTTAACCAAAATAAAATAAATTTTTATTTTAATGCATCGTTTAAGCAATTAAAACAGTTAGTGAATGTTCAAAGTACATTTATAATTACAGATGCTAACGTTTATGCATTACATAAATCAGCATTTAAAAACTGGAAAACCATTGTAATTGCTGCCGGTGAATCCAACAAAAATTTAGCAACTGTTCAGTTAATTATTGAACAATTAATTGAACTAAAAGCCGACCGAACTGCTACAATTATTGGCGTAGGCGGCGGTGTGGTTACTGATATAACCGGTTTTGTTGCATCTATTTATATGCGTGGTGTAGCATTTGGTTTTGTGCCAACTACCTTGCTAGCCATGGTTGACGCTTCAATTGGCGGTAAAAATGGTGTTGATTGGAATTTGTATAAAAACATTATTGGCACTATTCGTCAGCCTTCATTTCTTTTGTATGATACTACTTTCTTAAATACACTGCCTGAACTGGAATGGCAAAATGGCTTTGCCGAAATAATAAAACATGCATGCATAAAAAATGCAGCTATGTTTACCATGTTAGAAAAGGTAAACCCAGCAGCATTAAAGAAAAATAAATTGCAATTAAACCAGTTGATTCAAAAAAATGTGCAAATAAAAATGGCTGTGGTTAAGAACGATGAAAATGAAAAGGGTGAACGGAAACTTTTAAACTTTGGTCATACCTTAGGTCATGCTATTGAAAATGAATATGGGCTTTCACATGGGTATGCAGTAGCAGTTGGTGTGCATTATGCAGCCCTTCTATCACAACAAATATTAGGATTTAAAAAAGCAGAGGCAGTATCTAATCTATTAACAAAGTTTGGTTTACCTACCTCCTTTTCTTTTAATACAGAAAAAGTAATGCAAATGCTGCAAATGGATAAGAAACGTCAACAAGCAGAAGTGCATTATATTTTATTGGAAAAAATTGGCAAAGGCGTTATTCTTCCCATTCCTTTGAAAGATCTTGAAAAAATGTATACACAATTATCATAATTTAATTACATGATTGCAACTATTCATCCATCTACAATAAAAGGTAATATTCAAGCTCCTGCTTCTAAAAGTTCTATGCAGCGAGCCTGTGCTGCAGCCTTGGTTAAAACGGGTACAAGCATTATTAACAATCCGGGTTACTCAAACGATGATCGAGCAGCATTACAAGTAATTCAACAATTAGGAGCAACGGTACAAATCGAAAATAATCGCATCATCATATCTTCAAAAGGCATTCATGCAACTACCAACGAAATTAATTGCGGCGAAAGTGGCCTTGGCATAAGAATGTTTACCCCATTAATTGCATTAAATAATTTTCCAATTAACATTAATGGTGAAGGAAGTTTATTGCAACGCCCTATGCAATTTTTCGATGCTATTTTCCCCGATCTAAATGTGAAAATAAAATCTAACAATGGTAAGTTGCCCATACAAGTGAAAGGTCCTTTGCAACCTGCTAATATTACGGTTGATGGCCATTTAAGTTCTCAATTTTTAACGGGTTTGTTAATGGCATTTTCTGCAGCTCAGGCACAAAACGTAACCATTACCGTAAATGATTTAAAAAGCAGACCCTATATTGATTTAACTTTAAAAGTGATGCAGCATTTTTGCTTGAAAACGCCGCATAACAATCATTATGAATTCTTTTATTTTGATGCAGCTTCGCAAAATGCTGCGCAAAATGTTGTAGTTGAATATACCGTAGAAGGCGATTGGAGCGGTGCTGCTTTTTTATTGGTGGCCGGTGCTATTGCAGGTAATATTACTGTTAAAGGACTTGATTTAGATTCTGTTCAGGCCGATAAAGCCATTTTACAGGCATTGATGGATGCAGGTGCAATTATGTCAATTGAAACACAGCAAATTCACATTCAACAAAGTTCATTAAGTGCCTTTCATTTCAATGCAACAGATTGCCCCGACTTATTTCCGCCATTAGTAGCTTTAGCTGCTTATTGTAAAGGCACTACCGTTATAGAAGGCATTGAACGTTTGGCACATAAAGAAAGTAACAGGGCATTGACATTACAGCAAGAATTTGCAAAATTGGGTGTTACAATTAAATTACAGGACAATTTAATGCTGGTAGAAGGTGGCAATGAAATTAAGGCTGCTAATGTTTCATCGCATCATGACCATAGAATAGCTATGGCTTGCGCATTGGCTGCATTAAAAGCAAATGGAGCAGTTGAAATTAACGATGCTGAGGCTATTAATAAGTCTTATCCTGACTTCTATCACCATATGAACGAATTAGGAGCTATTGTATCTTTACATCATTAACAACTTAATTGAAATATTTTGAACTCATTTGGCAGAATTTTTCGGGTGCATATTTTTGGCGAATCGCATGGCGAAAGTGTAGGCATTTGTATTGATGGAATACCTGCAGGTTTGCCTTTAACCATTGATGATTTTTTGCCCGATATTGAACGCAGAAAAGGTGGCATTCAAAAGGCAACAACGCCCAGGCAAGAAACAGATTTGCCTATTTTTAAAAGCGGCGTATTTAATCATCACACTACCGGAGCACCATTAACCATTTTATTTGAAAACAATAATACCCGTAGTGGTGATTATGATAAACAACGTGCCATTCCAAGGCCCGGACATGCCGATTTTGTTGCCCACCAAAAGTTTGGTGGGTTTGAAGATTACAGAGGCGGTGGACATTTTAGTGGCAGACTTACTGTTGCTTTAGTTGCTGCCGGTGTTATTGCAAAAAAATTATTGAAGCATATTACTGTTCAGGCTACTATTACAGAAGTGGGAGGTTTACCAACAGTTGATGCCGGAATTGAAAAAGCCATTGCCGCTAAAGATTCAGTAGGCGGTATAGTTGAATGCACGGTTACTGGTTTACCAATGGGATTAGGAGAGCCTTTTTTCGATTCACTTGAAAGTGTGTTGGCGCATGCTGTTTTTGCTATTCCCGCTATTAAGGGAATTGAATTTGGTGCAGGATTTGCAGCCGCAAAAATGTTGGGAAGTGAACACAATGATGCCATTCTCAATTCAGATGGAGTAACGAAAACCAATTACGCCGGTGGAATTGTAGGAGGTATTTCAAATAACAATCCATTGGTGTTTAGGGTAGCAGTAAAACCAACATCATCAACGCCTAAAATACAAGAATCATTAAATTGGGAAACCAATACAGTAGAGCCATTTACAGTAAAAGGTCGCCACGATTTGTGTATAGCGCTTCGTGTTCCCGTTGTATTAGAAGCAGTTACAGCCATTGTATTAGCCGATTTTATGTTAATGAATCAACTCATTCCTCGTATTTGGAATCAATCAAACAAATAGTTGTATGAAAGAAGATGCATTCATTTATCATATTACCACCCAAAATGAATGGATGGCTGCTCAAGAAAAGGGATATTTCGAAAGCCCAAGTTTGTTAAAAGAAGGATTTATTCACTGTTGTACCTTGCAGCAAATGGATGGTGTTTTAGAACGATATTTTTTAGGCATTCAAAATTTAGTTCAATTAACTATACTTACCAATAATTTAAAAAGCAACATCAAATTTGAACCTTCACCCATGGTTCCTGAACTTTTCCCACATGTGTATTGCAGAATAGCATTGACAGAAATCGTTAATATCCAATATATAAATCAATAATCATGCATCAATTTATAGTCAATGCTTCTATTCAGTTAATCCCCGTTGTAACAGATAAGCATCCCTATTTGTGGGTAGATGAAGCAATCAGTATCATTCAGCAATCAGGTATTTCTTATGAAGTTGGGCCTTTCGCAACGGTGATTGAAGGAAAATATACTGAAGTGATGCAGGTTATTCAAAATATTAATGAGTATTTATACAGTTTGGGTTGTGAGGAATGGATTCAAAATATTCAAATTCAGATTAGAAGTAAGGGCGATATTACCGGTTTAGAAAAAACGCAAAAATTTCAGCAGTAACAAATAACATTACTTAGTCATTCGCTGCAGTTGCTTGAAAGTAACATTCAAAATGGGAAAATGCTTTGCATTGGGCCAGCTATAATGCCACCATTCCGTAGGTAGTGATTCAAAACCATATGCTAGCATAGTTTGTCGTAATAATCTTCTGTTTACCAAAACAGAATCGGGCAAGCCCATGAAGTTAGCATGTGCACTATCGGTAAAATTATCAAAATCAGTACCCATATTCAGCAATTGCCCATTTTTTAAGTTGATAATGGATACATCTACAGCAATGCCTCTATTATGGCCACTACCATTTTTTGGGTTAGCTACATATCGTTCATCGTGCACCTTATTCCAGAAATTCACTGTGACATGATAAGGACGGTAAGCATCCCAAATAACCAGCGAAAGTGATTGTTTATTAAGCGCCTCTTGTGCCTTTTTTAAAGCTTCGGCAACAGGTTTTCTTAAAAAAGTAGTGTTGGGGTGCTGTTTATACATAGGTATATGCATGAAATTATTGTAGCCTGCATATCTTAAATCAATCACAATACCCGGAATGTATTGTTTTATGTTAATCATGCTTAAACTATCATAGTGTTTATCGTTCTTTTTCAAAAAGTGTTGATTTTCAGCGAAATTTACCTTATTTTTGCGCTTTGGCATAGTAGTTGTACAGGCCATATATCCAAATATCAAGCACAGAAGTGTACTATATTTTCGGTAATTGAAGTACCATGGATATTTTAAATTAGCAAAGTTCATCGCCTCAATTGGTTGGTTAATTAAAATTGGTACTTTTTAAATATTTTAAAGCATTTTTTCATTTTCTAGGTCATTTGACGGAATGAAATACCTGTAATGCTTAATTTAACGAATGAAAATGCCTATGAAATTAAATTCTGCTGCTGAGTAAACCCTAATGAAAGAATTTTTTAACAAAAATTGATGTAGTATGAAGTTTGTGATTTTGAATTTATTGGTGTGTATTTTTTTTACTTTTCAAGTAAAAGGGCAGGATAGTACGGCAAATGGTCCCGTAAAACCATTAAAAACAATAACAGGAATAGCAAGTTTTTACAGTTCAAACTTACAAGGAACTGAAACTGCTACCGGTGAAATATATGAACATAAAAAATTAACTGCTGCCAGCAACAATTTTAAACTGAATACCTGGGTAAAAGTTACCAATCTTCGGAATCACAAATCAGTAATTGTGCGGATTAATGACCGAATGAACAAGCGGATGTCTAAAAAGGGCAGAGTGATTGACTTGAGTAGAATTGCTGCCAAAAAGCTACAGTTTATGAAGATGGGTTTGGTAAAAGTAAAGGTAGAAGAATTACCCAATGAACCTTCGGGTGAAGAGGTTGTGAATATTAACTGAATATTAAAATAGCAAAAATTTTATTAAAATTCAATAACCCCTTTATTTTTGCTATAATAAAATTAACATTATGAAGAAAACCCTACTACTTTTAATCAGTATTGGCGGTATGCTATCTGTTTTCGCGCAGGATGCAACTCAGCTGATAAAAAGGCCTTCATTGAGTATCAACTTCTTCCTGAAGGATTTCGCAACTCCCGATTTAATTAGCAGCAGTTCTTTAACTACTGTTTTTGAAAACAAGCAATGGACGAAAATGAAAGACATGTCGCCTGGCTTAAATGTGCAGTATTTCCAAGGTCTTACTGATCATTTAGATTTCATGGCAGGATTAGGCGGTTCATTCTTAAAATACCCTTTTCTATATAAAAGCGGTGTTCAAACCCCTGTTCAGGATAAATTTTTATTAGAAGCCGATGCCAATGTGAATCTGAAATTATTGACTGATAAGTACTTCATGGTTCCTTATTTATCGGCCGGTATTGGTGCTTCTATGTATGCAGGAAGTTATTTTGGTGCTTATATTCCTGTTGGAACCGGATTGCAGTTTAATTTAGGTGAAGGAAATTTCATTAATCTGCAATATTCCTATCATTTAGGTGTATCAGATTTAACCAACTATAATTTTCAATATAGTTTAGGTTTTGCTTCTCCTATTGCCCCCGG
This sequence comes from Hydrotalea sp., assembly GCF_049968455.1. Taxonomy (NCBI): domain Bacteria; kingdom Pseudomonadati; phylum Bacteroidota; class Chitinophagia; order Chitinophagales; family Chitinophagaceae; genus Hydrotalea; species Hydrotalea sp. The sequence continues at coordinate 205,759 of NZ_JBMFQT010000001.1, read as the reverse complement.
AAAAAAAGAAGTGAAATTAGCACCAACGCCTCCACCTCCAGTTAAAGAAACGCCTAAAGATACTGATGGTGATGGTATTCCTGACGATAAAGATCAGTGCCCTAATGTTCCGGGTGTTGCCAAATACAATGGCTGTCCTGTACCCGATACTGATGGCGATGGCATTAATGATGAAAATGATAAATGCCCAACTGTACCGGGTTTAGCTAAATACAATGGCTGTCCCATACCCGATACAGATGGCGATGGCATTAATGATGATGAAGATAAATGTCCTACAGTTGCAGGTGTAGCTCGTTACCAAGGTTGTCCTGTACCCGATACTGATGGCGATGGTATTAATGATGAAGAAGACAAATGCCCAAATGTATTTGGAGTAAAGGAAAACTTTGGATGTCCGGTTGTAAAGGAAGAAGTAATTGTAAAAGTGAATACAATTGCCAAGAATATTTTCTTTTCTACCGGTAGTGCTCAATTAATTGCTAACTCCTACAAACCTTTGGGTGAAATGGTGAAAATTTTACAGGATGATCCAAATTTGAAGTTAGACGTTGAAGGTTATACTGATAATGTAGGCAGTGAAGCTGTTAATCAGGCATTAAGTGAAAAACGTGCTTATGCGGTTATGCAATACTTTGTTTCGAAGGGTATAAATGCGGATCGTTTGCATGCTGCCGGTTACGGTTCAAGTAAACCCATTGCAGATAACAAAACTGCTAAAGGCAGAGCAATGAATAGAAGAGTGGAACTAAAGTTGCGCTATTATTAGTACACCTGTAATTTGCATCAATATAAAACCCTTTACAAAAAAAATGTAAGGGGTTTTTTGTTTCCCCTTACTTTTTTTAGCTTATAAAATTATAAAGTATTTGAAATTTTAACTGATTACTTATACATTAACTCATAGTATTCATGTGCCATTCTATTACTATCAAATTGGAAGCGAACATCTCGCATTCCATTTTTCATAATTTGGCGCCAGGTTTCAAAATTGTTATAGTATAATGGAACAATTTGTTGCTCTAAAATTTCATACATTTTATTTAAATCGTAATTATCCTGATCGTGAACGCTTAAGTTTTCATAATCGGCCTTAGGTACAACAAAACCATTATTGCCATGATTCACAAACTCTGGAATCCATCCATCATCTGTTGAAAAATTAATCGCCCCATTCATCGCAGCCGTCATACCGCTTGTTCCTGAGGCTTCTCTTGGAACTCTTGGGTTATTTAGCCAAACATCCGCTGCTTGTTTTAAACGTTTGCTAAGGGTTAGTTCATAGCCAATGAGTACGGCTACATTTTTATAATTTTTACTTAGGTGTACTAAATTGTTGAATTGGCTAATAGCCGGATAATCAACAGGGTAGGGTTTGCCTGCCCAAATTATTTGAACGGGTCTTGATGGGTCGTTGATTAATTTTTCAAACCGCTCCAAATTTTGTGTTAAGAAATCGGCACGCTTATAGCCTGCAAATCTTCTTGCCCATACTATGGTTAGTACATTTGGGTCGAATAACTTTCCCGTTTGGTCAGCAACAATTTCAAAAGCTCTTCTTTTTAAATAATTTTTTCTATCATCAAAAGCCAAGTCATTGCCTTCTTCCATGGCTTTATACAATTGTTTATCCGCCCAATAGCGCCAATTTTGTGCATTTGTAATATGAATGATTTCACAAATGCCATTATAATGGCTCCACATTTTTCTACTTACTTCGCCGTGTAAACGACTAACGCCATTGGCTTTACGTGCAAAGCGAAGAGCAGCTAATGAGTGGTTAAATAAATCATCCTGAATACCGGTTAGTTTTCTCACTTCATCAATGCTAATTCCACTGAAGTAACTCATTTTTTGGCACAAATAAATATCGTGTTTTTCATTGCCGGCTTCTTCTGGTGTATGCGTGGTAAACACTAAGTGTTCTTTTACTTTTTCAATACTTTTAAACTTATTCAATAAATAAAACGCAGCAGAAACACCATGTGCTTCATTTAAGTGATATACATCCGGGTTAAAGCCTATTTCATCAATTAATTTAGCACCGCCAATGCCCAATAACATGAATTGAGCAATTTTGGTTGACACATTTGCATCATAAAGTCTATGTGATATTGTTTGTGAAACATAATCATTCTCCGGTAAATCAGTAGTTAATAAAAATAGAGGAGCTGTTTTAAATGTTTCAGGATTTAGATACATGGCCTTTACCCAAACTGGATGGTCGTGAATGATAATTTGAAATTTTATACCTGTATCTTCTAAAAAAGAATAAATTTTTTCCATCCATGTGGGCTGCAAAGTTTGGTCTTGGTTACGGGTTTGGTCATAATAACCATATTTCCATAAAATACCAATACCTACCATATTTTGCCGTAGTTCATATGCGCTTCTTAAATGCGAGCCTGCTAAAAATCCTAAACCACCACTGTAAATTTTTAAGGGTTGGTGTATCGCAAATTCCATTGAAAAGTAGGCGGCACGCTTATTGTATTGTTCACTAACTGCAAATGGCACCTGAAAGCTTCGAAAGTTCATACGTTGTTTTTTCTTGGTTGGTTATTTGAATTGGGAATGCAATTTAACTGTTTTATTTAAAATGTATTTTTTACACATTCTCTTACTAAGAAAATTGAAGCTATGTTAATTGTTTGAAAGTTGCTGTATAAAATTGTAAAAATTATAAACTGCAAACGATTGTAGTGGTTTACTCTATAAAAGAAATAGAATATTAACTATATTTCTTCTTTGCGGGTTTATGTTTTTTTTGCAATGGATATGTGTCATCAAAATAGCATTGTATACCTCTTTTATTTCCACATTTACCATTTTCTTTAAATGTAACTTCATGGTTTTTGAAAATAAATTCAATGCCACAAGGTTCACCTATTTCCTTGTATATACCTTTTTCTTCACCAATCATTTTTAAAGTGCCTTTTAATTCACCGGTGCAATTGTCATTGTTTTCAAAGTGAATGAAGAAGTGATAGAGTTTGGACGTTTTGCCATCTCGGATGGCTATAAAATTTTTATTATTCTTTACATAATTACCACTGAATTTATTTTTTTGTGGCAATGTGTCAATAGGGTTAATAATGGTATTGTTTTTAAGAGTATTCTCATTCCCATCGCTCATGGCTATCATAAATGTATTACCGCTATTATATATCCAACCGTTTCGTGTATACATTAGTTTTTTGTCAGAGCCATATTTTTCTCTACTAATTAAAAATGTGGGTTCTTTATTGATGTACACATTATGAAAATATCCATCATTATTTTTCATTGTTAATAATTCTTTTGCCGCCCTGAATTGATTATTTTCATTAAACACATAAACAACCAAATGGGTATTATTTTTTATGGTGAAATTGGCTAATAAGTATTTTTCCTTCGCTTTTTGAATACTTCCAACCGGGTGTACAACGGCTTTTTTATTGAAGCTATAGGGAATTACTGAACTATCCGGAATAAATTGTTCCATTGCTTTCAATCCAATGGAAGTTGTGTCCGAAAATGAATTAATATTTGTGTCAGCAATTGTTAAAGGTAAATTGATAGGCGAAAATGCCGCAAAAAAATCGTTGCTATTAATTGGTTTTGCACCACTGAAATCTTTTTTTTGTTGCTGACAACAAATAAAAAAAATAACAAATGTAACTCCCAATGAATACTGCAGTTTTTTCATGTTGCTAATTTCGAACTTTAAAAATAATAATTATCAATTAAGTTTAATTGTTTTGCCGTATTGAAACAGTTAAATTTGTGAGGAATATTTATGAATAAATTAATACAACACAGTAGCGAGGCTTCTTTAAGTGAGGTACATGAAACTGTAGATACAACTAAGCAACCCAAGAAAGGATGGCGAAGAATTTTAGCTTACATAGGTCCGGCTTATTTAGTTAGTGTTGGGTATATGGATCCGGGTAACTGGGCAACTGATTTGCAAGGTGGTGCTCAATTTGGCTATTCTCTTATTTGGGTATTGTTAATGAGCAATTTAATGGCATTATTGTTACAAAGTTTAAGTGCACGTTTAGGCATTGTACGTAGAAGAGATTTGGCACAAGCTAACCGTGAAGTGTATCCTAAATTTATTAATTTTAGTTTGTATGTTTTGGCAGAAATTGCCATTGCAGCCTGCGATTTAGCTGAAATTTTAGGAATGGCCTTAGGAATTAATCTGCTTACCGGTTTGCCTTTAATTTGGGGTGTATGCATTACTGTATTTGATACCTTAATTCTATTGCTATTACAGAATTTTGGCATTAGAAAGTTAGAGGCTTTTATTATTGCATTGGTAATAATTATTGGTGGTTCTTTTTTAATAGAAATACTTTTGGCAAAACCGGTTTTAAGTGATGTTGTGAAGGGTTTTGTTCCACACCATTTAAGTAGTGGTGCACTCTACATTGCTGTAGGTATAATTGGAGCTACCGTTATGCCACATAACTTGTACTTACACTCGGCCTTGGTACAAACACGAAAAATAAGTACTGATGAAGAAGGCCTAAAACGTGCTATAAAATATAATAATATTGATAGTGCTGTTGCTTTAAATGCAGCGTTTTTTGTAAATGCAGCCATTTTGGTATTAGCTGCCTCTGTTTTCTTTACTACCGGGAATACTGATGTGGCTAAGATTGAGGATGCACATAGGTTGCTGGAACCTTTGTTGGGTAGCAAATTAGCACCTTTATTATTTGCCATTGCTTTAATTGCTGCCGGCCAAAGTTCAACCATTACGGGAACATATGCAGGGCAAATTGTAATGGAAGGTTACATCAACATTCGTATCAATCCTTGGTTACGAAGACTACTTACACGTTTACTAGCTATTATTCCAGCTGTATTTACTATTCTGGTTTATGGCGATACCAGAATTGATGCATTATTAATTCTAAGTCAGGTTGTATTAAGTGTGCAACTCGGTTTTGCTATGGTGCCACTCATTCACTTTGTAAGCGATAAGGCTACCATGGGAAAATTTGCTATTAGTTTACCCCTTAAGTTTATTTCATGGCTTGTTGCCATTATACTTATTTATTTAAACGTAAAAATGGTGGTGGAACAGGCAGCAGAATTATATGCTGAACCGGGAAATTTAGTTTGGAAAATTATTGTTGCAATTGCAGCCATTTTTTTCACTTGGTTATTTTTAACTACTACTTTTTTGCCTTTAATAGTTCGGCATAGAATGCACAAAATATTTAAAATGCATGGCGAAATTCCCCAACTACAAACCCTTCCCGTGAAAGAAAATAATAGAATTGCTATTGCACTTGATTTTTCAAGTAAGGATGAAAAACTCATCTCGTATGCATTGGCGCAAGGGAATGAAAATACGGAGTATATCCTTATACACATAGTAGAAAGTGTATCCTCCATTTTTTCGGGCAAGATGAGTGATGATGATGAAACCCGACGAGATCAAGAACGATTAAATAAATATGCTGAACAATTAACACAAATGGGGCATAATGCAATTACTGCATTAGGGTTTAATCACCGTAAACGAGCAATTGTGAAAATTGTTGAGGAACACAATGCCGATTTATTGGTAATGGGAGCTCATCAACATCGTGGCATTAAAGATTATTTGTTTGGTGAAACTATTGAAACGGTAAGGCATCGGGTTAAAATTCCGGTTTTAGTGGTCAATATGTAAATGGTAGTAAATACATGGATGGGGCAGAAGCTATAAATACTATAGTTTAATAAAATATCAAAAACCCTACTTTTGTATCCCTTAAAATAAATTAGTTGGTATATGAAACAAAAAATTAAAGTAGCAAATCCTGTTGTGGAATTAGATGGCGACGAAATGACGCGCATAATTTGGAAATACATTAAAGATAAATTAATATTACCTTACATAGATGTAGATATTCAATACTTTGATTTAGGTATTGAGCATCGCGATGCTACTAACGATCAGGTTACTATTGATGCTGCCAATGCCATAAAAAAAGTGGGCGTAGGTATTAAATGTGCAACTATTACTCCCGATGAAGCAAGAGTAAAAGAATTCAACTTGAAACAAATGTGGAAAAGCCCTAATGGCACAATCCGTAATATTTTAGATGGTACGGTTTTCCGTGAACCAATTGTTTGTCAAAATGTGCCCCGATTAGTTCCTAATTGGACAGCACCCATTTGTATTGGTCGTCATGCTTTTGGTGATCAATATCGTGCAACCGATTTTGTTACAAAAGGCAAAGGTAAACTAACCATAAAGTTTGAAGGGGAAGACGGAAATATTCAGGAATTTGAGGTATATAATTTTAAAGGTGACGGTGTCGCATTAGCTATGTACAATACTGATGAAAGTATTCGTGGTTTTGCTTATGCTTGCTTTAATCAAGCTTTGAATAAAAAATGGCCTTTGTACTTATCAACAAAAAATACCATCTTAAAAAAATACGATGGTCGCTTTAAAGATATATTCGAAGAAATATATCAAAATGAATTTAAAGCCAAATTTGAAGCTGCAGGTATCACTTATGAACATCGCTTAATTGATGATATGGTTGCCTCAGCTTTAAAATGGAATGGTAACTTTGTTTGGGCTTGTAAAAATTATGATGGTGATGTACAAAGCGATACTGTTGCACAAGGGTTTGGTTCATTAGGTTTAATGACATCAACCTTAATTACACCCGACGGAAAAGTTATGGAAGCCGAAGCGGCACATGGTACAGTAACACGCCACTATCGTGAATACCAAAAAGGTAATCCTACTTCTACTAACCCCATCGCCTCAATTTTTGCATGGACACGTGGTTTGGAATTTAGAGGAAAATTAGATAATAATGAAGCACTAATTCATTTTTGTCATGCTTTAGAAACTGTTTGTATTGAAACTGTGGAGAGCGGAAAAATGACCAAAGACTTGGCGGTTTGTATTTACGGCAATAAAGTAAAACATGGCGAACATTACTTAAATACTGAGGAATTTTTAGAAGCCTTAAATGCCAATTTGCAAGCCAAACTTGCTTAACTACTTCTTCTAATGCTATCACAACAAAAAAGCAGTGCTCATTCATATGCACTGCTTTTTTGTTAAGCATTTATTTTCTTTTAGTTATTTTTATATACTTCTGTTATAGGCTGACCAATACAACCACTAGGCATTTGTATTTTCAATAAAGCAGCAATAGTAGCTGAAATATCTGTCATATATGTTGTTCTGTTTAAGTGACCTTTTTGAATGCCCCAACCATAAAACAACAAAGGAATATGTGTATCATAGGTATAAGCAACGCCATGACTCATTCCGGTTTTGCCAGCATCCATAACTCCCGATTTCATAATGATCTGTAAATCACCGCTGCGTTTAGGGGTATAACCATTAACAATCATTTCTCTGATGTTTACTGGTAATGAGGCAGTAGCTGCCTTTGCCTTGTTTACAACGGTTAAAACTCTATCATCTTTTTGCAGGTATTGAGTAATGCTTTTCTCAATAGCACTTTGATTTAATTGTAATGAATCAATTAAGTTATGGTTTAAATAAACATCAAATTCCCAAACAGCATTAATTAAATTGGGTTGGTGAAATTTTTCAGCTAAATATTGATTTAGCGAACGTTTAATATCCGGATCATCGGCTCTGCCACCTGGTATATTGTGTTTAGCTAAGAATTCAGGAATTTGTGCACCCGCATGGTCAGCAGTTAAAAATACGGTGTACTGGTTTTTGCCTACTGTTTTATCCAGATAATCAAAAAATTTACCCAATGTTCTGTCTAAACGTGCATAAACATCTAACACTTCCCAACTATTCGGACCAAATGAGTGCCCAATATAATCAGTACTTGAGAAACTAACAGCTAAAAAATCTGTAGCATTTCCTTTACCTAATTGTTCATTGGAAATGGTAGTTTCTGCTAAGTTTTCCAACAAATCATTGGCATAAGGAGTACTGGCAATTTTGCTGTAATCTTTCCCTTTAAATTTCTCTAAGTTGTAAGGAAAACCTTTTTGATCTTTTCCAAAAGGTTGGCTTTCATAATCATTCACATCCACATCGCAAAGTGCTTCATAAGTGGCTTTGGGTAATAAAGGAGCCCAATTTTTTTCATAATAGGTATCTACCCATTTTTTATTATTAAAGGCCGTTAACCATTCCGGTAATTGGTTCATATAATAAGTGCTTGAAATGAAATTACCGGTTTGATAATCATACCAGTAAGCCGCATTTGCTGCGTGGCCTGCGGGTAAAATGGCACCGCGATCTTTTATAGATATACCTATAGTTTTACTTTTAAAATTAGTGGCAAGTCGTAACTCATCGGTAATAGTGGTTACCCAAAGGTTACGGGGGCTCATTTCTCCTGCAGCTTTAGTATTGCTACCTATTGTACTTACACTGGCATCATCGGTACAATAAACGGTTTTATGAGTATTGTTATCATACCAGTTGTTACCGGTAATACCAGCAATGGTGGGTACACTGCCGGTGTATACACAAGTATGCCCAACCGCGGTTACTGTTGGTAAATAGGGCATTAAATTGTTATCGCACGAAAATCCTTGATTCAATAATCGTTTAAATCCTCCGGTAGGTTCATAAACATTATAAAATCTATACAAATAATCCCATCTCATTTGATCTACAATAATTCCAACTACTAATTTGGGTCTGGCAACCGTTGCATCTGAAGCATTATTATTTGGCTTACTTTGTGCAACTGCACCTGAAATGGCTAAGATGGCCATTGTAAGTAACATCAACATTCTTTTTCTATTCATAATAATTTCCGTTTAAAGGGTTAAAGATAAGCATCATAGGCTTGCTTGGTTTATTAATTTATTGTTTAAACGTTCATTTTATGGTCAAAATCTTTTTTGGTCTATCATTTTAGCAATTTACTAATTTTGCAGCCTAACTTATATGTGGTAATTAAATTAACCCTTTGTAATGATGGTTAAGTTGCCAAAGTGTAGGTATTTTTTTACTTAAAAACTTTATTGTGGCATGGCAGACATTTTTGAAAGATTAGTAAAGCATTACGGTCCTATTGGGCAGCATCGTGAAAGAGCGCATGGTTATTTTGCCTTTCCGAAATTAGAAGGTGAAATTGGTAATCGCATGAAATTTCGTGGTAAAGAAATGATTGTGTGGAGTTTAAATAATTATCTGGGTTTAGCCAATCATCCTGAAATCAGGAAAACGGATGCAGAAGCCACCAAAGAATTTGGCTTAGCTGCTCCTATGGGTGCCAGAATGATGAGTGGTAACAGTAACTATCATGAACAATTGGAAAAAGAGTTGGCAGCTTTTGAACATAAAGAAGATGCTATTTTATTGAACTATGGTTATCAGGGAATAATGAGTGCGATTGATGCGCTTTGCAGCAGGCACGATGTAATTGTTTATGATGCTGAAAGCCACGCTTGTATTATTGATGGCCTTCGTTTACATACTGGGCATCGCTATGTATACAAGCACAATGATATGGAAGATTTAGTAAAGCAATTGGAGAGAGCAACTGCTTTAATTGAAAAGCAAAAAGCCGGCGGAATTTTAATTATTACTGAAGGTGTTTTTGGAATGGCTGGTGATCAAGGTAAACTAAAAGAAATTGCTGCTTTAAAAAAGCAATTTGAATTTAGACTATTGGTAGATGATGCGCATGGATTTGGTACATTGGGTAAAACCGGTGCAGGTGCCGGAGAAGAGCAAGGTTGCCAAGATGAAATTGATCTTTATTTTTCAACATTTGCTAAATCAATGGCTTCTATTGGAGCTTTCTTAGCAGGTCCTAAAGTAATTATTGATTATATACGCTACAATATTCGTTCGCAAATATTTGCCAAAAGCTTACCAATGCCTATTGTAATTGGGAATTTAAAGCGTTTGGAAATGTTAAGAAATATGCCCGAAATGAAAGCTAAATTGTGGCAAAATGCTTTAAAATTGCAAAAAGGGCTTACAGAAAGAGGTTTTGATATTGGTAAAACCGATTCAGTAGTAACACCCGTTTACATGAAGGGTGGCGTTGAGGAAGCAACAGCCATGGTTATGGATTTACGCGAGAACTATCACATTTTCTGTTCAATTGTAGTTTATCCTGTAATTCCAAAGGGACACATTATTTACCGATTAATTCCTACTGCTGTGCATACTGATGCTGATATTCAAGAAACCTTGAATGCATTTAGTGAAACGAAAGCAAAGTTAGATGCAGGAGCTTATAAGGTAGATGCTATTCCTGATATGGCTGAAGTACATTAATTCTATTCTTTTTAATAAAAAGACTGCCGCATAAATATTTTGATGCGGCAGTCTTTTTTTGTGGGGCAATGAATGGTTATAGTGATTTTAATAACATATTAGCACCGCGTATGTAATCATCATTCTTAGCTTCAGTAGCCAATTGAACACATTTTTCAGCATCGGCTTTAGCACTGGCTTTATCACCTAAAGCTTTTTCAATTTTAGCTTTCAACAAAAACATATAGTAGGCTTTAGGATTACTATAAGTTGCCTTGGTTACGTTAGTTAATGCTTTGTTGTAGTCTTTGGCAATATCATAGTAAAAATTTGCAGCGGCAAAATACAAATTAGGGTTTACATTGTCAGCAGAAAGTGCTTTTTCAAATTGTTCATTTAACCTACTAACAATATGGGTAATAATGGGCACTTTTACATCAACATTTCCCCACATTAAATGTAATTCACAACTTTCGGGTTGAATGTTGGTGAATTGCATGGTAAAGGTTTCCATTGATTCTTTAGTAGTTTCGGCAGGTACATTGAATCGAAATAAATCATCATTAGCACTATAATCTGTTCCCCAATTTTTTGAATCTTTATTAATAATGATAGTCCATTCTTTTTTACCCGGTATAGTAAAAATTGCATATGTACCTGAATCAAGTTTGTTACCAGCTAAATCAATTTGGTCGGTTACTTTTAATTTAGTGGAAGCGTTTGCACCGGTACGCCAAACTTTTCCAAGCGGTGCCAATTCACTATTATCTTTAAAAACAGATCTGCCTCTTAAGTTAGGCCTAGAGTAAGTTAATTCAAGTTTACCCATGCCAAAGTCCTGAGTAATGGTTTCAGTTGGACTGGCAGCAGGAACTTTAATTTGAGCAAATCCTAATTGCATAGTTAATAGTGCAATGGATGCAAATACTATTTTTTTCATATTACAGCGTTTATTTAATTACAAACCTATTAAACCTTTTTGGAATAAGCCACTTATTGGTGTTAATTTTTAAAGGCCGGGTGAAAGCTATATAAGGTTGATCGTAAAAAATTACGATCGAGGTGGGTGTATATTTCTGTTGTAGTAATGCTTTCATGGCCCAACATTTCTTGTATAGCTCTAAGGTCGGCACCGCCTTCAATTAAATGTGTGGCAAATGAATGCCGGAAAGTGTGTGGTGAAACATTTTTCTGAATGCCCGCTTTTGTTGCTAAATCTTTAATAATATAAAACACCATAACCCTAGTAAGCTGTCCGCCTCTTCGGTTTAAAAATAAAATATCTTCACAGCCCTTACTAACGTTAAGGTGCTTGCGTACACCCTCAATGTAAAGTTGTATATATTTTAAAGCTGATTGGCCTATGGGGATTAATCGTTCTTTGTTGCCTTTGCCAGTAACTCTAATAAATTCTACATCAACATAAATTTGGCTAATGGCTAAGCTAATTACTTCACTTACACGTAAACCACAGCTGTACATAGTTTCTAATATGGCTTTATTTCGGGTACCTTCATTAGTGCTAACATCAATTTGCGCAATCATTCTTTCAATTTCATCAAAGCTGAGTACTTCGGGTAAACTGCGTTTGGTTTTAGGTGCTTCTAATAGTTGGGTAGGATCAATTTTTACCAATTGCTCACTCAAACAATACTTGTAAAATTGCTTAATTCCTGAGATAATGCGTGCTTGCGAAGTAGAAGTAAGCCCATAATCACTAATCCATTCTAAAAATTTTTGTAAGTCATTTAGTTCAATTTCTGAGGGATTTTTCTTTTCGTTGTTTAGTTGTAGATATTGGGTTAGTTTATCTATATCGTGTAAATAAGCTTCAATAGAATGATTGCTTAAGGAACGCTCAAGCTGTAAATACATTTTAAAGCCTTTCTTTACTGAATCCCACATAATCTAAAATCAGGTTGTAAAATAATGCATTTAAAATTATAATTAGCTTTTAAAGTATTTGTGGTTTTTGTCATTGTTTTGAAAATTACTGCTTCTGTAAGTTGTAACATTAATTTTTGTATTTGCTAAAACCACAATACTTTTACCGCCATACTTGTAATATTTACATTTTATGGAACCTGTAAACTTGCGTTCATTTAAACAAAAAGTAAGGCATCATCATTCTGCCTTTAAAAAATATCTTGGTAAAGTTGAAAAAAAACCACCTCGTACATTGAATAAATTGGTGGTTACTTTGAATGATGCTGTTTGGAAGGAAATTGATTGTTTAACATGCGCCAACTGCTGCAAAACAATGACTCCAACTTTTACCAATGCCGATATGAAGCGCATTGCAGCCTACCTAAACATTACAGTAGATGAAATGAAAAATCGTTGGTTGCACTTCGATAAAAAAGATAAAGATTGGGTAAATGATAAACAACCTTGTCAGTTTTTAAATTTAAAAGATAATAAGTGTAGCATTTATGCCGTTAGGCCTCAAAGTTGTGCCGGTTTTCCACATTTAACTAAAAAGCCTGTTGTGCAATACTTACATGTACATCAGCAAAATGTACAATATTGTCCGGCTACGTATTCAATGGTTGAAAAAATGATGGAGGCTATTTCACTTTAGTTTGGAAATTTTAAATTTAAAAAAAGTAGTTTTATTCTTAAATTTAAGAAATGAGGGCTGTTTCTTTAAATTTAAAAAAACACATCATCTATCCAATAAATTTCCTTTACTAAGTTCTTTTGAAGTGTTATGGCAATTACATCAAACTGAATGGAATGCCATTGTGGATTTTGTTCTAAATAAACAGTGGCTGCCTTTTTAAGAGCATTCATTTTCTGCTGTTTTACATTGTTTTCCGGATATCCGAACGGAGATTCCTTCCTCGTTTTTACTTCAATAAAATGTAAAATGTTGTTTTTTACAGCAATAATATCTACTTCCCAACTTTTATAACGCCAGTTGGTATGTAATATTTGAAAGCCTTGCTCTATCATATATTTTTTGGCTAAATCTTCGCCAAAATTACCAGTTTGTTTGGTTATTGACATGTGTAAAAATTTATTTTTACAAGTCACAGGAAATCATAGTTTAGCAATGATAATACAAATTTTTACATTCTAACGTAAGCACATTTGTATTTAAATTCGTAAATATACATGCAAGATAAGATATATAAAATAAAGGGTAAAGTTCAGCACTATGCATGGGGTGGGTATGATTTTATACCGCATTTGTTAAATATTCATAATGCAGAACATAAGCCTTATGCCGAATATTGGCTAGGTGCCCATTCCTTACATACATCCGAAATAATTGCAGACGACGGTTCTTGTATAAGTTTATATCATTTTATTAAGTCAAATCCGGAATTGACTTTATCTAACAAAGTATTTTCAGTTTTTGGTGAATTGCCTTTTTTATTAAAAGTGTTAGATGTACGCGAAATGCTTTCAATTCAAGTACATCCAACTAAAGAAAATGCTTTAAAAGGATTTGAAAAGGAAGAAAGCTTTGGGATTCCTGTAAATGCACCTAATCGTAACTATAAGGACAAAAACCATAAGCCTGAAGTAATGGTTGCTTTGAGCGATGAGTTCTGGTTGTTACACGGTTTTAAAAGCTTAAATGCTATAGAAGCTACACTTGCCAATACTACCGAGTTAAGTATTTTATTGCCTTTGTTTAAAAAACAAGGTTTGAAAGCACTTTATCAGTTTGTAATGGAAATGGAACAAGCTGATGTGAATACTATGTTGCATACTTTAGTGCGAAAGGAATTACATAAAAAAGCTACCCAACAATTAACAAAATTTGATGCAGGGTGGTGGGTGGCAAAGATTTTTGAAAATGGTGATGAATTGAAACATATTGATAAAGGAATTTTTTCAATTTATTTATTCAACATAGTTTGTTTAAAAAAAGGAGAAGGAATATTTCAACAGGCCGGGGTTCCGCATGCTTACCTGGAAGGACAAAATGTTGAGTTAATGGCCAATAGTGATAATGTTTTGCGAGCAGGCTTAACCCCCAAGCATATTGATGTAGCTGAATTATTAAAACATATCATTATTGAGCCCATTATTCCAGAGGTGCTATTAGGAAAGGCTATAACCCTTCATTCACCCGAAAGTGAATATCTTTGTCCGGTAAGTGATTTTGCTTTAAATAAAATTCAATGGCAAGGCTCCAATCAATACGAATCAGTGGCTTCTACCCCAGAAATTATTTTAGCAGCGGAGGGTAGCTTCATTATTCAAGATGACACCGGTAAGAATAAAGTGATAAAACAGGGTGAAGCTTGTTATATTATACCAAATACAGAATACAAAATAAATAGTAGTGGTAGTGTTCAATTGTTTAAAGCATTTGTTCCGATTTTATAAAATGTTACAGCAATATAACCACCGGAATACTTATTTTTGTTGCAATGATTCACTAATTTTTATTTTTTAAATATATAAAATGACCCTATGCAACTTTCAATGAAAAATATTATTTATGGTATTCTAATTATAACACTTACACTTAGCTGTAAGTTGGTTTTTGCAAATAATATTAGTTGGAGTGGTTTTTCGCCAATTATGGCTATAGCACTTGTGTCAGGTATGATGATACACCAAAAACATTCTACCTTTTTGTTTCCATTAATTGCCTTGGTAGCTAGTGATGTAATTATAGAAATACTTTATTTAAACGGTTTGTTTGGCTTTCCGGGAATATATAGCTATCAGTTTTTGAATTATTTATTTTTAAGTGTGTTGGTCAGTATAGGCTGGCTATTGAAAGGGAAAAGTTATAGTGGAATATTAATAGGTATTATTGCCGGACCTACTATTTATTATTTACTTTCTAATGGGTGGGTATGGGCTACTCATGGAGGTTACCAACGTCCATTAACATTGGAAGGCTTAGGTATGTGTATGTTAGATGGATTGCCATTTTATAAAAACTCTTTACTATCAACACTTGTTTTTGTACCTGTATTGTTAATGATTTATCATGTGCTTTCATTCAAAAAATTGGCACTGAAATTACAATAGCCTTAAAAGCACAAACTGTATAAAATACTGAGGCTGATTAATGTTAATCAGCCTCAGTATTTTTAGAAAAGTTGAAAATATTTTAAAGAAAATATAGATTAATTAAGCCTTTTGATACACTATCTTTTAAAAGCTACTTAATTAAATCATTGTTTTTAAGTGTTGAATAGCCTCATCAATTTCTTCCTTTGTATTGTGCTTGCTAAAAGAAAAACGAACGGCAACTTTATTGGGGTTATTGTTAAATGCTCTAATTACATGGCTTCCTTGGTCGGCTCCACTAGTGCAAGCACTGCCACCACTTGCACAGATGTTATGAATATCTAAATTAAATAACAGCATTTCACTTTTTTCAGTTTTAGGGAAACTTACATTCAGTACTGTATATAGGCTATTATTAGACGTATCACCATTGAAACCAATGCCTGGAATGTGCATTTTTAATTGTTCCATCATATAGGTTTTCAATGATCGAATGTAGGTGCTATTGGTTTCAAAATTGGCTGTTGCAAGTTCTAAGGCTTTGGCAAATCCAATTATGCCATATACATTTTCAGTGCCAGCACGCATATTTCTTTCTTGTGCACCACCTTGTATAAACGGATGTATTTTAATATTCTCATTAATATACAACATGCCAACTCCTTTTGGTCCGTGGAATTTATGGGCAGCACCGGTAATAAAATGAACGGGCAATTCTCTTAAATTAAATGAGAAATGCCCAACGGTTTGTACTGTATCACTATGAAAAATGGCATTGAATTTTTTGCAAATATTTCCAACTGCTTCTATATCTGTAATATTTCCAATTTCATTGTTGGCATGCATTAAGGTTACAAAGCATTTTTCATTGCTGGCAGCTAAAATTTGTTCAAGGTGATGTAAATCAACATGTCCATTTTCTAGAATCTTCAAATAAGTTAGTTTGATATTATGTGCATTTTGTAAATGCTCAACGGTATGTAAGGTTGCATGATGCTCAATAGGTGATGTAATAATGTGTTTACAACCTAAATCTGTGATGGCAGCATTGATTGCCGTGTTGCTACTTTCCGTTCCACCACTGGTAAAAAATATTTCTGCAGGATGGGCATTTAATAGCTTAGCTACGGTTTTACGTGCATTTTCAATGCCCATACGCGTTTCTCTGCCATAACTGTAAATAGAAGATGGATTTCCAAAATGTTCAGTTAAATAAGGCATCATAGCAGCTAAAACCTCGGGGTCGAGTGGGGTAGTAGCCGCATTGTCGAAATAAATTCTCTTAGTCATGTTGGTGATAGGTATAGTATAATAATGTGTAAAGGTAAATACTGTAATTGTGCTTACAAAAAACGGTTTACATGAGCATGTAAACCGCAATTTTTATGAAACTAATATACTTTTATCCTATTACATTACTTCTTTTATGTCTTGCATCATTTTTTTGGCAATGTTGTCGGCTGTGGTTGAAAAGTTGCTTTCTGCATAAATGCGAATAATAGGTTCGGTATTACTGGTGCGTAAATGAACCCAATCATTTTCAAACTCAATTTTTAAACCATCTTCTGTATTGATGGGGTATTTTTTATATTTCTTAGTGATTTGGTCAAAGATTTGTTGAATGTTAAAGTCTTTACCTAACTCAATTTTATTTTTACTAATAAAATAATCGGGATAGGTATTTCGAAGTTGCTTTACACTTTTCTTTTCTTTGGTTAAAAAGGTTAGAAATAACGCTATACCAATTAGGGCATCACGACCATAATGCAAATCGGGTACTATAACACCGCCATTTCCTTCACCGCCAATTACGGCATTAACCGCTTTCATTTTATTTACCACATTTACTTCACCCACTGCTGAAGGGTAATAGTTGCCACCATGTTTTAAGGTAACATCTTTTAATGCTCGGGTGCTTGACATGTTGCTAACGGTATTGCCTTTTCTATTATTCAAAACATAATCAGCAACAGCCACTAAGGTGTATTCTTCACCAAATAAACTTCCATCTTCACAAACAAAGGATAAGCGGTCAACATCAGGATCAACGGCAATACCAATATCGGCCTTATGTTTGTTTACGGCATTGCACAATTCCTGTAAATGTTCGGGTAAAGGCTCGGGATTATGTGCAAATTTGCCGTTCACTTCACTGTTTAAAACAATAATATCACTGTCCTTTACACCTAAGGCCTGTAATAATGCGGGTACAGCAATGGCACCTGAACTATTAATTGCATCAATTACAATTTTAAATTTTCGCTTTTTAATGGCCTGAACATCTACCAAATCATAAGTCACAATAGCTTGTATGTGTTTTTGAATAAAAGTATCATCAAAAGTTTTATTACCCAATTTATCAACTGAAGCAAAATTAAATTCGTTTTTTTCTGCAATTGATAATACTTGTTTCCCATCGTCAGCTGAAATAAACTCGCCTAAATGGTTAAATAATTTCAATGCATTCCATTCTTTAGGATTATGGCTGGCACTTATAATCATGCCACCTGCTGCTTTTTCAAATTGAATTGCCATTTCAATGGTAGGTGTTGTACTTAAACCTGCATCAATTACATCTATGCCAAGGGCTATTAGTGTGGCTGCAGCTAATTCTTGTACCATGGCACCACTAATTCTTCCATCGCGACCAATAACAACTTTTTTATTGGTTACATTTTGTTGTAATAACCAGGTGCCAAATGCTGCAGAAAATTTTACAACATCAATCGGACTTAAATTATCATCGGGTTTACCTCCAATGGTTCCACGAATTCCTGAAATGCTTTTGATTAATGACATATAAGTTTGGATTATTTGCTCTGCAGAGGTGCGTTTGCAAATTTATAGAATCTGCCGTTAATTTTCTAAGTAATCCAACTATAAAAAACAAATTGTTGAAGTGAATAATCAATTGAATTAGTTGTTGCATATTAATATTCTATTGGCATTCAACACTTAAACGGTATATTTTATTACCATGGCATAGTAGTTGCTGCAATGTTGGTTTTTAAGCTAAGATTATATTTAGGTTTTGTTTGTATAATTCTCATTAAATTAACTGTATTTTGCGCAAAAATGTTTGAATGGGTGGCTTAAGGCAACGGATATGTTAAAAAAAAATGTTGTTTTATTGGTTATTGGTTTGTGTATTATTACCTACCTGTTGGGAATATTTTTAATTCCTTTAATGGATATTGATGCTGCCCAATATGCATCTATTTCCCGAGAAATGTATGTACATAAAAGTTTTTTACAGATTTATGATTTAGGTCATGATTATTTAGATAAACCTCCTATGCTGTTTTGGCTATCGGGTTTCAGTATGTATGTTTTTGGTGTACATGATTGGGCTTATCGCTTACCTTCTTTTTTGTTTTCATTACTTGCCATATATGCAACCTATCGTTTTGCATTGCTCTATTATAAAAAAGATATAGCTTATTTAAGTGCAATGGTATTAGCTTCTTGCCAAGCACTTTTTTTAATAAACCATGATGTAAGAACTGATACCATGTTAATGGGGTGGGTAATGCTTAGCATTTGGCAATTAGCAACCTGGTTCAACACACAAAAAATTATTCATTTTGTTATTGCTAGTATAGCCATTGCAGGTGGAATGTTAACGAAAGGTCCTATTGGATTAATTGTACCCATATTGTGTTTTTTACCTCAATTTATTTTGAGTAGAGAATGGAAACATTTTTGGCATTGGGAATATGTATTAGGCATTGCAATCATTGCCATTTTATTGTTACCCATGAGCATAGGGCTTTATAGGCAGTTTGATATGCATCCCGGAAAAATTGTAGGTGGTAACTATATAACATCCGGACTAAAATTTTATTACTGGACACAAAGTTTTGGTAGATACACCGGCGAGAATGCCAATAGAGAAATGAATGAGTTTACTTTCTTGCTTCAAAATATGCTTTGGAGTTTTTTGCCGTGGATTTTGTTCTTCTTAATAGCATTATTCTTGGAAGTTAAAATGCTTATAAAACAAAAAGTAAGATTATTGTTGAATCAGGAATGGATTTCAACTGGAGGTTTTATTTTAACTTATTGCGTATTAGCCAGAAGTCAGGCACAATTGCCCCATTATATATTTGTGGTTTTTCCACTAGCAGCCATTATTACCGCTAAGTTTTTATATAAATTATTCTTTGAGCATCAATGGAGGCATTTACGTCGCACTTTGGTATTGTTGCATTTAATTATATTTACTTTATTATGGATTGCGTTGATAGTTTTAATTGCTTTTCCTTTTTCAGACATTCCAAAATATGTGGCCGCACTTTCTTCTTTGTGTTTATTGTTAATGTATTCATTGTTTTATTCTAAACGATTACATTTTCACCGATTGTTGATTATTGCTTTCTTTACAATCATAGGTATTAATATCTTTTTGAATACAGCTTTTTATCCAACTTTACTACAATTTCAAATGGGTAATACTGCGGCCGGATATATTAATTCCCAACACATTGATAAAAATAAAGTTGTTATTGCAGGTATACATCCCGGATATCCATTTTATTTTTATGGGCAACATATTTTTCTTGATACAACTATCAACGCATTACAACCAAATGAAATTGTAGTTACCAATGCAGATAGCTTAGAAATTATTCAACACAAATTTCCCTATGTAAAAGTGTTGCATAGAGGAGATAATTTTCATGTTAGCCAATTGAATATTTCATTCTTAAATCCTGAAACCAGGCCAAAAGTGTTACAACATTATGCTATTGTTGATTTAACTAGTCCTAACAAAAAGCTAACTAAAAAGTAAAGCTTACAAAGCTGTTAGGGTTATCTAATTTGTAACTTTTCTCTTTACCGTTATATGTAATGTGAAATATGTTTATTTGGCTAGGTTGGTAGTCATATAAAAGGGTAGAAGTAATTGCTACGGATTGAATGCTACTAACATTGTCAATTTCAAAATAACACCAAGTACTTTCTTGTTGAATTTCATAACCAACATATTTCATTTTTGAAATGCTATTGTTTATTTTTATATTTAGTTTGTTTAAAATATATTGATTAATATAATTATTTACTTCAGTTGTATTGGTAGGATGCGTGAGGTCGATATTTTTATTAAAATTATTTTTCAGTGTTTTTTCAAGATCATCAGTAAAAATTCTAATGCTTACTTCAACCATTTTCTCTTTATCATTATAATGCAGGTCAGTAACCGATACATAAAACGGATGGGCCATGTTTATAAAAGCCAGTAATACCCATTTATACAAAATAGCAACCATTTATCGTTATTTTTTGGTAAATACAAATGTCGGTATTATATTCATTGCCATGAGCGATTTTAATTTGTATTTTACCCTTGGTCGTCAACATATTGCCAATATCACTGCATTAGATCATATTTTGTTTTTGGCAGCTTTGTGTACCCGCTATCAGTTTTCCGACTGGAAAAAATTGTTGGTATTGGTAACCGCATTTACCATAGGCCATTCTATAACCTTAGCATTAAGTGTATTAAATGTTATTCACTTTTCAACTGCCTGGATTGAGTTTCTTATTCCTATAACTATTTTTATTACGGCTTTTAGTAATTTGTTTGTAAAGAAATTTGTATTTAAATCGAAATTTCCTATCATTTATTTTTTTGCCCTATTTTTCGGGCTTGTTCATGGGTTAGGTTTTAGTAACTACTTAAAAAGTTTATTGGGGAAAAACGAAAATATAATTTGGCAACTATTTGCATTTAACTGTGGTTTGGAAATAGGGCAATTAATCATTGTGCTTATTATTTTAATTATTGCTTTTATTTTGGTTTCCATTTTAAAGATAAGCCGACGTGACTATCTGTTATTTTTGTCAGCCGCCATTATTGCCTTATCCTTAGAAATGTGTTTTCAAAGATTACCTTTTCATATATAAAACATTGAATGCTATGAGAAAATGGACTTTTTTATGCTTTTTATTTCTTTTTGTGCAGCATTTGCAAGCGCAAAACATTCAAAACAATCCCGGTTCAAATCATGGTAACAGGTTTGAACAATTGGGTACAATTTTACCAACTCCTAATGAATATCGCACGGCCAGTGGGGCTCCAGGGCCAAAATATTGGCAGCAACGCTGTGATTATGATATTAAATGCTCGCTCGATGAAAAAAATTTAACCTTAACCGGTACGGAAAACATTACCTATTATAATAATTCTCCCGATGTGCTCACCTATTTATGGATTCAGTTGGATGAGAATGAGCATAACAATTTACATAATGCCAATTACCAAGATGCCAGTTATTTAAGTAACCGTTTAACCAATACCATGATTGATCGGTTAGAAACGTCGAAAGAAGACAATGGTTATGGCGATAAAATTCATGCGGTAATTAACTTAGCTACGGGGAAGGCTTTGCCTTATACCATAAATAAAACCATGATGCGGATTGACTTACCGCAACCCTTAAAACCTGGACAGCAATTCAATTTTAAAATTAACTGGAGCTACAAAATTTCCGACAGAATGCAAATGGGGGGCCGTGGTGGTTATGAATATTTTCCTGAAGATGGAAATTATTTATTTACCATTACGCAATGGTACCCACGTTTATGTGTGTACAGCGATTTTCAAGGATGGCAAAACCATCAATTCACTGGTCGTGGTGAGTTCGCTTTAACCTTTGGCAATTTTAAAGTACAAATGACTGTTCCAGCCGACCATATTGTAATGGGTACAGGTACTTGTCAAAACTATCAACAAGTATTAAACCCACAACAATACGCTCGTTGGACAAAAGCACAAACTGCAAAAGAGCCTGTTGAAATTGTTACTTTAGATGAAGCCAAAAAAGCAGAAATGGGGAAAGCTACTACCTCTAAAACCTGGATTTTTAATGCCGATAATGTTCGCGATTTTGCTTGGACTTCTTCCAGAAAATTTGTTTGGGATGCAATGCCTACCTATATAGAAGGTAAAAAAATTATGTGTATGAGTGCCTATGGTAAAGAAGCTTACGGATTATATAGGAAATTTTCTACCAAAGTGGTAGCACATACCATTAAAACCTATTCTAAGTTTACTTTCCCTTATCCTTACCCGGTAGCACAAAGTATTGAAGCTAGTAATGGCATGGAATATCCCATGATATGCTTTAATTACGGAAGAACAGAAAAAGATGGTACTTATAGTGAAGCAGTAAAAAATGGAATGCTTGGTGTTATTATTCATGAAGTAGGCCACAACTTCTTCCCAATGATTGTAAATAGTGATGAGCGCCAATGGACTTGGATGGATGAAGGTTTGAATAGTTTTGTAGAATACCTTACGGAAGAATTATATGATAATAAATTTCCTTCCAGAAAAGGGGCTGCATGGACTATTACCGATTATATGCGTTTGCCGAAAGATCAATTAGAACCTATTATGACAAATAGTGAAAATATTGTTCAGTTCGGTCCCAATGCCTATACCAAACCTGCAACAGCATTAAATATTTTACGTGAAACAGTAATGGGGCGTAAATTGTTTGATTTCGCATTTAGAGAATATGCACGTCGTTGGGCATTTAAACATCCTACACCTGCCGATTTGTTTAGAACTATGGAAGATGCCAGCGGTGAAGATTTAGATTGGTTTTGGAGAGGTTGGTTTTTTACTACTGAACCTTGCGACATAGCTATTGATACTGTTAAACATGCAGTTGTGAATGAAAATTCAACCGGCATTATGCCCCAACGTAATGGTACACGAATGCTACCTTTAGCAAAACCTGCTGTACCTCAATTCGATGATATTTCTAAAATTCGAAATAGAGAAAATAGTAGCATTACTTTTTTAACTGATGCAGACACTTCATTACATGATTTTTATTGGAAATATGATCGTGGAATTATTGCATACGATTCTACCATAAAAGTAAAATTACCTGAACCTGCTGCAGTTGAACCATTTACTGCTGAAGATTTAAAACCATATTTAGGCAAACATTTATATGAGGTAACTTTTAAAAATAAAGGTGGTTTGGTGATGCCAATTATTGTTCAATTTACTTTTAATGATGGCACCAAAGAAATTGAAAGAATACCCGCACAAATTTGGCGTAAGAATGAAAATGAAGTAACCAAAGTTTTCGTTACCAATAAGTCCGTTACTTCCATTTTGTTAGATCCCTATCGGGAAACTGCTGATATTGATGTTTCAAACAACCAATGGCCAAAAGTAAATGCGCCCACAAAGTTTGAATTATTTAAAGCCGGATTGATGAATAGAAGGAACCCGGTGAATCCACCTAACCCAATGCAGGAAATTAAAGCAACCAATTAATTTCTTTGAATGAATATTTAAGCCGAAACAAACTGTTTGTTTCGGCTTTTTTTATGGGTTGCATAACCTGTTTAAAATTGTTAGGGCAAAGAAATTTTGAGGAGGAAAAGCAAAATAAAAAAGCCGGCTCAATTTTGAACCGGCTTTTTGGTTGGGTTACTAGGATTCGAACCTAGACAGACAGAACCAAAATCTGTAGTGCTACCGTTACACCATAACCCAATCCAGATATCCAATGTTTATATTGGGCTGCAAAAATAGGGTAGCAATAGGTTTGTTCCAAAAAATTTTCGCACAATTCCGTATATTTTTTTAGCAGTGTTATTGCATGCTAATTTACCGGACCTCATATATTCAAAATTCTTGTGTTTGTTTAGCCGGAGGCCTTATAATTATTGTTTTTTCAATTAATGCAGCATCATAATCAATTTTAATAGGTACCATCACTTCATGGTTTGTGCTAAGTTGATTTGATGTATCAATCATTGTTTGTACATGTATAATGGATGACTTGATTCCTAAGTGTACTAAATATTTTTTTATTTGTTGAGCACGCCTTAAAGCCAGCTTTTCATGTTTTTCAACGGCTAATGAAGTGCCGTAAATCGTTATACCGGTTAGGGTTATAGATGAATCATCAGGAAGTACATCATTTAAAATTATTTTGGCATTTTGGGTAAGTTTATATCCTTGTAATGGAAAATAAATACGTGCACTGGTAGTATCAGGCTCAGCTGCCACCGCATATGATATAAATGAAAATATAAATATATTTAAAACCAATAGCCTCTTCATAGCAAAATTTTTAAATAAAATGCTTAGCTAAGTTCTGGCTATTATTTGGTAAAATTAAATATTGACAAAAAAATAAAATATTTACGGCAAAAAGGTTTATTATTAACTTTAATAAGCTTAATGGCTAATGGAAAGTAAACTCATTCTTTTAACCTTATTTGTAATTGTAATGTTGCTTATGTCGCAAACACATTTAAAAAGTAAAAAGAAAATTATTTTTTTCGGTGATTCAATTACTGAAATGGGCATGTTGCCCGGCGGGTATATTCAAATCTTTAACAATATGCTTAAGCAGCATCATTTCAATAACTTGGTTGGTGTTGGTGCCGGAATTAGCGGAAATAAAATTTATGATTTATATCTTAGGTTGCAGCATGATATAATAGAACAGCAACCTTCTTTAGTAGTTATCTTCATTGGTGTAAATGATGTTTGGCATAAGTTGTCGCATGGCACAGGAACCGATGCAGGAAAATTTGAACAATTTTATACGGCTATTATTCTACAACTTAAACAACATAATATGGCTACCGTATTATGTACCATTTTGAGTATTGGAGAAAAATGGCATGGTCAAAACCCGCAAGATGAGGATATTGATTTGTATAATGGTATTATTAGAAACTTAGCAGTTACCCATAATTTGCCTTTGTGCGATTTACGAAAAGAGGCAGTTGATTATATTCAAAAAAACAATACTTCAAATTTTGATAGAGGGTTTTTGACTAAAGATGGAGTGCATTTAAATGATGCAGGTAATACTTTAGTAGCAACTAAAATTTGGGAAGTTTTGCAAACATTGCCTATTATGCAATAAAGAAAGCAGTTAAAAAATAACTGC
The DNA here is from genome assembly GCF_049968455.1 of Hydrotalea sp. Lineage (NCBI taxonomy): Bacteria > Pseudomonadati > Bacteroidota > Chitinophagia > Chitinophagales > Chitinophagaceae > Hydrotalea > Hydrotalea sp. Next base: position 180,619 of record NZ_JBMFQT010000001.1, on the reverse strand, counting down.
TTTCCTGCTTAACTTTTTTAAAAATTGCTTTAATTGTTGGCTACAATTAAATAGTAATTTTTCTTTCCTTTTTGAATTAACAGGTATTTCTGTTGCAATAAATTATTGGAAGTGATATGGGTATAGTCGGGTTCAACTTTCTTTTTGTTAATGCGTATACCACCATTTTGCCACATTTTTCTAGCTTCGCTTTTACTGGGGAAAATACCTGTTTCAGTTAAAAAATTCACCAAATCGCTACCATTATCTAATTGCGATTTTTCAACGTGTATAGTAGGTACACCTTCCAATACCTGCAACAATTGTTGTTCATTTAAACTGCTTAAAATATCGGCGGTTTCGTTATTGAATAAAATTTCAGATGCCTGAAGTGCAAATTCAAAATCGGCTTTGCTATGAACAAATATGGTTAAAGACTCAGCTAATTTTTTTTGTAAAATTCTTTCATGTGGGGCGGCATCATGTTGCGCCAATAAGGGTTCAATGGTTTCTTTGGGTAGAAGGGTAAATATTTTTATCCATTTTTTGGCATCATCATCACTAGCATTTAACCAAAACTGATAAAATTGGTATGGTGAAGTTTTTTGGGCATCTAACCAAACATTTCCTTTTTCAGTTTTTCCAAACTTGCCACCATCAGCTTTGGTAATTAAGGGGCATGTAAATGCAAAAGCTTCACCACCAGCTTTCTTCCGAATTAGTTCAGTACCCGTAACAATATTTCCCCACTGATCGCTACCGCCCATTTGCAGTTTACAATTCTTATTCGTGTAAAGCCAGTAAAAGTCATATCCCTGAACCAATTGATAAGTGAATTCTGTAAAGCTCATCCCATTTTCATTTTCCAATCTTTTCTTCACACTATCTTTTGCCATCATGTAGTTAACGGTTATATGTTTCCCTACATCTCTAATAAACTGCAAGAAACTCATGTTTTTAAACCAATCGTAGTTATTCACTATTTCCGCAGCATTTGGTTTTGAAGCATCAAAGTCTAAAAATTTCTCTAATTGTTTTTTTACGCATTGTACATTGTGTAGCAACACTTCTTCACTTAATAGGTTTCTTTCTTCACTTTTGCCGCTTGGGTCACCAACCATGCCGGTTGCACCACCTACCAATGCATAAGGCTTATGCCCGGCTTTTTGCAAATGCACTAATAATAAAATAGGAACGAGGCTACCAATATGCAAACTATCAGCAGTAGGGTCAAATCCAATATATGCTGAAGTCATCTCTTTATTTAGCTGCTCAATGGTGCCTGGCATTATGTCTTGAATTAAGCCCCGCCATTGTAATTCTTCCATTAAAGTCATACGATTTTCAATTTGGGCAAATGTAATTACAAATGCTGTTTGGTGTAAATGTAATTGTTCGTGTATGTTTGCAATAAACTTATTTATTGAGTATTAATGCAGGTTGTTCACTATAATTATTCAAAGTAAAATAATCAATATGCGAATAGTAGGTTTCGGCACCCGTGTTCTTAATTTTTTAATTGATACAGCTATTATTTTTATAATTGCATACATCTTAAAAAAAGTGTGGGACTGGTATGTGATTTTTTACCAATATACCCCTTACAATTTTGGTGAAATATTTGCTTTGGTTTTGGTAATATATTATTTTTTATTTGAATTAATTTTTACAAGAACACCCGGAAAATGGTTAACAGGAAGTAAAGTGAAGAACAAAACAGGTGGCAGACCTGCATTTTGGCAATTTATTGTACGCAGTATTATTCGCTTAACAATTATTGATGCATTTTTTATTCCTTTTTTAGAAATGCCGTTACATGATTATTTGAGTAAGACTAGGGTAGTAGAAGCATAAGCCTTATGTATTATAATCGCTTGGTTATTTGTTTAAATTTTGTAGGCGTAACAAATATTTACCAATAATGTCGAACTCAATATTAACGCTATCATTTTCTTGAATGTGGCCAATGTTGGTATGCTCATAAGTGTAAGGTATAATAGCTACCGTAAAAGTGTTTTTGGTAACATTAAAACAAGTTAAGCTAATACCGTTAACGCATATTGAACCTTTTTCTATAACCAATGGCGCAAATTTTTCTGAGAATTGAAACACATATTCCCAACTGCCATCCATTGCTTTTTTTTGTAAACATGTTGCGGTGCAATCAACATGTCCTTGAACAATGTGCCCATCAATACGACCATTCATAGATAAACAACGTTCAATATTAACGGCATCTCCGGGTTTCAAAAAGCCCAAGCTGGTTTTTAGCAGCGTTTCTTCAATTGCAGTTACCTTGTGTATGTTGTTTTCAATGTGTTCAATGGTAAGACAAACCCCATTATGTGCAACACTTTGATCTACTTTTAGCTCGTTACTAATAGGCGATTCAATAAAAAAACTGACATTACTACCTTTTTTCTCAATTTGGGTTATAGTGCCTAAACATTCAATAATTCCGGTAAACATGGTTGCAAGTTAGCAGTAAAACCCTAAAAAAATAATTTTGATATTTGGAAATTTAATGAAACCTTTTATCTTTGCACCCCATTCATTCAAAAAAGGAGACATTTTATTATGCTTATCATTGATTCAAAAGATTGCGAAAACATAGACAAGGCTTTAAAAAAGTATAAGAAAAAGTTTGAAAAAAGTAAAACTTTATTGAAGTTAAGAGAGCGTCAAACTTATGTTAAGCCTTCTGTTAAACGCAGAGAAACCGTTTTAAAAGCTATATACAAACAAAAAATTGCCAGTGGAAAAATAGAAGCATAGTTTGCTTTTATACCCATTTATATATTTGGTAGCCTGAGATGATTAATTTTAGGCTACTTTTTTATGCCCATAACCGAAGTATATACTGATGCTCAAAAATTTATTGAATACCTTCGACATGAAAAAAGGTATTCGAAACATACCCTTACCGCATACGAAAACGATTTGATGCAATTTTTGCATTTTCAAATCCATCAATTCAATGCACCTGCACTATCTGACATTCAAGCTCCATTTATAAAAACCTGGTTAGCATTTTTAAAAGAACAGGGCATTGAATCGAAAAGTATAAAACGTAAAATTTCTACATTAAAATCTTTTTTTCGCTTTCTTCAAAAAATAGGATGCATTCATCAATCGCCAATGGTTACTATTATTGCCCCCAAAGCAAAAAAACAGTTGCCTGTTTTTGTTGAAGAAACCAAAATACAAGCATTGCTACAAATGCCTGTAGATGAGACCGATTGGGATGAAAGGACTTATTTCCTAGTGCTTCAATTATTTTACCATACCGGCATGCGTTTAAGTGAACTAATTTATTTATCTGAAAAACAAATTGATGCGGCCAATCAGCAAATAAAAGTTTTGGGAAAAGGAAACAAGGAGCGTATCATTCCAATACACAACCAACTGCAGCAACAAATAATGGCGTATATTAATGAGAAGCATCAAAAATTTGGTAGTCAAATTGAACAAGTTTTTGTGAATCATAACAACAAGCCGCTAAAACATAGGCAAGTTTACGAACAAGTAAAAAGAAGATTGGCATTAGTTACAACTCTAAAGAAGAAAAGTCCGCATGTTTTGCGCCACAGTTTTGCAACGCACTTACTAAATAATGGGGCGGATTTGAATGCAGTAAAAGAATTATTGGGGCATAGCAGTTTAGCAGCCACACAGGTGTATACACACACTACAATAGAAAAGTTAAAGGAAGTGTATAAAAAGGCTCACCCAAAGGCTTAATGCTCAAATATTTTGTTATACAGAAATTCTTTTTAAAAAACAATGACGAATTAGCTTTATTTTATAAAATGAATGCAGTAGATTTATAATTGAAAATAAAGCGAGAATATCGCAGCGTTTTCATTAAGTTCTTTACCATATTTTTTCACCATTTAAACGTGTGTTGCTATGAACATCAACATTCAAACCGTGCATTTTGAAGCAGATTTAAAGTTATTAGATTACGTAACAAAAAAAGCAGAAAAACTAAACACATTTCACGACCAGATTTTAAAAGTAGATGTCTTTCTGAAACTGGATAACATTGTTCATAAAATAAAGGACAAAATAGTGGAAATTCGAGTACATGTGCCCAAGCATGATTTTTTTGTGAAAGCCTCTTCAAAGTCCTTCGAGGAATCATTTGATATGGCTTTTGAATCATTAATTAATCAAATTAAGCGCAAAAAAGAAAAGCTAACCCTTGCTTAGCAAAAAAATAAGCCCTCAGAAATGAGGGTTTTTTTATGTGTATAATGCAGTATTCATGGCCGTTTTTAATAATTATATTTGCAGTGTTAAAAAAAAAGTTGAAAACTGGTTAAAAATATTTGTTGAAGAATTTTGTTGAAATAAGTTTTCCATTACCTTTGCCATCCCGAAAAAAACGGTAGTTCTTTGTTTAAGCCGAAGTAGCTCAGTTGGTAGAGCAGCTGATTTGTAATCAGCAGGTCGTGGGTTCGACTCCCTTCTTCGGCTCATCAATTTCATTGGGCAGGTTCCAGAGCGGCCAAATGGGGCGGACTGTAAATCCGCTGTCTTTCGACTTCAGTGGTTCGAATCCACTCCTGCCCACTGTTTATTGGGTTAAAGTTCTTTTTCAATAACACTAATACTGTTATCATTTCAAGCGGGAGTAGCTCATTTGGTAGAGCGATAGCCTTCCAAGCTATAGGTGGCGAGTTCGAGCCTCGTCTCCCGCTCTTTGCCTGAAATAACGGAAATAAAAAAATTGGTTCGATTTTAAAAAGAACCCGGTTTTTTTATCAGGCCGTTGTAGCTCAGGGGTAGAGCACTTCCTTGGTAAGGAAGAGGTCGTGAGTTCAACTCTCATCAACGGCTCCATTTTTACAATGGAATGTGTTGCAGTGAATGTGCAGGAGATTTGTAAAATAGGATCAACAAATCCTAAAAAATAACAAACAATAAAATGGCGAAAGCCACAATTTTTTAAACACAACTAAAAAACAAATAAAATGGCAAAAGAAAGCTTCTTGAGGGATAAACCCCACGTAAACGTTGGTACAATTGGTCACGTGGATCATGGTAAAACCACCTTAACTGCAGCCATAACTACAATCTTATCAAAAAAAGGTCTTGCACAAGCTCGTAAATATGATGAGATTGATGGTGCACCTGAAGAAAAAGAGCGTGGTATTACTATCAATACTGCACACGTGGAATATCAAACCGCTAATCGTCACTATGCACACGTTGACTGTCCTGGTCACGCTGACTATGTGAAAAATATGATTACCGGTGCTGCTCAAATGGATGGTGCAATTCTGGTAGTTGCTGCAACTGATGGTCCTATGCCTCAAACAAAAGAGCACATTCTTTTGGCCCGTCAGGTAGGTGTACCTCGTATTGTAGTGTTCATGAACAAAGTAGACCTAGTTGATGATCCTGAATTATTAGAATTAGTTGAAATGGAAATCCGTGAGTTATTAAGCTCATATGGTTTCGATGGAGATAATACACCAATTATTAAAGGTTCTGCTACTGGTGCTTTAGCCGAAGATCCAAAATGGGTTGGTAAAATTGATGAGTTAATGGAAGCTGTAGATTCTTACATTCCTTTACCTCCCCGCCCAATCGATCAGCCTTTCTTAATGAGTGTTGAAGATGTGTTCTCAATTACCGGTCGTGGTACCGTTGCTACAGGTCGTATTGAGCGTGGTATTGTGAAAGTTGGTGATGCTGTTGAAATTGTAGGTTTAATGGAAGCGCCACTTTCTTCAACTGTTACCGGCGTTGAAATGTTCAAAAAATTATTAGACGAAGGTCAAGCTGGTGATAATGCAGGTTTATTATTACGTGGTATTGAAAAGAAAGATATCCGTCGTGGTATGGTAATTTGTAAGCCTAAGAGCATTACTCCGCACACAGAATTTAAAGGTGAGGTTTATGTGTTAAGCAAAGAGGAAGGTGGTCGTCACACTCCATTCTTTAATAAATATCGCCCTCAATTCTATTTCCGTACTACCGATGTAACCGGTGAAGTACAATTACCAGAAGGAACTGAAATGGTAATGCCTGGTGATAATATTAACCTAACTGTAAAATTAATCCAGCCCATAGCTATGGAAAAAGGTTTGAAATTCGCTATCAGGGAAGGAGGAAGAACAGTAGGTGCCGGACAGGTTACTGAAATTTTAAAATAGGCTCTTTATTTTAATAAAACCTTTTGTTGCATTTTTTATATATTTGCATCAATTAAATTTCTTAAAGGCTGTCCCGAGGCATTTTCGGGATAGCTTTTAAGTTTATACGGGTATAGTACAACGGTTAGTATAGAGGTCTCCAAAACCTTCGATCTGGGTTCGAATCCTAGTACCCGTGCATATAGTTAAACGTTTAACTGTAATTGTAGCTGATTTATAAGCGGTTGCAATTGCCTAATTTCAATTTAAATGAATAAAGTTACTACCTATTTTAGAGACAGCTATCGCGAGTTAGTTGAGAAAGTAACCTGGCCAACTTGGCAAGAATTGCAACAGAGTACAGTAATTGTTTTGGTTGCTACCATTATTATTACTGGAATTGTTTGGTTAATGGATTTTAGTTCCAATCAGGTTCTAAAATTAATTTATTCATTATTTAAGTAATTTTTTATCCATGGAAATTTCTTCTGAAGTTATAAATGCCATTACTACACCACAACCCGAAACAAAGTGGTATGTTCTTCGTGTAGTTAGTGGCAAGGAAAGAAAAGTAAAAGAATATTTGGATAAAGATATTCAGCGTAGTGGGTGGGTTGACATTATTAAGCAAGTTTTTTTACCAATGGAAAAGGTTTACAAAGTGCAAAACGGTAAAAAAATAATGCGTGAAAAAAACTATTTTCCTGGTTATGTAATGATTGAAGTAGCCGATGGAAAATTAACAGATGAAATTATACAGCACATTAGCAATATTAGCAATGTAATGCACTTCCTTACCGATGGAAAAGGTTCAAAAGGTAACATTATTTCATTGCGCAAATCGGAAGTAAATAAAATGTTAGGAAAGGTTGATGAAATGAATGATCAAGGCATTAGCATCAGCGAACCATTTATAGTTGGCGAAACCATAAAAATTATTGAAGGACCTTTTAACGATTTTAACGGCATTATTGAAGAAGTGAATGATGAAAAGAAGAAATTAAAAGTTACCGTAAAAATATTTGGCCGATCAACTCCTGTAGAATTGAATTATATGCAGGTTGAAAAAATTAGTTAGTATCAACAAACCATATTTCTTAAAAAATCCCCTGAATAGGAGATTTTTTTCTTTTAGTGTACTTGTGTATTCAAATTTCTACTACCTTTGCCGTCCCAAATTAGTTCTTATTAGTAATGATGGAGTTTGGGAGTGCTTGTAAAAGCACGCTATCACCAATAAAATCGAAAATTATGGCAAAAGAAATTACCGGCTTTGTTAAGCTACAGGTAAAAGGTGGCCAAGCCAATCCGGCACCACCTGTTGGACCTGCCCTAGGTTCTAAGGGTATTAATATTATGGAGTTCTGTAAGCAATTCAACGCAAGAACTCAAGATAAAATGGGTAAAGTAGTACCTGTTCTTATCACAGTTTACTCCGACAAATCATTCGACTTTGTTATTAAAACTGCACCTGCTGCTGTTCAATTAATGGAAGCAGCTAAAATTCAAAAGGGTAGTAAAGAGTCAAACAGAGCAAAAGTTGGCAAAGTAACTTGGCAGCAAATTGAAGCTATTGCTAAAGATAAATTGCCTGACATGAACTGTTTTACTTTAGAAAGCGCTATGAAAATGGTTGCAGGTACTGCACGTAGTTTAGGATTAACTGTTGAGGGAGATGCTCCCTGGAAAAACTAATTATTCACCTTAAATAATATTTTTAATTATGTCACTGACTAAAAAAAGAAAAGTAGCAGAAAGTAAGGTGGATAAAAATAAAGTTTATTCCCTGAAAGAAGCAGCTTCATTGGTAAAAGAAATTAATTGTACAAAATTCGATAGCTCTGTTGATGTGCATATTCGTTTAGGTGTTGATCCTAAAAAAGCTGATCAACAAGTGCGTGGAACTGTAAGTTTGCCACACGGTACTGGTAAAACAAAACGAGTATTAGTATTGTGTACTCCCGAAAAAGAGGATGCAGCAAAACAAGCTGGAGCCGACTATGTTGGTTTAGATGAATTTATTCAAAAAATAGAAGGCGGATGGGTAGATGTAGATGTAATTATTGCAACCCCTTCTGTAATGCCTAAAATTGGTAAATTAGGCAAAGTATTAGGTCCTCGTAACTTAATGCCTAACCCAAAAACCGGTACTGTAACTAATGATGTTGCAGCTGCTGTTAATGAAGTTAAAGGCGGTAAAATAGCTTTCAAAGTTGATAAAGCAGGCATTGTTCATGCTTCAATTGGAAGAGTTTCTTTTGATGCTCAAAAAATTGCAGAAAATACTGCTGAATTAATCAATGCTATTTTAAAATTAAAACCGGCTACAGCAAAAGGAACCTACCTGAAAGGTGTAAGCATAGCTTCAACTATGAGCCCCGGTATTACTTTAGATGCAAAATCATTAGCCAACTAAGTCCTGGTGATTCGTTCCTACGAAAATGACCCGGGTATTTAAAAATTTAGTTATGACCAAAGAACAAAAAAATGAAGTAATTGAACTTTTAAAAGAAAAGTTCTCTCAATACAATAACTTCTACGTTACCGATACTGAATCTTTATCAGTAGAACAAATTGGTAAATTACGTAAAGCTTGTTACGATAAGAAAGTAGAAATGAAAGTGGCTAAAAATACGCTTATTAAAAAAGCGTTAGAAGCCATTGATGCAGAAAAATATACCGGTGTATATGATTCATTGCACAATGTAACTGCTTTATTATTTTCTGAAAATCCAAAAGAACCCGCTTTAATTATTTCTTCTTTCAGAAAAGAAAGCAATAATGAAAAGCCACAGTTAAAAGCTGCCTTTATAAATGGTGAAATTTATAGTGGTGATGCAAACTTGGTTACTTTAACCAAAATTAAGTCCAAAGAAGAATTAATAGGCGAAGTAATTGGCTTATTACAATCTCCTGCTAAACGTGTATTGGCTGCTTTATTACACCATCACGAAAAGCAGGCTGAAACTACAGCTGCAGAATAAAATTTAAAATAGCTAAAACCAACACCTCTGAGGTAAAAATGGGGTATTTTTCCATAACCTTCCGCCGGAGCAATAGCAATGAAGGCGGTTTTTAAAACTTAAATATTATGGCAGACGTAAAAGCATTAGCCGAAACCTTAGTAGGTTTAACAGTAAAAGAAGTACAAGAATTAGCAGACGTATTAAAAGCAGAATACGGTATTGAACCCGCTGCTGCTGCAGCTGTAGTAGTTGCAAGTGGCGATGGTGGTGGTGCCGCTGCCGCTGCTGAGCAAACTTCTTTTGATGTTATTTTGAAAAATGGTGGTGCCAGCAAATTAAACGTGGTTAAAATTGTAAAAGAATTAACCGGTTTAGGTTTGAAAGAAGCTAAAGATTTAGTAGATGGCGCTCCAAAACCAGTAAAAGAAGGTGTTTCTAAAGCAGAAGCTGAAGAATTAGCCAACAAGCTGAAAGAAGCCGGTGCTGAAGTAGAAATTAAATAAACTACCTTACACATAAGCTTTTATTACCTCCGAAATTACTTCGGAGGTAATTTTTTTAGTAAAAACACAATTTTGCCTTGCATACATCATAATACTTGCTTTTAGGGTGAATGAATATGGAAATAAATTTTGTTTTTACTTTCGCATGGTTTCCATACCTTTGCCATCCTTATTTTAAGGCATTTATTTTTTAATGATGGGGAATGGCCATTGATACCCCTTCATCGTTGGTAGAAAAAGCGCTGGAAACACCAAGTTTCCTTATTTATTTAGCTAAAACCGGTTTTACAAAATACTATGTCAACAACAACACTGAACAAAAGGATCAACTTCGGCAAAACAAAAAACTTAGCAGAAGCACCTGATTTACTAGACATTCAACTTGAATCATTTCGTGAATTTTTTCAGTTAGAAACTACGCCTGACAAGAGGAATAATGAAGGCCTGTTTCGTGTATTTAAGGAAAATTTTCCTATTACCGATACACGTAACATTTTCGTACTGGAATTTTTAGATTATTTCATCGACCCTCCTCGTTATTCTATTGAAGAATGTATGGAGCGTGGATTAACTTATGCAGTTCCTTTAAAAGCAAAACTGCGTTTAAGTTGTAATGATGAAGAGCATGTTGACTTCCAAACTATTGTTCAGGATGTATTCTTAGGTAATATTCCTTACATGACTCCCCGCGGTACATTCGTTATTAACGGTGCCGAAAGGGTAGTAGTATCACAATTACATCGTTCTCCTGGTGTATTCTTCGGTCAGTCTGTACACCCTAATGGTACTAAAATTTATTCTGCTCGTGTAATTCCTTTTAAAGGTGCATGGATGGAGTTTGCTACCGATATTAATAATGTAATGTATGCTTACATTGACCGTAAAAAGAAATTTCCGGTAACAACATTATTACGTGCCATTGGTTACGAAACCGATAAAGATATTTTGGAACTTTTTGGTATGGCTGATGAAATTAAAGCCGATGCTAAAGAATTATCAAAATACATAGGAAAAAAATTAGCAGCACGTGTATTAAGAACCTGGGTAGAAGATTTTGTGGATGAAGATTCTGGTGAAGTAGTTTCCATTGAAAGGAATGAAATTGTAATGGAACGCGACACTGTTTTAGATGAAGATGCCATTGAAACAATTGTTGAATTAGGCGTTAAAAGCGTTTTCATTCAAAAAGAAGATGTAGGTGGTGACTATGCAATCATTTATAATACTTTAAATAAAGATACCTCTAACAGTGAATTAGAAGCTGTACAGCACATTTATCGCCAATTGCGTGGTGCTGATGCTCCGGATAATGAAACAGCAAGAGGTATTATAGATAAATTATTCTTTTCTGATAAACGTTACGATTTAGGAGAAGTTGGCCGTTACAAAATCAATAGAAAATTAAATCTGGATTTATCCATTGAAAAAAAGGTATTAACCAAGCAAGATATTATTGAAATTATTAAATACTTGGTTCGGTTAACCAATGGTAAAGCAGAAGTAGATGATATTGATCACTTGAGCAACCGTAGAGTAAGAACTGTAGGCGAACAATTATATGCTCAATTTGGTGTTGGTTTGGCTCGTATGGCTCGTACCATTCGTGAAAGAATGAATGTTCGCGATAATGAGGTATTTACTCCTGTTGACCTTATCAATGCTCGTACATTATCCTCTGTAATTAATTCATTCTTTGGTACTTCTCAACTTTCTCAATTCTTAGATCAAACCAATCCCTTATCAGAAATTACACATAAACGTAGGATTTCAGCTTTGGGACCCGGTGGTTTAAGCCGTGAAAGAGCTGGTTTTGAGGTGCGTGACGTTCACTATTCTCACTACGGACGTTTATGTACGATTGAAACTCCTGAAGGACCTAATATTGGACTGATTTCTACTTTATGTGTACATGCTACCATTAATGAAATGGGTTTTATTGAAACACCCTATCGTAAGGTAGAGAATGGTAAAGTAAATTTGAAAGAATTAACTTACTTAAGTGCAGAAGAAGAAGATACAGCAAAAATTGCACAGAGTAATACTCCATTAAATCAAAATGGTGAATTTGCAGTTGATCAGGTAATCTCTCGTGAAACAGGCGACTTCCCAATTTTAGATAAAAATGAAGTGGAATATATGGACGTTGCGCCTAACCAAATTGTAGGGTTAAGTGCTTCCTTAATTCCCTTCTTAGAGCATGATGATGCTAACCGTGCATTGATGGGTTCTAACATGCAACGTCAAGCCGTACCCCTTATTCGTTTAGAGTCTCCAATTGTTGGAACTGGCTTAGAAGGTAAAGCTGCACGTGATGCAAGAATTCAAATACACGCTGAAGGTGATGGTGTAATTGAATTTGTTGACGCAAATGAAATTCATGTTCGTTATGAAAGAAATGAAGTAGAACGTTTAATTTCTTTCGATGATGACTTGCGTATTTATAAACTTACCAAGTTCATAAAAACCAACCAGGCTACTTCTATAAATTTACGTCCCGCTGTTAAAAAAGGACAAATTGTTAAAAAAGGAGATTTCTTAACTGAAGGATATGCAACCCAAAACGGTGAATTAGCATTAGGTAGAAATTTACAAGTAGCTTTCATGCCTTGGAAAGGTTACAATTTCGAAGACGCTATTGTAATTAATGAGAAAGTAGTTCGCGAAGATTTATTTACCTCTATCCATATTGATGAATATGAATTAGAAGTACGCGATACTAAATTAGGTGAAGAAGAATTAACACCAGATATTCCAAACGTTTCTGAAGAAGCTACTAAAGATTTGGATGAAAATGGTATTATAAGAATTGGTGCTGCTATCAAGGAAGGTGACATTTTAATTGGAAAAATTACTCCTAAAGGAGAATCAGATCCTACACCGGAAGAAAAATTGTTAAGAGCAATTTTTGGTGATAAAGCGGGTGATGCAAAAGATGCTTCTTTGAAAGCACCCAATGGTACAGAAGGAGTGGTAATTGATAAAAAATTATTCCAACGTGCTAAAAAAGATAAAAACAGCAAACAAAAAGAAAAAGCACAATTAGAAAAAGTAGAAAAAATACACCAACAAAATGTTGAAGCCTTAAAAGAGCAATTAATCAGCAAATTGCAGGTATTGTTGAAAGACAAAACATCTGCAGGTGTAACAAATACTTTTGGTGAAGTGCTAATTGGTAAAGGTGCTAAGTTCAATGCCAAAAATATTGCTGCAATTGAATACCAAAGTGTAAATCCATTAGGTTGGACCGCCGAAGCTGAAACTGATCATTATATTAATACATTGTTGCATAATTATAACATAAAATATAATGAAGAGTTAGGTAGATATAAGCGCGAAAAATTCAATATATCAATTGGTGATGAATTACCTGCCGGTGTATTGAAATTAGCCAAAGTTTATTTAGCTGTTAAACGCAAACTTAAAGTGGGCGATAAAATGGCAGGTCGCCATGGAAACAAAGGTATTGTGGCAAAAATTGTACGTGCTGAAGATATGCCATTCATGGAAGATGGAACACCGGTTGATATTGTATTAAATCCATTGGGTGTACCTTCTCGTATGAACTTGGGTCAGATTTACGAAACCATTTTGGGATGGGCCGGAAAAAAACTAGGACTTAAGTTTGCTACTCCAATTTTTGATGGTGCTACTACCGGCGAAATTGAAAAATATTGTGAAGAAGCTCAAATACCTTTAAACGGACACACTTACTTATATGATGGTGAAACAGGTGAACGTTTCGACCAAAAAGCAACTGTGGGTGTTATTTATATGATTAAGTTACACCACATGGTTGATGATAAAATGCACGCTCGTTCAATTGGGCCTTACAGCTTAATTACACAACAGCCATTGGGTGGTAAAGCACAATTTGGTGGTCAGCGTTTTGGAGAAATGGAAGTGTGGGCTTTAGAAGCTTATGGTGCTGCCAATATATTGCAGGAATTGTTAACATTAAAATCTGATGATATCATTGGCCGTGCTAAAACTTATGAAGCTATTGTGAAAGGCGAAAATATTCCTAAAGCCGGTGTGCCTGAATCATTCAATGTATTAGTACATGAATTAAGAGGTTTAGGTTTAGATTTAAAATTTGAATAATCTGCCTGAAAGTTTAATCATAAAAGCCATTTGATTTTTTTTCAAATGGCTTTTTTTATTCGCAT
>NZ_JBMFQT010000001.1:121627-166763 GCF_049968455.1 Hydrotalea sp. | reverse complement strand
GCAATATGTTTATGCAGTTAACGAAAATCATAAAGAGGTACCGGGTGGCGTAAGCGCTTTTTCATTTAATAAAAAAAATGGCACATTACAATTACTCAACTCTACTCCAAGTGGGGGCGATGATCCCTGTTATATTGATGTAGATGCTACAAATACATGGGCTGCAGTTGCTAATTATAGCAGTGGTAGTTTGTCTATGTTAAAAATAAATGCAGATGGATCTTTACAACCACTTGCCCAGAATATTGAACACCATGGTTATAGTGTAAATGTTACACGTCAGGAACAAGCACATGTGCATTGTACCATTTTTTCACCCGATAATAAATATTTATTTGTTGATGATTTAGGTACTGATAAAGTATATCAATATAAGTTTAACCCAAATAACAGTTCAGCACCTTTATCGGAAACAGATACGGCAATGTTTGATGTTCCGGATGGTTATGGCCCTAGGCACTTAACTTTTAGTCCTAATAGAAAATTTGCTTACTTAATTACTGAATTGGCGGGTAAAGTTATTTGTTTTGATTATGATAGTACAACAGGTCGTTTGCATGCTATACAAACCGTCAATTCCTGCACCGTTGGCGACCCTAAAGAAAGAGGTAGTGCTGATATACGTATAACCCCCGATGGTAAATATTTATATACCTCTAACAGAGGAAAGGCAAATGATATTACTATTTACAGAATTGCTGCAAATGGAACACTAACAGAATTGGGACATCAATCAAGCCTAGGCGTACATCCACGCAATTTTGCTATTGATCCAACAGGAAAATTTTTATTAGTAGCCAATCGCGATACGAACAACATTGTTGTATTTTCAATATATAAAAGCACCGGAATGCTTATGCCAACCGGTGTTCAAATAAAAACAGAAAAGCCTGTGTGTATTAAATTATTTCCTGTTCAATAAAAACTCTTTTAACGCTGAGAAATGTGCAGGCAATACTGTACTGTTTTGTGGTTTACTAAATAAATCTTGAATGCTCTCGGGAATAGGTACCTCTATTTGAGTAGCCTTTTTAACAACATCTGGAAATTTTACAGGATGGGCAGTCGCAGCTATATATCCTTTTAAATTAGGATGTTGCTGTAAATATTGATTTATTGCAGCAAAAGCCACTGCACCATGTGGGTCAAGTAAATAATGATGTTGTTGATAGACATCTTGTATGGTTTGTAAAGTTGTATCATCGTTAATACTATAACTACTTATTTTATTTTTTAGTGTTTGAAACGATTGATGAAAAATTTCTAGTATTCGAATAAAATTGCTGGGATTGCCCACGTCCATTGCATTTGAAAATGTTGGAATAGCTTTTTGTGGTTGATAAACACCCTTGTTTAAATAATCGGGTACAACTTTATTGGCATTACATGCTGCTATAAAGTGTTGTACAGGTAAACCTGATTCATGCGCAAGTATTGCTGCACAAATATTTCCGAAATTACCACTTGGTACTGATATAACGGGGGCCAATTGTTGCTGCCATTGTTGGTATGCGTAAAAATAATAAAGTTGCTGTGGTAACCATCTAGCTACATTAATCGAATTGGCAGAAGTGAGTGTATAATGTTGCTGTAAATCCTCATCTATAAAAGCATCTTTTACCATTGCTTGACAATCATCAAAGTTGCCCTCAATCTCCACTGCAGTAATATTATTGCCTTGTGTAGTTAGTTGTAATTCCTGCACCTTACTTACTTTATTTTTAGGAAATAAAATAATTACTTCAACACCTTGTACCCCTAAAAATCCATTAGCAACTGCACCACCTGTATCACCCGATGTGGCTACTAAAACAGTTACCGGTTTTGAACTAGTCCTATTAAAATAAGCTAAGCATCTACTCATAAATCTGGCCCCAACATCTTTAAATGCCAAGGTAGGTCCGTGAAACAACTCTAAAGCATGTATAGAAGGTGTAATGGGTATTAATGGGAATGGGAAGTTGATGGTTTCTTCAATAATTTTTCCCATTTGTTGAAGTGGCATACTGTTGCCTATATAGGGTAACATAACCGTAATGCCAATTTCAATTTTATTGTATTGATGAATATTATCAATAAATCCTTTTGGTAAAGTAGGAATGGTTTCAGGGAAATATAAACCCTTGTCTGGTGCTTGTCCTTGAATTGTAGCTTGTGCAAAATCAACTAACGGTGATTGTTTATTTAAACTATAATATTTCATTGTTCAAACTTTTCTTTTTGTAGCGTTGTTGTTCATTTTATTTTGAATCCAATATTTTTACACCTTCATGGTTAATGGTGGTAACATAGGTGTTATATGCCAATCCAATTTGGTTATAAACTTCTTGCATAATTTGTTCAAATGAATTGGCTATTTGTAATGTGGTGCTTAGCATAAAAATAGATGGGCCTGAGCCTGATATACCACCACCTAATGCACCTGCCTCTTTGCATTTACTTTTAATTTCATTAAATCCTGGTATAAGTATACTTCTAACGGGCTCAATAATTACATCTTCCAAACTTCTGCCAATTAAATCGTAATCGTGATGTATTAAGCCTGCTACCAAGCCCGCAATATTTCCCCATTGTTTAATGGCATCTTTTAATAAAATGTTCTGTTTTAAAATTTGCCTAGCATCAGCTGTACGAATTTCAATTTGTGGATGTATAATTGTAACGTACAAATCAGGGGCTTTAATTGGAATGATATCTAAAGGGAAAATAGAACGAATTAAGGTTACGCCGCCATATATAGCAGGGGCAATATTATCGGCATGCTTAACACCACTGGCAACTTTTTCACCAAACATAGCAAAGCGCACCAGTTCTTCTTTAGGAAAATAATTATTGATTAAATGGTTTGCTGCAACCACTACGCCGGCAGCACTAGCAGCACTTGAGCCAATGCCACTTCCAGGTTTAATATTTTTTTTGCTATGTAAAATTAATCCTGGAATTTCAGGAACTGCTTCTAAAAATGCTAATAGTGCGGCACCCGAAACATTTTCTTCAGGGTTTGCAGGTAAATCAAAAGCATCCTCCTGAATAATTTTTATGCCTTTTTCATTGCTGATTGTTAAGGTATAAATATCATTAGGTGCTTGTAATGCAAATCCTAAAATGTCAAAACCGCAAACCATATTGGCAACGGTTGCCGGACTACTAACGGTAACGCTTTGATGTTTAATTGTTATCATTTTCTAAGTGTGTCAGGTGACTTAAGATTATTGTGCTACTCTAATTATGTCGGCAAAAACACCTGATGCGGTAACGTCTGCACCTGCACCGGCACCCTTTACTACTAAGGGTTGTTCCAGATAACGTTTGGTATAGAAGAGCACAATATTATCTTTACCATATAAATGATAAAAATCCGAATTAGATGGAATAGCTCTTAATCCAACCTCTGCTTTTCCATTTTTAAACTCTGCCACAAACTTTAATTTGCAATTATTTTTTTGTGCATTCTCATATAATGTTTTGAAATGTAATTCATGAGCTGCTAATTCATTGTAAAAGTCTTCAACTGTTCCTTCCATACATGAGGCGGGAAGAAAACTATGGTTCTCAACTTCCTCAATTTCCATAGTTGTGCCTGATTCACGAGCCAATATCAAAATCTTGCGCATTACATCTGTTCCTCCTAAATCAAGCCTAGGGTCGGGTTCTGTGTAACCCTCATCTTGTGCACGTTTTACTATAGCAGCAAAAGGTTCCTTACCATCATAATGATTAAAAACATAGTTTAAAGTGCCTGATAAAACAGCTTGAATTGAATGAATGCTATCACCACTTTTCATCAAATCGTTTAAAGTTCCAATTATGGGTAATCCGGCACCCACATTGGTTTCAAAAAAATAAGAAGCATTATATTCTCGCGATAAGTTTTTTAATTTTTTATAATTGTTATAAGTTGATGCAGCTGCAATTTTATTACAAGCTACAACTGCTACAGAGTTGGCTAAAAGTTCGGCATATGTTTCAGCTACTTGTTCATTTGCTGTAACATCTACTAAAACACTGTTACGTAAATTTTTTGTAATAATGCTTTTTACAAATGAATGCAAATGCATGGCCGGTGCCTCATTTATTAAATGATGCCATTTTGATAAATCAATACCTTCATCATTAAACAACATATGTCTGCTATTTCCAATTCCGGTTATTCGTATTTGAATATTTAAATTTTCTAACAAATACTTTTGTTGTTGATTAATTTGTTCTATTAATTTACTGCCAACATTACCGGTTCCAACAATAAATAGATTTAATTGCTTGTAGGATGATTCAAAGAAAGCTTCATGTAAAACATTCACTGCTTTTTTTACATCTTTATTGGCTACTACTGCAGAAATATTTCGTTCTGAGGATCCTTGTGCAATAGCTCTTATATTAATGCCATTTCTTCCTAATGCAGCAAACATTTTCCCGGCAATACCCGGATGGCTCTTCATTTTATCACCAACTAATGCTACTATTGATAAATCGTGTTCTAATTTCAATGGCTCCAATTTTCCGGTATTAATTTCATGAGTAAAATGTTCATCAACAACTTGCTGCGCATTAATTGCATCTGCAGTATTTACTGCTACGCATATTGAGTGTTCGGAAGAGCTTTGAGTAATTAGAATTACATTGATGTTTGCAGAAGATAATGCCTCAAATAAGCGTTTAGAAAAACCGGGTATTCCCACCATACCGCTTCCTTCTAAACTTAATAAGCTAATAGCGTTGATGCTTGAAATGCCGGTAATTATTTCATTTTCTTTTTTAGAAATATTTTCAATAACGGTACCGGGTTGTTGTGGCTCAAAAGTATTTTTTATCCAAATAGGAATAAGTTGTTGCATGGCAGGTTGTATAGTAGGAGGGTAAATTACTTTGGCACCGAAATGCGATAATTCCATGGCCTCTTTATACGAAGTAGAAGGAATTGTTTTTGCATTACTTACCCAGCGAGGGTCAGCAGTCATCATGCCTGTAACATCTGTCCATATTTCTAAAGCATTGGCATGAATGGCTGCAGCAAAAATAGCTGCTGTATAATCAGAACCACCTCTGCCTAAAGTGGTTGTTAGTCCTGTTTCATTTGAAGCAATGAAACCCGGAGCTACAAATAGATTAGCATTGTTATTGTTAATAAATGTTTGAATATTTTTGTTGGTTTCAGAAAAATTTACTTGTGCAAATCCAAAGTTGCTATTGGTGATGATTAGTTTTCGACTATCTATCCAAACGTTTTTTATTTCAATGGCATTGAAATAGCTGGAAACAATTACAGACGATAGAAGTTCACCGTAACTGATAATTCTGTCTAATGTACGCTTGGAAAGTTCTTCTAATCTGAATACGCCTTCGCAAATATCTTCCAGTTCGTTAAATTTTTGTTTTACATTACTCAGACAACTACTTTGAGCAGTAATCGGCAATAAGTTTTTAATTGTATCTAAATGCCTAGTTTCTAAATTGGCTAACAATTGTTTGTAATCTTCATTTCCTTTAGAGGCTGTTTGACCGGTTTGTATTAGTGCATCTGTAACACCACCCAAGGCTGAAACCACAACTAAACAATGTTGGTTTTGTTGTGCGGCTACAATTTCGCCTACTTTTTTTATATTCTCTGCATTGGCTACTGACGAACCACCGAATTTCATTACTATCATAAAAAAAATTATTTGTATATAAAATTATATGCTATTTAAAATGTAAAAATTAAACTAAAGTGTATAGTTGTTTGAGGAACTAAAATCAGCAAAATTGCCCGGAGTATTATATAAATGTAGTATTACCCTTTACAGGGTAGTTGTTGTTGTGGTAGTAATAGCAAGTATGTTTAAAGTTGTGTACAACATTGCTAATAATAGGTGTTGAATTGATGACATTTATAATTTCGGTTGCTAAGATAAATAAAATTCAATAATTCTACCAAAATATTTATTAATTTTCAACCCTCAATTCCTTTTAGGATTCGTATCATTCGTTTAAATTATAAATTTTATTATGTCTGGTTCTGCAAATTTATCCGTATTTCAAAGTCAGGTAGCTATTAAATTTCAGTTATATAATAGTTTGTTTACATCTCTCCCTTTTCATAAAATTGAAAAAACAGGGATCTTGGTGTCAATGCTATTGTTGCATTGTGAAGAAGGATATAAGAAAAAGCAGGCCCCTGCAGAAATTATTGAACATTTTTTTCAAACACAAACAGAAATATTAACCGAACAAGAAAAAATTGATTTGTTATTTCGATTTGTTCAATATGTTGAACGACAAGTTGTTTTGTTTGATGCATTGGAAGATGCTGCTTTTCGCGAAGTAAATGACATGCAAGGTAAAGGTACTGTGAAGCAATTATTAATTGAAGCAGAACAAAAGCAATTGTTAGAAGTTTTAAAAAAACGAATGAATGATTTTCATATTCAATTAGTATTAACGGCACATCCAACTCAATTTTATAGAGGTGCTGTTTTAGGAATCATTCACGATTTATCGAGTGCTATTAATGCAAATAATGAAAAACAGATTTATACTTATTTACAGCAACTGGGTCGTACTCCATTTTTTCAACAACAAAAACCTACTCCTTACGATGAAGCAGTAAGTTTAATATGGTATTTAGAAAATGTTTTTTACCATGCTGCCGGGAAAATTATTTCTTACATGAAAGAAAATATGCCCGATTTATTACAGCCGCATCACACCATTTTGCGAATGGGTTTTTGGCCGGGTGGCGACCGTGATGGAAATCCATTTGTTACGAAAGATATTTCGGTAAAAGTGGCGAACTCATTACGAGAAAGTATTGTAAAATCATATTATACTGAAGTTCGTAAATTAAAACGCAGATTAACTTTTAAAGGTGTAGATACAGCATTAAGCAATTTGGAAAAAAGATTGTATGATAACTTGTTTGTTCCAGGGCATGCATTCGATTTAACCAAAGCCGAAATATTAGACGCACTCGAAAAAATTAAACATCAGTTAATTTATGAGTATAACCAATTATTTGTAGGGTTAGTTGAATCATTAATTAATAAAGTAGAGTTGTTTGGTTTACATTTTGCAACCTTAGATATAAGGCAGGATAGTAGTATTCACGGAAAAATTTACGAAAACATTATTGCTAACAGCACTATCTTACCCAAAAACTTTAATGATGTATCTGAAAATGAGCAATTGAATTTACTTGCTAATATTTCAAATGTTATAGATACTAATTTACTTACCGATGCAGTGCAAAAAGATACGCTGGAAATTGTTGGTGCTATCCGTCAAATTCAACAGTTAAATGGTGAAGCCGGTTGTAATCGTTATATCATTAGCCATTGCTTTAGTGCTGTGAATGTAATGGAAGTGTTTGGTATGTTTTTAATGATGGGATGGCCTAAAGAAAAAATGTCAATTGATATTGTTCCGCTTTTTGAAACTATTGACGATTTGCAAAATGCAGCACATATTATGGAAACGTTGTACCAACACAACGTGTATCGTGCTCATTTAAAACATCGGAATAACAAGCAAACCATTATGTTAGGCTTTAGCGATGGTACCAAAGATGGGGGTTATTTAATGGCAAATTGGAGTATTTATAAAACTAAAGAAGCTTTAACTGCTATTTCACAACAATACGGCATTGACGTTGTATTCTTTGATGGTAGGGGTGGCCCTCCTGCACGTGGTGGTGGAAAAACGCATCAGTTTTATGCTTCAATGGGTAAAAATATTTCCAATAAGGAAATTCAATTAACCATACAGGGGCAAACAGTAAGTTCAAATTTTGGAACTGTTGATTCAGCGCAATACAATGTAGAGCAACTGATACATGCAGGTATGTACAATGAAATATTTTCCAATAATGCTATTACTTTCAATGAAAAAGAAGAAGTGTTAATGAGTGAAATTGCTTCAACCAGCTATGATGCATTTCTGCAATTAAAAAATCATCCTTATTTCATTGATTTCTTAGTGCATGTTAGTCCTTTAAAATTGTATTCTGAAACCAATATAGGCAGTAGGCCTACCAAACGGGGCAGCTCAACCAAACTAACGTTAAACGATTTGCGTGCCATTCCATTTGTCGGTTCATGGAGTCAAATTAAGATTAATGTAACCGGCTATTTTGGTGTAGGCACTGCTTTGCAAACCGCTGAAAAGCAGGGCAAATGGAATGATATTAAAGCCCTGTATCAACATTCTTTATTTTTCAAAACACTGATTGATAATTGTGAAATGGCCATGCAGAAATGTTTTTTCCCATTAACTGCTTTTTTGGCACACGATGAAAAATACAGTGATATTTGGAATATGTTGTTTCATGAATATGAACTAACAAAAAAATATGTTTTATTGTTGAATGGTAAAACTACTTTGATGGCCGATTATCCCGTTGATCATTTATCTATACAAATGCGTGAAAGAATAGTACTGCCATTGGTTACCATTCAACAATACGCAATTACTAAAATCAGAGAATTTGAAAATATACCTTCAAAAGAAACGCTAAAAAATACTTACGAAAAACTGGCTATGCGTTGTTCATTTGGAATTATTAATGCCGGGAGGAATTCAGCATAAACTATTTAAATAAGGCCTTCTATAAAGAAGGCCTTTTGCTTTCTTTTATAAGAAAGTGCTCACAACTTAATAGGTGGTTAGTTTTGGTGAATAACCCAATTGTTGGCTTGCTTAGCCTTTAGCATTTGTTGTGAACGAGCTATTTTTATTTGTTTTATATCTAATATAAAAAAGTAAATACTGCTAATGGCAAATGATAAGCACATAGCTAATAAAATGGCTACCGTTGCTTCTTCTTTTAGGATAGAATGATCAAATGCCAGTGTTGTTGTAAAAATGGACATGGTAAAACCT
This sequence comes from Hydrotalea sp., assembly GCF_049968455.1. Taxonomy (NCBI): domain Bacteria; kingdom Pseudomonadati; phylum Bacteroidota; class Chitinophagia; order Chitinophagales; family Chitinophagaceae; genus Hydrotalea; species Hydrotalea sp. Next base: position 157,910 of record NZ_JBMFQT010000001.1, on the reverse strand, counting down.
ATGCCGGCCAATGTTCCCATACCTATAAATTGAATCCAAGATGTTTTAGAGGGTAAATGTGCAATTTTGAAATATACTAATATCCGACTAAATAAAAAGATGCCAATTGGCTTACCAACTACTAAACCTAAAAGAATGCCCATACTAATGGGCGTAAATATATTTTGCCATATATTGTTAGGTAAGATTATTGCCGTATTGGCTAAAGCAAATAAAGGTAGAATGATGAAGTTGACAGGAGTATGAATTATTTTCTCTAGTTTGTTTAAACTGCTAATGGGTAGTGCTAATGCTACTAATACACCGGTTATTGCAGCTTCTATACCTGATTGATAAAGACAATACCATAACGCAATAGATATGATAATGTATAATGCTGAATTTTTTGTTTTAGTAAAATTCAACAGCAATAGGATGCCGTATAAAACTACTGCAACAATAAAATAATTTAAATGAATAGCACCACCATAAAAAAAAGTTACAATAATAATTGCACCCAAATCATCAATAATAGCTAAAGCCATTAAAAATATTTTTAGGGAAACAGGGAATCTTTTTCCTATGATAGAAGCAATGCCTAATGAAAATGCTATATCTGTTGCAGTTGGAATACCCCATCCGGATAAATGACCTGAGGTTCGGTTGAATAAAAAATATAATAATGCAGGTACAACCATTCCACCTAAAGCTGCTCCAAAAGGTAGTATTGCTTTTTTGAAAGCAGATAATTCACCATTGCTCAATTCTCGTTTTATTTCAGTTCCGGCTAAAAGAAAAAAGAATGACATGAGTGCGGCATTAATGAAGCTTAAAGGGGTGTTAGGAAAAATTTCAGCATCGGTTTTTAGAATGCTTTTATGCCAAAATAAAAGATAGTTGTGCGTAAATGTTGCATTTGAAAGCACTATTGATACTAATGTGCATGTTATTAATAAAATTCCGGTTACCCTACTATCGTTTAATAGTAACCTAAATGGTTGGATAGCTTTTTTAATTTTTGGATACATATAGTAAATGTTTAATTTAATAATGATAGAAGGGAAGGGGTTTTGCAACCCCATCCCTGTGTATCCCTCCTCATGTTTATTTATAAAAACATTTTATTGATCATTGATTAATCAACATATCCCAACACGCCGGTCTCCGGAATATCTAAACCGGCAATTTCATCCGCTTCTTTTGTTCTTAAAGGAATTACTTTGTTAAGTAGTTTAAAAAACACATACATCACTACAAATACAAAAACAAAACAGGTAATTGTGCCAATGCATTGGGCAATAAATTGTTTGTAATCACCATAAAACAAACCTTTTACTGTGCCTGAAACGCCATTCCAACCATCACCATACGATCCATCGGCAAATAAACCAAGCGCTAACACACCCCAAGCTCCATTTGCGCCATGTACAGCAAATGCTCCAACAGGGTCATCAATTTTTAATTTGGTATCTACAAAATTGTATACTAATATCACCAGTATGCCTGAAATAGCACCAATAATAACTGCTGATATTGCTGTAACAAATGCACAGGGTGCTGTTATGGCAACTAAGCCCGCCAGCATTCCATTTGCAACCATGCCGGGGTCAGCTTTTCCGCCCTTAATGTACATGTAAAACAATGCTGCAATAGCACCGGCTGCGGAGGCTAACATTGTATTTACTGCAACAATGCTAATACGTAAATCACCACCGGCTAATGTTGATCCTGGATTAAATCCAAACCAACCGAATGCTAAAATAAACGTACCAATAATGGCCATTGGAATATTATGTCCGGGAATGGTTTTTACTGATCCATCTTTTCCATATTTACCATAACGTGGACCAATTACTATTGCTCCTGCTAAAGCTGCAACGCCGCCAACCATATGAACAACAGAAGAGCCAGCAAAATCAACATGACCATGTCCCAGACCAAAATTGGTGCCTAAAGCTGAAAGCCATCCACCGCCCCATACCCAATTTCCATAAAGTGGGTAAACAAACATGGAGATAAAGAAGCCATATACAATAAATGATTTTAAAGTCCAACGTTCAGCCATTGACCCGGTAGGAATTGTGGCAGTTGTATCCATGAAAACCATTTGGAATAAAAACAACGTAAATACCCCTACGTCATAAACCTTACTGTTTAAAAAGTAGGCAGCAGTTCCGGCAATGCCAAAATCTTTACCAAATAAATGAATAATTACTTCATGACTGGAAACGCCCGGTGCACCACCCAATGTTGCAGGATTTAAAGATCCGCCAAACATAATAGCAAATCCAACTATCCAAAATCCTAACATGCCAATTGCATAAATTAAAAAATTCATGAGCATGGTATGTGCCACATTTTTCTTTTGTGTAAATCCTGTTTCAACCATGGCAAATCCTGCCTGCATAAACATTACCAAAAATCCGGCAATTAAGGTCCACATAATATTAATTGCAATTTTATTGTGGCCATCTGCATCTCCAATACTATGAACTGTGCTTGCTAATTGGCTAATATGTTCAGCCAATTTTGCGGTACTACTATCTTTTGCTTTGCTTATTGTATCTAAAGTTTTAACGGCTGATGTATCAATATCCGCTAATGTCCCGGTTTTGGCTCCTGTGGGGTCTTGTGCAAAACTGTGCAATGGTATAAATGTTATTATAAATACAAATAATAATATTATCGTATATAAATATTTTTTTCCTAAAAAGGATGGTTTTGATTTTTCCATGATAATAAGTTTGATTTTAGTTAGTTTGGTTTTGGTGTAGGTTAGAATTTGTAAACGGCTGCAAGAAGGCAGCTGTTATCATTTTTGCTGGAATTATATAAACTGCTCTTAGAGAAAATGGCCGATTGTGAATTATCTATTCTAAATTCCGGAATGAGTGTAAGATTATTAATGTGAATATTTCCAGAAAGTGTTGTAGCAAAAATAGCTGCACCAACACCTGCCACATTTTTTTTGTCGTTAAAATATTCATTCCTTAAAGTGAACCCAACTGTTTTGTTGATGTCGTAATTAATGTACAATGCATTGCTAGTCCAGTTATTACTTACTCCATTTTCATGCACGGTTTTAATAGTCCCGTCATAATCAAGGCTTAGTTTATCTGATAGCGTTGCATTCAATACTAAGTCGAATTGATTAAAACCTGTACCACCTTGGAAATTGAGGAAGGCTTTAAAATGATCATCTTTAGTACCTGTGCTTATTTGCGCCAATGCCACCTTGTTAGATGAGGAAGTGGTTGTATAATCTGTTGGATTGGCTATTCCTACCATGATGGCAGTTTTGCCCCCCAAAGAAATATCGGCTTTAATACCGGTATGAAAGAATGGGCCGTAGGAAAACCCATAACTCATACTGTAGTTTCTGTTAGCGTAAGCATCTAATACTTCATAGCCAATGAAGGTGCCAAATTTTCCGGCAGTGAAGGTTAAATTTTTAAATGGGTGATAGGTGAGGAATAGTTGTTTAATAGCAGCCATAGTGCCCACATCGTTATAGGAATAACTTTCGGCACGTTGTCCAAAACCTAAATCAGCAGTAGCGCTTACTTTTCCAAAAGTTTGATCTACCCTTACAGAAGCCATGCCCAATTCAAATGAATTTTTAGAATTGGTAAAACTTGTTAAGCTGTTTGTTTTACTGTCGGAAGCAGGGTCTGTAAAATCGGTTCTGTAATAAGCATCTACTGAATAGCTGAAAGTGGTAGAGCTCGTTTCCAATTTTTTGGTAGTGTCGGTTTGTGCTTCAATAGAAGTGACCGCTGCAAAACTTATTGCAGTTAGTTGGCAAATTTTCTTTAACATTGTGGTTGGTTTTTTGTTAATAAAAGGGTACAGCAAATAGGCTTGGTCAGAAGTTTGTTACCTGCTGTACCTTTTTTGTGTTATGATGCATGCATGATAATTTCTTTTTGAGTGATTAATCCCGGTTCTGTTTCTTCAATTTTTTCTACAATTAATGTTCCTTGTACGTATTTTTCATCGTGTTGTGATTTGTCCAATCCCACTTCTTCTTCTGCCAAACTAACTCTCAGCGGTAAAATGAAGTTGATGAATTTAAAAATAGCAAATGACATGATGAAGCTATAGGCTACAACTATTAGCATGGCTTTCATTTGGATAAAGAATAAAGCCGCATTGCCATAAAACCATCCATTATTACCTGCAGCATTTACTGCTTTGGTAGCTAATAATCCGGTTAACAACATGCCTACAATACCCCCTAAACCATGACAAGGAAATACATCCAGTGTATCATCTAATTTCGACTTTGATTTATAGTAAACAGCAATATTCGAAATAACTGCAGCAATTACACCCACAAATATGCTTTGAGGAATACCAATAAATCCCGAAGCGGGTGTAATGGCTACTAAACCCACAACAGCCCCAATACAAAATCCTAAAACAGAAGGTTTTTTACCTTTCATTGCATCAAAAAACATCCAGGAACAACCTGCAGCGGCGGCTGCAATACTGGTGGTTGCAAATGCTGATACGGCTAATGAGTTGGCTGCTAATGCAGAGCCTGCATTAAAACCAAACCAGCCAAACCACAATAAACCGGTGCCAATTAATACGTAGGGAATATTAGCTGGTGGAATTTCACGTTGTTCAATATGAACTTTTCTACGTTTTAAAACCAAAGCACCTGATAAAGCTGCACAACCGGCTGATATGTGTACAACCGTTCCACCGGCAAAATCTAATACGCCCATTTTAGCTAAAAATCCATCAGGATGCCATGTCCAATGAGCAATTGGTGCATAAACCAATAAACTAAATAAAGCAATAAATAAAATATAAGCTGTAAACCGAATGCGTTCAGCAACGGCCCCTACTACCAATCCGGGAGTAATGATGGCAAACATTAATTGAAATAGGGCGAATAAGGTAAGAGGAATTGTTGGAGCACCCGTCCATGGAGCGCCGGAAGCAACATTTTTAAAGAAAAAGTGGGTAGAAGGATTACCTATAAAGCCCCCTATTGAGGGTCCAAAAGCCAAGCTGTAGCCCACTACAATCCATAAAATACTAACAATACCGGCTGCAACCACACTTTTAATCATAGTTGAAAGCACGTTTTTGCGATGTACCATGCCGCCATAAAAAAAAGCCAAACCTGGTGTCATTAAAAATACCAATGCAGTTGCAACCAAAATCCAAGCAATATCTGCGGTGTTATATTGTCCTTTTGTGTCTGCAAAATCGGGGATAGTTGGAACGAATAATGCTGCAATTGCTACAAGGGCTAATAAGGTAAAAGGGGCAATTGTTTTAAATGACAGTTTGTTTACCATGATGCTTATTTTATGTTATAAAAATAAATATATTTATTTTTTTTTGCTAAAATAACAAAAAAATTATAAAAATAAAATAAATTATCAAATGTAAATATATATAATATGATTATAAAAAAAACATTCTTTTGTTAAGTTATTGATTTTCATTGAATATTGTTTGATAAATAAAAAAGCCGCTCATTTTAGCGGCTAAAAAAAGTATTAAAAAATAATTAATTTATGCAATTTCCCAAAGAGATGCATCTTTTGTTTCTAAAACTGACTGTCCCATTAAAAATTCATCCACTTTACGGGCACATTCTCTGCCTTCACTAATTGCCCATACTACTAATGATTGTCCGCGACGCATATCACCGGCTGTAAATATTTTAGTAATATTAGTTTGGTAATTTTTTTCAGAAGCTTTTACATTGCCTCTTTCATCTAATTCTACATCTAATTCCTCCAATAAACCGGAATGTTCAGGATGCACAAAACCCATGGCTAATAAAGCTAACTCACAAGGCAAATCTCTTTCTGTACCCTGTATTTCTACAAACCGAGTTGGCTTGCCATCATTACTAACCGTCCATTCAACATCAACTACTTTTACGGCTTTTAATTTCCCATTTTCATCACCTAAGAATGATTTGGTAACAATGGCCCAATGGCGATTGGCCCCTTCTTCATGTGAAGTAGTTGTTTTTAATAGAATGGGGTAGGTAGGCCAGGGCATGAATGCTGTACGACTTTCAGGTGGTTTGGGTAATAATTCAAACTGGGTTACTGATTTAGCCTTATGGCGATTGGAAGTGCCTACGCAATCGCTACCTGTATCACCTCCGCCAATTACAATTACATTTTTGTTAGTGGCCATTACTTCATAAGTAAGCATATTGCTTTCTATGGTATTACCCGTAGATGTTGTAGTTGGTTTACTGGCTACTCTTTTATTGTTTTGTTTTAAAAACTGCATGGCAAAATAAACTCCCTCTAGTTCTCTGCCAGGTATAGGTAAATCTCTTGGTGTAGTAGAACCACCGGCCAACACTATGGCATTAAATTCTCGCAGTAAATCGTTAATACTCACATTTACACCCACATTGGTGTTGCACTTAAATACAATACCTTCTTGCTCCATTAATTGAATTCTTCTATCCAATACCGATTTTTCCAATTTAAAATCGGGTATACCATATCTTAATAAACCACCGGGTGCATCATCGCGTTCAAATACAGTAACACTATGGCCTGCATAATTTAGTTGAGCAGCCGCCGCTAATCCGGCAGGTCCTGAACCTATAATGGCTACTTTTTTCCCGGTACTTACATTGGGTTTTCTAGGTTGTACAAATCCTTTTTCAAATGCAATTTCAATAATGTGTTTTTCAATTTCTTCAATGGTAACTGCGGGGCGATTAATGCCTAATACGCAAGCACTTTCACAAGGGGCAGGGCAAATGCGTCCGGTAAATTCCGGAAAATTATTGGTTGAAATTAATATTTCATAAGCTTCCTGCCAATTGGCGTTATATACTGCATCATTAAATTCAGGAATTACATTTCCCAACGGACAACCATTGTGGCAAAAAGGAACACCGCAATTCATGCATCGTGCAGATTGTTGATTTAATTGTTCTGCTGTGAAAGGAAGTACAAATTCTTTATAGTCGTTAATACGTTCTTTAACCGGTCTTTTTTGGGGTAATTCTCTTTCAAATTCCAAGAATCCTGTTGTTTTTCCCATAATGAAATTTTTTAAATAATGTTAGTTGATGCAATAAGTTGAATTATTTTTTTTGTGTGACGGTTGCTTTGTTTTTTTCTTGTAACACTTTTTTATAATCTCGTGGGAACACTTTAATAAAGTTTTTTAATTGATTTTCAAAATCATCTAAAACAAACTTGGCAACAGTACTTCCGGTATATTGATGGTGTTGCTGAATGAGTTGAAATAATTCACGGCTGTCCTGTTCATCTAATGGATCTAAATCAACCATTTCAGTGTTGCAATTGGTTTTGAAATTATTGTTGACATCGTACACATAGGCAGTTCCGCCACTCATGCCTGCAGCAAAGTTTCGACCTGTATTACCTAATACTACCACTTTACCACCGGTCATATATTCACATCCATGATCGCCAACACCTTCTGTAACCGCAATAGCGCCGGAATTTCTAACGGCAAAACGTTCCCCTGCTTTTCCTCTAATAAATGCTTCCCCTGAAGTAGCACCATACAGGGCTACATTGCCGATTATGATATTATTTTCCGGCACAAATGAAGCTTGTTTGGGCGGATAAACTATCAGTTTAGCACCGCTTAAACCCTTTCCAAAATAATCATTGGCATCGCCTTCCAATTCTAACGTAATGCCATTTGTGTTGAAAGCGCCAAAACTTTGTCCGGCAGTTCCCAAAAATTTAAAATGTATAGTATTTTCAGGAAGTCCTTTTGAACGATATCGTTTCGTAATTTCATTTGAAAGAATAGCGCCAACAGTTCTGTCTGTGTTTTTAATATTGAATTGTGCTTGTACTTTTTTTGCTTCTTCTAAAGCCGGTTTTGCTTTTTCCAATAATTGCCAATCAAGTACATTGTCTAATCCATGATCTTGTGTTTCCTGCTGGTATAAACTAACATATGGTGAAGCAGGTTGCTTATATAAAATTGGTGAAAGATCGAGGTGTTGATATTTCCAATGATGAATATTATCACGAACTGTAAGATTATCAACCTGTCCTACCATTTCGTTTATGGTTCTAAAGCCCAATTCGGCCATAATTTCACGCAATTCCTGTACAATAAATTGGAAGAAATGAATAACGTGGTCGGGATTGCCGGTAAATTGTTTTCTAAGTACTTCATCTTGTGTAGCAATACCTACCGGACATGTATTGAGGTGGCATTTACGCATCATAATACAACCTTCTACAACTAATGCTGCAGTTGCTGCGCCCCATTCTTCAGCACCCATTAAAGTTGCAATAGCAATGTCTCTGCCGGTTTTCATTTGGCCATCAGCTTGTAAAACCACTCTGCTGCGTAATTTATTTTTTACTAAGGTTTGGTGCGCTTCTGCTAATCCCAATTCCCATGGTAAACCTGCATGTTTAATGGAGCTAATGGGTGAGGCGCCAGTACCGCCATCATACCCGGAAATAAGAATTACATCTGCTTTAGCTTTTGCAACACCGGCAGCAATGGTTCCTACGCCTGCCTTCGCAACCAATTTAACACTAATGCGTGCTTTGCGATTGGCGTTCTTTAAATCATATATTAATTGTGCTAAATCTTCAATCGAATAAATATCGTGATGGGGCGGGGGTGAAATTAATCCCACACCAGGTGTTGCGTGCCGTACTTTCCCAATCCATTCATCAACTTTATGTCCGGGCAATTGTCCACCTTCACCCGGCTTTGCACCTTGTGCCATTTTAATTTGCAATTCATCGGCTTCGGTTAAATATAAACTGGTTACACCAAAGCGTGCAGAGGCAACTTGTTTAATAGCGCTGCGCATACTATCGCCATTGGGTAAAGGAGTATATCTTATTTCGTCCTCGCCACCTTCGCCGGTATTGCTTTTTGCACCAAGACGATTCATGGCAATAGCCAATGTACTATGTGCTTCATGCGAAATAGACCCGAAACTCATTGCACCTGTAGCAAAGCGTTTGTAAATGTTTTCTGCAGGTTCTACTTCGTCAATGGATATGGGTTGTCTTGTTCTTTTAAAATCTAATAAACTGCGAATAGTGCATGCTTTTGCGCCCTGCTCATTAATAAGCTTTGCGTACTTTTTGTAGGTATTATAATCATTCATTCGTGTAGCATATTGCAATAAATGAATGGTTTGAGGATTGAACAAATGTTCTTCTCCTTTTCTTTTCCATTGATATAACCCACCAACTGCTAACCGCTGAACAGGTGCTTCTTTTTTACTGAAAGCTAATTGGTGTTTTGCCAAAGCTTCACGAGCAATTTCATCTAACCCCATTCCTTGAATACGGGAAGTGGCACCGGTAAAATATTTATCAACTACGGATTGATTCAATCCCACAATTTCAAAAATTTGCGCACCCTGGTAGGATTGTAAGGTTGAAATACCCATTTTGGAAAACACTTTCAATAATCCATCACAAACTGCTTTAATATAATTTTTCTTCAACTGATCAGCATCTTGTTCTGTTTTTAATTGTCCATCCATCTTCATATCACGAATGGTTGACAACGCTAAATATGGGTTAATTGCAGTTGCACCAAAACCAATTAAACAGGCAAAATGGTGTACTTCCCAAACATCGCCTGCCTCAACAATAATACCTACTTGCCCACGATATCCTTTTCTAATTAAATGGTGATGTACAGCAGCAGTTGCTAATAAAGTTGGAATAGGTGCATGTTCACTATCAATTGCGCGATCGGAGAGAATGAGTACTTCAAAGCCATCTTCAACAGCATCAACTGCATAACGACAAAGTCGGTCAATACCTTTTTGTAATGAACCGGGTTGTCCATCAGCACGGAAATAGGTTTGAAGTGTCTTTGCTTGAAAAATTCCGGTATCAATACTTCTAATTTTTTCTAATTCGTGGTTGTTTAGAATTGGATGCTTCAGTGCTACACTATGGCAATCAAGCGGATCTTCTACCAATATGTTTCCATTGTTCCCTGCAAATGTGGCAAGGCTCATCACCATCTTTTCGCGAATAGGATCTATAGGTGGATTAGTAACCTGCGCAAACAATTGTTTAAAATAATGGCTTAAATGCTGTGGTTGATTACTTAAAATGGCCAATGGTGTATCAGTACCCATAGAACCGATGGGTTCTTTCCCATCTAATGCCATAGGGGCAATAATGGTTTCTAAATCTTCTGTGGTGTAGCCAAACGCTTTATGATATTTAAATACCTGATCGTGATGTAAATGGGTAAACGTTACCCTGGGTTCAGGTAATTCTTCCAAACGAATTTTATATTTGTTTAACCATTCTGCATAAGGCTTTCTGGAACAAATATCTTTCTTCAATTCTTCATCACTAATAATTCTACCTTGTTCCATATCAACCACAAACATTTTGCCGGGTTGTAGGCGACCTTTTTCAATTATTAGCTCAGGATCAACGGGCAATACGCCGGTTTCAGAAGCCATAATTACTCTATCATCTTTTGTTACACAGTAACGTGATGGGCGTAATCCATTTCTGTCTAAAGTGGCACCAATTATTTTGCCATCGGTAAATGAAATGGAAGCAGGCCCGTCCCAAGGTTCCTGAAAAGCTGCATGAAACTCATAGAACGCTTTTTTTACCGGATCCATTTGTTCATTACCATCCCAAGCTTCCGGAATCAGCATCATCATTACATGCGGAAGTGATCGACCTGATAAGGTTAGCAATTCAATCATGTTATCTAAACAAGCAGAATCAGACTGGTTTTCAGAAACAATGGGCAAAAGCATTTCCATTTCTTCTTTAGTGAAATAAGGTGTAGTGAATCCTTTCTCACTGGTTTTTAACCAGTTTAAGTTGCCTTGTAATGTATTGATTTCGCCATTGTGTGCAATGTAACGGAATGGTTGTGCTAATTTCCATGAAGGAAATGTGTTGGTAGCAAAGCGAGAGTGTACCAAGCCAAATGCACTTACTACTCTTTTATTTTGCAGATCGGGAAAATAAGTGCGAACCTGCATGCTGGTTAATTGCCCCTTGTAAACAATTGTTTTATAAGAAAGTGAAGCAATGTAAAAACCAATATTATCTTTTTTTACAGTATTTTGAATTGTATGTGTAGCATAGTTTCTTAATACAAATAATTTTCTTTCAAATGCATCGGCATGGTTAATATGATCGGGGCATGCTATAAATACTTGTTCAATTTCAGGTTCTACTGAAAGAGCTGTTGCGCCTATGTTTGAAGGATTAACAGGCACTTTTCTATAGGCAAGAATTTCAAGTCCGAGTGTTTCAGCAGCTCTGTTAAATATATCGCGGCATTCTTCCTTTAATCGAATATCTTTTGGGAAGAAGATCATGCCAACTCCGTATTTTCCAAAACTGGGCAGATGTACTCCAAGTTTTACACATTCTTCAAAGAAAAATTCATGGGGTAGTTGAATCATAATACCTGCACCATCGCCCGTATTGTTTTCGCATCCGCAGGCTCCTCTATGCTCCATGTTTTCTAAAATGGTAAGTGCATCTAATACATTTTGATGCGACTTATTGCCTTTAATATTGGCAACGAAACCAATACCACAAGCATCATGTTCAAAAGCAGGGTTGTATAAACCTTCGTTTGCAGCCATTGTGTTGTTAAAGTTTACCATTGTTGTTTGAATTATTTTATGTAATGGCGGTAATCGTTCAAATATATTTAATTTTTTGGGAAAATTGTTTAAATTATCTAAGTTTTTGCTTAAAAAATTAGATAAGATAGCCAAAAAGTGTGTTTTGTTTATTAATTTCCGTAAAATCTATTTGATGTTGTTGCATGCGTTGAATAAGTGCGGTATAATCGTTTCGATTGCTTAATTCAATTCCTACTAATGCAGGACCTTTTTCTTTATTGGTTTTTTGCATGTATTCAAAGCGGGTAATGTCATCGTTTTTACCCAGCACATCGTTTAAAAATTCTCTGAGTGCACCGGGACGTTGTGCAAATTGTATTAAGAAATAATGTTTTAAACCTTCAAATTGCAAAGCCCTTTCTTTTATTTCGGGCATTCGGTCAATATCATTGTTGCCTCCGCTAATAATGCACACAACGGTTTTGTTTTTAATTTGGTCTGCAAACGCATCTAATGCCGCAATACTTAAAGCGCCGGCGGGTTCCGCAACAATGGCGTTTTGGTTGTATAAATTTAAAATTGTAGTACACACTTTTCCCTCGGGAACCAGGCATAGTTTTGAAAGTGTTGATTTACATATAGGGTAGGTAAGATTACCCACTTTTTTAACGGCAGCACCATCTACAAATCGGTCAATAGTTGGTAAGGCAACCGGGTAACCGCATTCAAAAGCTTTTGTCATAGATGGAGCCCCTTCGGGTTCAACACCTATAATTTTTGTTTGAGGTGTTTGCCTTTGGAAATAGCTGCCAACACCTGCGGCTAATCCGCCGCCCCCAACGGGTAAAAACAAATAATCAATTAGGTGCAATTCTTCCAAAATTTCCATTCCCACTGTTGCTTGTCCTTCAATAATTTTAAAATCATCGAATGGGGGAATAAAGATCATTCCATGGTGTAATGTATATTCTTGTGCGGCTGCTGCACAATCGTCAAAAGTATCACCAGTTAAAATAATTTCAATTGCATTTTCCCCAAACATTTTAGTTTGATTAATTTTTTGTTTGGGTGTAATAATTGGCATAAAAATTACGCCCTTAATACCCAGGTATTTACAACTATACGCAAAGCCCTGTGCGTGGTTGCCGGCGCTTGCACATACAACGCCTTTTTGTAATTGCTCTGTAGGAATGCTGTTTAATAAATTAAATGCGCCGCGAATTTTGTAGGAACGAACGATTTGTAAATCTTCGCGTTTAAGAAATATTTTGCAATGGTATTGTTTTGATAAAACTTCATTGTATTGTAGTGGTGTTTTTACTACTACCTGCTTTAGTTTTTGGTAAGCCTCTTGAAAATTGAATACCTCTATTTTTTCCTGAACCTGCATTGCCACAATTTTTTTAAAGATGATGGTGTAATGCTACACCATCATCTTAACACACATTTTATTACTGATTTTCAGGCCTTAAGCTGCGTACAGTTTTTCCGGCCTGCCACATTTCGCTATCGCGTAATTCTTTTAATTCTTTTTCTAACTTTTCTCTGTAATCGGGCTGACTATTGGAATCAATTGAACGTTGTGATTCTTTGCCACTGGCAACGCTTTCATATAATTCCTTGAAAACAGGTGCGGTAGCATCTCTGAATTTTTTCCACCAGTCAAGTGCTCCCCGTTGTGCTGTAGTTGAACAGTTGGCATACATCCAATCCATGCCATTTTCTGCAACTAAAGGCATTAAACTTTGAGTAAGTTCTTCAACAGTTTCATTAAATGCTTCACTTGGTGAATGGCCTTTATCGCGCAATACCTGGTATTGTGCAGCAAATATGCCCTGTATAGCACCCATTAATGTGCCTCTTTCACCGGTTAAATCGCTGTATACTTCTTTTCTGAAATCAGTTTCAAATAAATAACCGCTACCAACGGCAATACCTAAAGCAATTACTCTTTCTTTAGCTTTTCCTGTAGCATCTTGGTATAAGGCAAAACTACTGTTTAAACCACGGCCTTGTAAAAACATTCTTCTTAATGAAGTTCCGGAACCTTTTGGGGCAACTAAAAATACATCCACGTCATTTGGGGGAATAATGCCGGTTTGATCATTAAAAGTAATACCAAAGCCATGTGAAAAATAAAGTGCTTTACCGGGTGTTAAATGTTTTTTTACAGTTGGCCATAAAGCAATTTGTGCAGCATCGCTAAGTAGATAACAAATAATGGTACCTTTTTGTAACGCCTCCTCAATTTCAAACAAAGTATGTCCGGGAACAAAACCATCGGCAATGGCTTTGTCCCATGTTTTCGAATTTTTGCGTTGGCCTACAATAACGTTAATGCCATTGTCGCGCATATTCAAAGCCTGTCCGGGACCTTGAACGCCATATCCTATTACAGCCACAATTTCATTTTTCAATACATCCTGTGCTTTTGAAAGAGGAAATTCTTCGCGGGTTACTACATTTTCTTCAACGCCGCCAAAATTCAGTTTTGCCATTTTGCTAATTTTTAGTTTTTAATGTTGGTTGTTTGTATAATGGTATATTACATAGAAAATACTTCAGCCTGTTTACTCAGGTATTCATTTTCAATTACCTCTTCACCAGGTTCTAATTGCTCAAATTGTTTTAATTTTTCGTGGAAGCCACTGCTCGATTTAATGATGGCTACCCGTGCACTTCTAACAAATTCAATTAATCCGTGCGGCTCCAACACTTTTATTAAGCGGTCGGTTTCTTCTCGATGACCTGATGTTTCAAAAACTGTATAATCTTTTCTAATTACAACTGCACGGGCACCATATTCGCGAAGTAGCCTTTCAACTTTTACTTTTTCAGCTATTGCATCCGTTGATACTTTATACATGGCTAATTCTTGCCATACAATTTCATCCTCGGTATTGTAATATGCTTTTAAAACTTCAACTTGTTTTTCAATTTGCCTGCAGAGTTTTCTTACCACTTCCTCTGTTTCATTAATTAGAATCGTAAAGCGATGAATGCCTTCCGATTCAGAGGGGGAGGTATTTAAACTTTCTATATTAATTTTTCTTCGCGAAAAAATGATGGCAATTCTATTCAATAAGCCAATTTGATTTTCGGTATAAACGGTTATGGTATATTCCTTTTTCATATTTGTATTTTTAAAATGCAATTACTGTAATCTAATTTCAGCTACGCTGCAGCCTTGTGGAACCATGGGGAATACATTATTTTCTTTTCCTACCATAACTTCTAATAAATAACTCCCTTTGTGGTTTAACATGGTTTGTAACGCATTTTTCAATTGGTTTCTATCTTTAATACTATTGGCTTCAATATGATAGGCTTTGGCAAGTTGCACAAAATTGGGGCTGGTAATATCTACAAACGAATATCTTTTATCGTGGAATAACTGTTGCCATTGACGTACCATACCCAAGAACTCATTATTTAATATTAAAATTTTTACATCAACATTAAATTGCATGATGGTACCTAATTCCTGTAAAGTCATTTGAAATCCTCCGTCGCCAATAATTGCTACTACGGTTCTGGTTGGTGCACCAAATTTTGCACCTATTGCTGCCGGTAAGCCAAATCCCATAGTTCCTGCTCCGCCGGATGTGATGTTGCTTTTTGATTGATTGAATTTAGCATAGCGGCAGGCAACCATTTGGTGTTGTCCAACATCAGTTACAACAATGGCATCTCCGTTGGTCAATTCATTCAAGGTTTTAATTACTTCACCCATTGTCATAATTGGTGATGTAGGGTTTAATTCGTTTTGAATAACTACATCATATTCCTGCTGTGCATATTCGCGAAAACGATTAATCCATGCTGTGTGGTTATTGGGTTGAATGAGTTGGGTTAACATGGGAAGTGTTTCCTTACAATCGCCCCAAACAGGAACTGTGGTTTGAACGTTTTTATCAATTTCTGCAGGATCAATATCTAAATGAATAACTTTAGCTTGTTTGGCGTATTTATCTAAACGTCCGGTAACACGATCGTCGAAGCGCATTCCTACCGCAATTAATACATCGCATTCATTGGTTAAAACATTTGGCCCATAGTTACCATGCATACCTAACATACCCATGTTTAAGGGATGATCTGTTGGTAAAGCGCTTAAACCTAATACAGTCCATGCAGCGGGAAAATTTCCTTTTTCAATAAATGCTTTTAGTTCCTGTTCTGCCTTTCCTAAAATAACTCCCTGGCCAAATATTACGAATGGTTTTTTGGCTTCATTAATCACTTTCGCAGCTTCTTCTATATAACTTTTTCTAATGATAGGTTTGGGCCTGTAGCTTCTTATGTGATTACATTTTTCGTAACCACTGTATTCAAACTTTTGTAATTGCGCATTTTTGGTAATATCAATTAAAACAGGGCCCGGTCTTCCAGTGCCGGCAATAAAAAATGCCTTCGCTAAAACATGCGGTATTTCAGTTGCGTCTGTAATTTGATAATTCCATTTGGTTACCGGTGTTGTAATGTTGATTACATCAACTTCCTGAAATGCATCTGTTCCTAATAAATGTGCAAAAACCTGACCTGTAATGCACACTAACGGAGTACTATCTATCATTGCATCTGCTAAACCTGTAACAAGGTTGGTAGCACCGGGACCACTGGTTGCGAATACAATACCGGTTTTTCCCGAACTGCGAGCAAAGCCTTGTGCAGCATGAATTGCTCCTTGTTCGTGGCGGACTAAAATATGCTTTATTTGGTTGGTATAATCGTATAAAGCATCATAAATCGGCATAATTGCACCTCCCGGATAACCAAAAATGGTAGTTGCATTTTCAGCTAATAATGCTTCTAATACCGCTTGAGATCCTGAGATGGAAACAGTTGGTTTAGAAGTTGATGTAGCTGTTTTATTAGGTGCAGTGATTACAGTATCCATTATTCAATATTTTATTGTGATTAAAAGGTTTGCTCATCGGTAACACAGCCCTCAGACGCTGATTTTACCAATTGAATATATTTATACAATACCCCCTTTGTGGCTTTTAGTTCGGGGCGGTTCCATTGTTGTTTTCTGCTTTCAATGGTTTTTTCGTCTACCAACAAATTAATGGTGTTTTTGATAGCATCAATTTCAATGATATCATCATTTTCTACTAATGCTAATACACCACCTGTAAATGCTTCGGGTGTAATGTGGCCTACTACAAAACCATGTGTACCACCACTAAATCTTCCATCAGTAATTAAAGCCACACTTTTTCCTAAACCTGCTCCTACAATTGCACTGGTAGGTTTAAGCATTTCGGGCATGCCTGGTGCACCTTTAGGGCCAATGTATCGGATAACGACCACATCGCCGGGTTTAATTACATTGTTTTCAATGCCTTTAATAAAATCATGTTCACCATTAAACACACGGGCAGGGCCTTTGAAATGAGTACCTTCTTTGCCGGTAATTTTAGCTACTGCCCCTTCACTTGCCAAATTGCCAAATAAAATTTGTAAGTGTCCGGTTGCTTTAATAGGAGTTTCAACCGGTTTAATTACTTGTTGTTTTTCAAAATCTAAATCTCTAGCTTCCTCAGCATTTTCTGCTACTGTTTTACCCGTAACGGTTAGGCATTGACCGTGAAGAAAACCTTTTTTCAGTAAGTATTTCATTACAGCCGGTAAACCTCCATGTTGATGTAAATCTTCCATTAAATATTTTCCGCTGGGTTTAAAATCAGCTAATACAGGAACTTTATCACTTATTTTTTGAAAATCGTTTATGCCAAAAGGCACACCAATGGTTTTGGCCATGGCAATAAGATGCAATACGGCGTTGGTGCTTCCACCTAATGCCATTACGATTGTTACAGCATTTTCAAAAGCTTCGCGAGTCATAATGTCGCGAGGTTTAATGTCTTTTTCCATTAAAAGTTTAATAGCTTTTCCTGCTGCTTCACACTCTTTTTGTTTGTCATTACTCAAAGCAGGATTAGTAGATGAGTAAGGCAAACTCATGCCCAATGCTTCAATGGCTGAAGCCATGGTATTAGCTGTATACATGCCACCACATGCACCGGCTCCGGGGCAAGCATGCTGAATAATACCTTTAAAATCGCCTTCACTTAATTTTCCCGCAATTTTTTGGCCCAATGCTTCAAAAGCAGAAACAATATTTAAATCTTCTCCCTTATAATGCCCTGCAGCAATGGTACCTCCATAAATCATTAAACTTGGACGGTTTAAACGGCTCATAGCCATAATGGAACCAGGCATATTTTTATCGCAACCGGGTATAGTAATTAATGCATCGTAATATTGTGCAGCTGCGTTGGTTTCTATGCTATCAGCAATTAAATCGCGACTCACTAATGAATAACGCATGCCATCTGTTCCCATGCTAATACCATCACTAACACCAATAGTATAAAAACGTAAGCCCAATAAACCTTCTGTATTATCAACACTTTTCTTCACCACAGTAGCCATATCATTCAAGTGCATATTACAAGGGTTACCATCCCATCCCATACTGGCAATGCCTACCTGCGCTTTTTTTAAATCTTCTTCATTAAAGCCTAGTGCATAATACATTGCTTGTGCTGCCGGTTGTGTTTCATCTTGAGTAAGCGTTTTGCTGTATTTGTTTAATTCTTTTTGCATAGTATTTATTTTGTATTAATGTTATTCTGTTCCTAATACTTCGTTTAAAATTGTTTTTTGGTTTTCGGTAATTAAGTTTTTATAAGAAGTTTGAATAAGCCGACTAATGGTTTCAGCCCAAGGCTTTGTAAATGGCTTATTGTCTAAAGATTCAATACCAATTACTTCAGCAGCAGTGCCACAAAAAAAAGCTGCATCAGCATTGTACACATCTTCTACTTTTAGTTTTGTTTCTTTTACAGGAATATTTAATTCACTGCATAAATCTAAAATTGTGGCACGTGTTATACCAGGTAATATATTTCCTAATTCGGGGGTAAAGAGTGTTCCATTTTTTTCGAAAAATACATTGGCACCAGGAGCTTCTGCAATGTAACCGTGCATATCTAATAATAAGGCCTCATCAAAGCCTTTTTGTTTTGCTTCCTGACTGGCTAATATTGAATTAACATAATGTCCGGTAGCTTTTGCATGAATGTGAAATGCTTTTGGATTTGGACGTTCAAAGGAGGAAGTAACTACTCGCAACATTTTGTTACCTAAGAAAGGCTCCATATGCCATGCTTCAATAACTATATGTGAAATGGTATTTTGGGCAAAACTCATATTAGCCGGCGCAAACACCAATGGACGTATGTAAGCATCTTGCAAATCATTCAGCGCTAGAACTTTGTAAGAGGCTTCTATTAATTCTTCAACTGTGTAGGTATAAGGTAAATTCAATGCTAAAGCAGATTGACGCAATCTTTCGAAATGTGCCTCAGCTTTAAAAATTTTAGTTTGGTTGGATACAGTTTTGTAAGCACGTATGCCCTCAAAAACTCCATAACCATAGTGTAATGTTTGGCTATATAAATCGGTAGTTGCATTAGCAGCTTTTACGTAGCTGCCATTTAAATAAATGAAAGTATTTTGGTTATAATACATGGTTTTGTGTTTTATATGAAATAAAAAACCCGCCTTTTTGAGGCGGGTTGAATTGTTTTATAATTGCTGTAAACAAACAAACTA
The DNA here is from genome assembly GCF_049968455.1 of Hydrotalea sp. Lineage (NCBI taxonomy): Bacteria > Pseudomonadati > Bacteroidota > Chitinophagia > Chitinophagales > Chitinophagaceae > Hydrotalea > Hydrotalea sp. Next base: position 138,715 of record NZ_JBMFQT010000001.1, on the reverse strand, counting down.
CCCTCCTCTGAAGACAGGCATAATAATGACAATTATAATGACAGCAACTATTGCAGCGCTGTTATTAAAAATTGCATTATGTAATTTGTTCGCCACGTTTATTTTTTTGTGTTGAACAAATATACCTGTTGTATTTGAATGAACAAAGAACTTTTTTATATGCTAAATAATGGTTGACTTTCTCAACTCAATATTTTTATGATTAATATCTTCGAAATTGTTATTGCCCGATATAAAATCACAAATCAATTCACCTATGGTAGAAGTGAAATAGAAATTAATGGGGTCAATATCTTTTGTAACAAATTTGTGTGTTAATGTCCAGTTTACACCTGCTCTTACTACAGCTGCTTCTGTAGTTAATCCAAAATAATCCAACATCATAGCAGCGGAAAGAATGGCACCCAGTGGATTAGCAATATCTTTTCCTGCAGCTTGAGGATACGAACCATGTATAGGTTCAAATAAAGCAGTACTTATACCAAATGATGCTGATGGCAACAAGCCTAATGAACCGGATAATACACTTGCTTCATCGCTTAAAATATCACCAAACATATTTTCCGTAAGTATTACATCAAATTGAGCAGGATTAAGAATGATTTGCATGGCTGCATTATCTACAAATAAATAACTCACTTTTACATCAGTGTAATTTTGAGCTACATTCTGCACAACGGAACGCCATAAGCGTGATGTTTCTAGTACATTGGCTTTATCAACCAAGGTTAATTGTTTTTTTCGTTGCATGGCTGCTTTAAAAGCGGCATGAGCAATTCTTTCTATTTCATTGGTATTATAAATACATTCATCAATGGCTTGGGTTTTATCGCTGCTAAGTTCTTTTTTGCCAAAATAAATACCGCCGGTTAATTCTCGATAAATTATAAAATCAACATTTTGTAATTGTTTTTCTTTTAAAGGAGATAAATGATGTAAAGCCGGGTACGTTGTAACCGGTCGTACATTTGCGTAAAGTTGTAATACTTTTCTTAGTTTCAATAAACCTTGTTCAGGTCTAACTTTAGCCGATGGATCATTGTCATATTTTGGGTCGCCTATAGCACCAAATAAAATAGCATCACTGTTTAAACAAACTTCAATTGTTTCATCTGGTAATGGGTTTCCTGTTTTGTCAATGGGTACTGCTCCCATTAAGCAATCAGTAAATTGCCATTCATGATTAAATTTTTCCGCAATGGCATGTAATACTTTTATAGCCTGTGTGGTTACTTCGGGTCCAATGCCATCGCCATGTATTACTGCAATATTTTTTTTCATACTATAAGTTTTTAATGTTGTACACAATAATGGGTAGTACGTACAGTTTTTTTATTTTCTTTATTTTGAATGTTTTCTACTTCCTCAATTTTTGCTTTCCCGTTTTGTAAGATTAATACCTTGTTTATACAATTTGGAATTTCGTCATCTACATGCGTTACATACAGTAGCGTAGTAGTAGGTTGTTGAGCGGCAATTTGTTGTATGGAATTTAAAAATAATTTTGTGAAAGTGACATCTAACCCTTGGCAAGGCTCATCGAAAATAAGTAAGGGAGGATTTTTTATTAATGTTCTTGCCAATAACACCCAACGCTGCATGCCAAATGATAATGTTTTTAATTGTTTGTGTATTTCACTCTGTAATTGAAATTCCTGTATGATAGTGTTAAGTGTTTGTAGTTGTGTTTCATTAAGTATTTTATATACACCCATCGTATCAAAAAAACCGGAGGCAATGGTTTTTTCAACAGTCAGTTGTTTGTCGAAGTATTTATGTAATTCGGGGGAAATATACCCAATTCGTTTTTTTATATCCCAGATGCTTTCACCACCACCTCTTTTTGTTCCAAAAATTTTAATAGCGTTAGCATAAGCTTGTGGATTATCACCGTTGATTAAGCTGAGTAAGGTTGATTTACCTGCACCATTATGTCCTTTTATTAACCATTTTTCACCTATACGTACATTCCAATTAATGTTTTCTAAAATTTTTTTATCGCCATAGATAACAGTTGTATCCTGCATTTCAATTACCCTCGTTTCACTTGTTGGCAATTGATTAGCAATTAAAAGCTTTTTAAAGTTAGGTAAGATTTGATTTTCACTTTTTGGCAAGTACATTTCTTTAGAAAAATACCTACTTTTTTTCTCTACATTTAATTCTAGTACATGTGTTATAAAGTTAGGTACAATTTTATCATTCCCTATATACACAATGGTAACTCCGTTAGTTGCATATTTTTCTAAAAGTTGTAATAAAGTATTTTGTGCTGTTTTGTCTAACCCGGTTAAAATATTATCAACAATTAAAATTTCGGGGTTATGCATTAAGCATTTAATAATTTGTAATTTTTTTTGTTCCCCATTGGAAAGTTGGATAAGCGGAGTTTCTAAACGATGCAGCAAATTGAATTTTTGGCACAGCTCATAATAATTTTCGGTGTCCTTGTCACTATTATTTAACTGTTGTGTGTGATGTGCTAAATGTTGTACCATGGTTTCACTATCATACGCATCACAACTATTGTATCGTTGTTGATAATAAAAATCGGAAAGGTTGGTAAGGTTTTTCCATTGGTGTGTATCCTCAATATAAACTATTCTGGGTAACTGATTAGCGTTTTCAAATGCAGGAAATGCAATTTTCCCTTTAAAAAATATTCTAGTGGCCAAAGCCTTACCCAATGTGGTTTTTCCACTGCCTGCCATTCCAGTTACGAACAAGTGTTCGCCTATTTGAATTGTGAAGCTTATATCCTGCAAAATGGTAATGCCATATTGTTGTATGTTCAAATGGGTAACTTGTATTGCAGGTAAGTTATTCATAAATTATGCTTCAATCCGTTGGTGTTGTTTAGCCATTGCATGCAAATCGTCATCACATACTTCTTTCTTTTGATCGGCTATTTGTAGAAATTTTTCATACAAAGTATCAATATCGTTTCTGGTACATTCATATCCTAAGTTCTTTAAACGATAAGCCAATGCACTTCTGCCACTGCGTGCAGTTAACACAATTTTTGAGGTATCGGCACCCACATCTTTTGGGTTAATAATTTCATAGGTAATAGCACTTTTCAAAAATCCATCTTGATGAATACCAGATGAATGTGAAAAGGCATTTGCACCCACAATAGCTTTGTTGGGCTGAACCGGCATCCGCATGGTATCGCTAACCAAACGGCTCATGGGGTTTAATTGTGTTGTTTTAATATGGGTATGAAAGCCTAAATGCTTGTGTTGTTGAATAATCATCACCACTTCTTCCAAGGAAGTGTTGCCTGCTCGTTCGCCTAAACCGTTCATTGTACATTCAATCTGTCTTGCACCATGTATTATTCCCTCAATTGAATTAGCTGTGGCTAAACCTAGATCGTTATGGCAATGACAGGAAAGAATAGCTTTGTCTATGTTGGGAACATTATTTTTTAAAAATGCAATTTTGGCCCCATATTGTGAAGGCAAACAATAACCGGTTGTGTCGGGAATGTTAATCACGGTTGCACCGGCTTTAATTACCGCTTCAACTACACGTGCCAAATATTCGTTGTCGGTTCTGCCTGCATCCTCTGCATAAAATTCAACATCATCTACAAAATTTTTAGCCCATTGCACACATTGTACGGCCCTTTCCAAAATTTCTTCTCTTGTTGAGTTGAATTTTCCTTTAATATGATAATCAGAAGTGCCAATGCCGGTATGTATTCTTGGTTTTTTGGCATATTTAAGGGCTTCGGCAGCAACTTCAATATCTTTTTTTACTGCTCTGCTAAGGCCACATACCGATGCGTGTTGAATAATTTTTGAAATTTCTTGTACGGAATGAAAATCGCCCGGTGATGAAATGGGGAAACCTGCTTCAATAATATCTACACCCAAATCTTCCAGAGCCAATGCCAGTTCAATTTTTTCTGAAGTATTTAATTTGCAACCGGGCACTTGTTCTCCATCGCGTAAAGTAGTATCGAATATATATATTTTTTCACTCATGAAATAATGGTTAAACGTTAACATTAATGAAACCAAAAACCCTTTGTAATTTTACGGAATACCGAATTTAGCTCATAAATAATGCTGGAATGCGTTAAATTCACTAGTATTTTACGCTGGATAAAAGGTATATAATTGACTAAAACCCTTTACAGTAATGCATTTTAAATAAAACGAATTACGATGCCTAACCGAAGTACCGATATGTTGTTTCAACTCATAAAATCGCTTGAAAAGGGTGAAAAACGCAATTTTAAGCTGTACGTAAAACGCAATGCATCAGGCGAAGAGTTGAAAATTGTACAGTTGTTTGATGCCTTAGATAAAATGAAAGATTATGATGAAGTGCAATTATTACAAAAAAATCCGAGCATAAAAAAGCAGCAGCTTTCCAATATGAAAGCGCATTTGTACAAAGAATTGCTATCTAGTTTGCGCTTAATTCAGCAATCGGATAATATAGATCGCTATGCCCATGAGCAACTAGATTTTGCCAGAATTTTATACAACAAAGGCCTTTATTTGCAGAGTTTGAAGTTGCTTGATAAGTTGAAAGAAGTTACCAATTCTCAGCATCAGTATATTTATGCATTGCTTACCCTTCAATTTGAGAAAAAAATTGAGTCCATGCATATTACGCGCAGTATGGAAAACCGTGCTGAAACACTAAGTGGAGAATCGGAAAAAATTTACCATCAATTAGATTTAAGCAATAAACTGTCAAATTTAGCTTTAGAATTATATAGTTGGTATATACAAAATGGGCATGCCCGTGATAAACGCGATGTACATGCTGTTAAAGTTTTTTTTGAATCGAATTTACCTCCCATACATTACGGTGAACTTGGCTTTTACGAAAAATTATATTTATATCAGTCCTACTGTTGGTATGGATTTATTTTGCAAGATTTGTTAATGTATTATCGATACACGCAAAAATGGGTATCGTTATTTCAAGATAACGAACTTATGAAGCGGATTGAAACCGGACAATACATTAGAGGGATGCACAATTTACTGGGCGCTCAGTTTAACTTAAATAATTTCGATAAATTTAATGAATACCTGCAGCAATTTGAAGCCTTTGCACAATCAGATTTAGGCAACAGTAATGATAATATTCGCATACAAACTTTTGTATATTTAAATACTGCCAGAATTAATAAACATTTTTTAGAAGGAACATTTACGGAGGGTTTGCAATTAGTACCTGAAATTGAAAAACACTTGGATGAATATAAGTTGCATTTAGATAGGCATAGGGTGTTGGTATTTTATTATAAAATTGCCTGTTTATATTTTGGCAGCGGTGACAATGAAAAAGCAATTGATTACTTAAATAAAATTATTAATTGGAAAGTTGATTTACGTACGGATTTACAATGTTATGCCCGCTTGTTACACTTAATTGCTCATTATGAATTAGGTAATGACAACTTAATGGAATACTTAATTAAATCCGTATATCGTTTTATGGCTAAAATGAAAAATTTAAGTATTGTTGAAGAAGAGATTTTTAAATTTATTCGCAAATCGTTTAATCTTTCACCCAAAAAATTATTACCGGCTTTCAAAAGTTTAAAAGAAAAATTAGAGCAATTGCAAGGCGAGCCATTGGAAACACGTTCATTCATGTACTTAGATATTATTGGATGGTTAGAAAGTAAAATTGAAGGAGTACCGGTACAAGAAGTTCGAAGAAGAAAATTTTTAGAAAGAAGAAAGCCCGGTACCGTTGTTAAACATAAAGTACATACAGAAAAAAAATATTAACAAAACATGCCAAATAGAGAAGAATTTAGCGCCCTTTTTACTTATGCCACAGAAGGTATTATAGTGGTAAATGATAGTGGCTATTTAATTATGGCTAATCCAGCAGCGGAAAAGTTGTTTGGTTATGAAACAGGCGGTTTATTAAACATAAAATTGGAACAACTTATTCCTCAAAGGTTTTCACAGTCACATCAACAGCATCGTACCCAATATGCAAATAAACCTCATCCTCGATCAATGGGGATTGGCATGAATTTGTTTGCTTTACGAAAAGATGGCAGTGAGTTTCCGGTTGAAGTTAGTTTAAGTCCTTTTAAAACAGCGGAAGGTAATTTTGTTATTGCTTTTATTATAGATATAACCATCCGTAAACAAACGGAAAGTGCTTTGCTAAAACAAAAATTAGAACTCGAGAAGCTCAATAGTGAATTAGAAAAAAGGGTCCGGCATCGAACACTGATTTTAGAAGAAGCATTGCACGAATTGGAGCGTTCAAGGGAAGAATTAAGCCAGCTATTGGAAAAAGAGAAAGAAGTAAATGAGTTAAAGTCAAGATTTGTTTCAATGGCTTCACACGAATTTAGAACACCATTGGCTACTATTTTATCATCACTAAATTTAGTAGAAAAGTATGGTGAACTGAATGATAGAGAAAACCAGCAAAGGCATATTTTACGCATAAAATCAGCCATTAACCATATGACTGATATTTTAAACGATATGCTATCAATCAGTAAAATTGAAGAAGGGAAAATTATTGTGCAAAAAGATTGGGTAAATGCAGTTCAGCTCTCTCAAAACATATTACAAGAAATTCAAGCGATATTAAAGGCAGGTCAAATTATTCATTTTCAACCTGCGGGACAGGAGTTGGCTTACATTGATCCCAATATTTTTACCACAATTGTTACTAATTTGCTCTCAAATGCAATTAAGTTTTCACCTGTAAATAAACCCATTTATTTGAATTTGAATATTACTGATGAACAAATAACCATTGCAGTAAAGGATGAGGGTATGGGAATTCCAGAGGAGGATCAGTCAAATTTGTTCAATAGATTTTTTCGCGCAAAAAATGTTACCAATATACAAGGTACCGGTTTGGGATTGAATATCATTGCGAGGTATGTAGAATTATTGCACGGGAATATTACCTTTGAAAGTCGTTTAGAAAAAGGCACCACTTTTAATATTGTAATTCCAAATATCATTGAAAATGCGTAAAAAAATTTTATTGATTGAAGATAATTTAGATATGCGGGAAAACACCGCTGAAATATTACAATTGGCCAATTATGAAGTAAAAACCGCTGAAAATGGGAAAGAAGGGGTTGCATTGGCTGAAAAAGAGCATTTTGATTTGATTATTTGCGATATTATGATGCCGGTTTTGGATGGCTATGGGGTTTTACATTTATTATCAAAGAACAAAAACACCAATTCTATTCCCTTTATTTTTTTAACAGCCAAAGCCGAACGCACTGATTTTAGAAAAGGAATGGAAATGGGTGCAGATGACTATTTAACCAAACCTTTTGATGATATTGAGCTATTAAATGCTATTGAAAGTCGCTTAAAAAAGTCGGAACTAATGCGACAGGAGTTTGCCAATAATGTGAATGGTTTAAATCAATTTATTGAAACCGTAAAAGGATTTGATTCTTTAAAAAAAATTTCCGAAGAAAACGAACTTAGAAATTATCGAAAAAAAGAAGAAATATATAAAGAAGATAGCTATCCTAAAGGGTTATATTTATTAGTAAGCGGGAAAATAAAAACTTGTAAAACGAATGAAGATGGTAAAGAGCTGATTACAGGGTTATATAGTGAAGGAGATTATTTTGGTTATATAGCATTATTAGAAGATACCAAGCATAAAGAGAGTGCCGTTGTTTTAGAAGACGCCCAAGTTTGTATGATGCCCAAAACCGATTTTTTTGAACTAATTTACAAAAATGCAGAGGTGTCAAAGAAATTTATTCAAATGTTGTCGCACCAAGTTCAGCAACGTGAGGAACAATTATTGCGTTTGGCATACAACTCAGCACGTAAAAAGGTGGCCGATGCGCTTATCACGCTTCAAAATAAATACCAACAAAGTAGTAAACAGGGAAATTTTAGTATGCAAATATCACGTGAAGATTTAGCGAATATTGCCGGTATTGCCACGGAAAGTACTATTAGAACACTTAGTGATTTAAAGGACGAAAAATTAATTGAAATACAATCCGGAAAAATTACCATCATTAATTACGAAAAATTAGCAGCATTACGCAATTAAATGACATTGGGTGGCTTTTGACGCTCGTTTATTTGTTGCGTAATTAGTTCACCTTGTGTGTTTTGCTCTTCTAATGTCCAATCATCCGTAATTGAGGTTTCTATCCACACATTTCCTGATTTTCTTAGTATAACCGGCTCAAGCCCATAAAGCTTAGTAAACTGCTGCTCCAGTTCGGCTACAGTCATTTCCGGATAAATATAAAAGGGAGTTGTATCATTAGTTATTCTATATTGAAGTAAAGAAGTATTCTGAGAAGGTTGTGGTTGATCTTGCATAACTTTCCCACTTTCCTGGCCAGGTTGTATTTTAACCAATAATAATCGCAGATATGGGAATAATTGATTAAACTCCGTTTGTAAGGTTTGTACATTTTTGGTATCATCTATAATAATCTGCATAGCATATATTCTTCTAAACAAAATTATTCTGGCTAATTGGCCTAAATACTGATTTTTATCATGTTCCCTTACAAAAGAGGGCTAGTAAAAATTTTTTTAAACCAATTTGTTTAGTTAAGAATCCTGTTAAAATTGATCCGGCCTGACAGATTGGCAATGCTAACAATCGTTTCTATCATTAAAATTTTGGGGTTTCTTTTTTCTATTTAAAAACCAGTCCTTACCTTTGCCCCCTTAATGATTTTGAAGTATTCCATTACGCTTTATATAAAAAAGTAATACCATAGTGGGTAAATGCAGTGTGCATCACTGTATTGTCCGCTTTTTTTATTGTAATAAATGGGGTATTTCGGGTCATGAATCAAATAAATTGTACTATGGCCATTAAAAGAGACAACCGTCCAAAATCAAGTTTTTCTACCATCACCATTAGTTTGGCTTCTCCCGACTCTATTTTGGAAAAAAGTTTCGGAGAAGTATTAAAGCCCGAAACCATTAACTATCGCACCTATAAGCCTGAAAGAGATGGTTTATTCTGCGAAAGAATATTTGGGCCGGTGAAAGATTATGAGTGCGCCTGTGGTAAATACAAGCGTATTCGCTATAAAGGCATTGTGTGCGACCGATGTGGTGTTGAAGTAACTGAAAAGAAAGTTCGTCGCGAAAGAATGGGGCACATTAAATTAGTGGTGCCCGTGGTACATATTTGGTATTTTAAAAGCCTACCTAATAAAATTGGTTATTTATTAGGAATGAGCTCAAAAAAGTTAGAAAGCATTGTTTACTATGAAAGATATGTTGTAATACAAGCTGGTATTAAGGAAAATTTGGGAACAGGCGATTTATTATCTGAAGAAGAATATTTGGATATTATTGATGCACTGCCCAAAGAAAACCAGATGCTACCGGATGAAGATCCTAATAAGTTCATTGCTAAAATGGGGGCTGAAGCTGTTAGTGATTTATTGGCCCGTTTAGACTTAGATGAACTTAGTTTCTCATTAAGAAATGCTGCAGCAAATGAAACTTCACAGCAACGTAAAGCTGATGCTTTAAAACGCTTAAGCGTAGTGGAAGCATTTCGAGATGCCAATTCAAGAATTAGCAACCGTCCTGAATGGATGGTAATGCAATATATACCTGTAATTCCCCCTGAACTAAGGCCTTTAGTTCCCTTAGATGGGGGTCGTTTTGCATCTTCTGATTTGAATGACCTTTATCGCAGGGTAATTATTCGCAATAATCGTTTAAAGCGTTTATTAGAAATTAAAGCGCCTGAAGTAATTCTTCGTAACGAAAAAAGGATGTTGCAAGAAGCCATCGATTCACTATTTGATAATAGTAGAAAATCGAATGCAGTTAAAGCTGAAGGTGGCAGAGCTTTAAAATCATTAAGCGATGTATTAAAAGGTAAACAAGGTCGTTTCCGCCAAAACTTATTGGGTAAAAGGGTTGATTATTCCGGTCGTTCTGTAATTGTTGTAGGCCCGGAATTAAAAATGCATGAATGTGGCTTGCCTAAAGATATGGCTGCCGAACTATTTAAACCATTTATTATCCGTAAGTTAATTGAAAGAGGCATTGTAAAAACAGTTAAATCTGCAAAAAAATTAGTTGATAAAAAGGAAGCTGTGATTTGGGACATTTTAGAGAACATTCTAAAAGGACATCCTGTGCTGCTTAACCGTGCCCCAACATTACACCGTTTATCAATTCAAGCTTTCCAACCTCGTTTGGTAGAAGGTAAAGCCATTCAATTACACCCATTGGTAACCTCTGCTTTTAACGCCGACTTTGATGGTGACCAAATGGCTGTTCACGTGCCTTTAAGCAATGCAGCAATATTGGAAGCGCAACTGTTAATGTTGTCTTCTCACAATATATTGAATCCACAAAATGGAACAGCTATTACCCTTCCTTCGCAAGACATGGTGTTAGGTTTGTACTATATTACCAAAGGAAAGAAAAGTACTGAAGCAGAACCAGTAAAAGGAGAGGGAAAAGCGTTTTACAGCATGGATGAAGTAATCATTGCCTATAACGAAAAACGCGTTGACCTTCATGCACATATAAAATTAAGAACAAAAGTTAGAAATGCAGAAGGTGTTTTAGAAAAGAAAATTATAGACACTACCGTTGGTCGCGTTCTCTTCAATCAATTTGTTCCTGAAGAAGTGGGGTACATCAACACACTTTTAACTAAAAAAAGTTTAAGAGAAATCATTGGTAACATTATTAAAATAACCAATGTTCCTAAAACAGCAAAATTCCTTGATGATATTAAAACCCTAGGTTTTAGAATGGCGTTTAAAGGAGGATTAAGCTTCAGTATTAACGACTTAATTATACCTGACATTCGTGAAGAGTTATTGGAAAATGCTAAAGCCGAAGTAGATGAAGTTCGAGAAAGTTATAACATGGGTTTAATTACCAATAACGAACGTTATAATCAGGTAATTGATATTTGGGGAAGAGTAGATATGCGCTTAACAGAAACCTTGATTCGAGAAATGGCTAATGATAAACAAGGATTTAATTCTGTGTTTATGATGTTGGATTCTGGAGCTCGTGGTTCTAAAACGCAGGTAAAACAATTAGTGGGTATTAGAGGATTGATGGCTAAACCAAGAAAAAGTGGAAGTTCAGGTAGTGAGGTAATTGAAAACCCCATTCTGTCTAACTTTAAAGGTGGCTTGAACGTATTAGATTATTTCATTTCTACCCACGGTGCTCGTAAAGGTTTGGCTGATACGGCCTTGAAAACTGCTGATGCCGGTTACTTAACTCGTAGGTTAGTTGACGTGGCACAGGATGTTGTTATAGCCGAAGATGATTGCGGTACTTTAAGAGGAATTTCAATTAGCGCATTAAAAGATAATGAAGATATCATTGAGCCTTTATCAGACAGAATTGAAGGTAGAACTTCTTTACATGATGTATTACATCCTGTAACAGATGAGTTAATCATTAAGGCAGGTGAAGAAATTACTAATGATATAGCCAAACGCATTGAAGAAGTAGGTATTGATAGCGTAGAAATTCGTTCGGTATTAACTTGCGAAGCTAAAAAAGGTGTTTGCGTTAAATGTTACGGTAAAAACTTAGCAACTGGTTACATAGCTCAACGTGGTGACTCTGTTGGTATCATTGCCGCTCAATCAATTGGAGAGCCTGGTACACAGTTAACATTGCGTACCTTCCACGTGGGTGGTGTTGCCGGCAGCTCATCTATTGAATCGTCATTAGCAGCTAAGTTTGATGGTACTGTTCGTTTCGATGGATTACGCACTGTTACTAATCTTAATAATGAAGGTGATAAAGTAAACATTGTAATTGGTCGTACGGGTGAAATGCGTTTGATGGATGAAAAAAATGACCGTTTATTAATAACCAATAATATACCTTATGGTTCTACTTTACTCGTAAAAGATGGCCAACAGGTTAAAAAAGGTGATATTATTTGCACTTGGGATCCATTTAATAATGTAATAGTAGCCGAACAAAACGGTGTTATTAAGTTCGAAAATATTATCGATGGTTACACTTATCGCGATGAAGCTGATGAACAAACCGGTCACCGCGAAAAAGTAGTTATTGAATCAAAAGATAAAACCAAAATACCTACTATTATTGTTGAAGGGAAAGAAGTTAAGCAATATAACTTACCTGTAGGAAGCCATATTGCCATTGATGAAGGCGAGGAGGTAAAAGCCGGACAAGTGTTGGTTAAAATTCCACGTGTATTAGGTAAGTTGCGTGATATTACCGGTGGTTTACCTCGTGTAACAGAATTGTTCGAAGCACGAAATCCTGCAAATCCCGCAATTGTTTGTGAAATTGATGGTGTAGTTGCATTCGGAAATGTGAAACGTGGTAACCGTGAAATTGTGGTTGAAGCAAAAGATGGCGTTATTAAAAAATATTTGGTTCCATTAACTCGCCAAATTTTAGTACAAGATGGTGATTTTGTCAAAGCAGGCGCTCCATTATCCGATGGTCAGATTGCACCTTATGACATTTTAACTATTAAGGGTCCTTTTGCTGTGCAGGAATATATTGTAAACGAAATTCAAGAAGTATATCGTTTACAAGGTGTTGATATCAACGATAAACACATTGAAGTAATTGTGAGACAGATGATGAAGAAAGTAGAAATTGTTGACGCCGGTGATACTAAATTCCTGGAAGAAGATTTGGAAGATAGGTTTGAATTTATTGAAGAGAACGATCGGATATTCGATAAAAAAGTAGTTACAAATGCAGGTGAAAGTACTAAGTTACGTGCAGGTCAAATTGTAACATTACGTGAACTACGTGAGGAAAACTCAATACTTCGTCGTGCAGACAAAAAATTGGTAGAAGTGCGTGATGCTCGTCCTGCCACAGCTAAACCTGTTTTATTAGGTATTACTAAAGCTTCATTAGGTGTTAAAAGCTGGATTTCAGCTGCGTCATTCCAAGAAACTACCAAAGTATTAAGTCAGGCAGCTATACAAGGTAAAACCGATGAAATGATAGGCTTGAAAGAAAATGTTATTACCGGTCACTTAATACCTGCAGGTACTGGTCTTCGTGAATTCGAAAATTTAATTGTTGGTAGTAAAGAAGATTTTGAAGTACTATCTACCACTCGTGAAGCCATGAATTTTGATGAAGATGAATAGTTAAACAACTTTTAAGTTCAGTTTAAAAATTTAGCCTGCAATATTTTCAAAAATATTGCAGGTTTTTTTTCATTAAATCCTAATTAAAATTTAAAAAAAGAAGCTAATTTTTTAAATGTGTGATTTGCCTGTATATTCGTTTTCATTTTTAATTCATGTGCTAGTTTAATAATTACACTTAAGTGAAAACATGTATTAAAATTAATTAAACATAATTTTGTATATGAAAAATGTTTTACTCATTATTAACGCCCTATTAGTTATTGCTGTTGCTTATTTGTTATATGAACATTTTAAAGCGCCTCAAAAAGCTGCATTCTTCAACAATAACAATGCTGCATTAAGTACCAATGGTTTTAAAATTGCTTATTTTGAAATGGATTCATTACAAAATCAATATAACTTATTAAAAGAAGTTAGGACAGCCTTAATGGCTAAAGACCAGGAAATGGGTAAAGAATTATCGAATATGGAAAATTCCTTAAGAAATAAATATCAGGACTTACAAAAGAATGGCAACTCACTTAGTCAAGCCGAAATTGCCAATCGTCAGCAGGAAATTATGGATTTGGATAAAAACCTGAAAAATAAGCGTCAAATGATGGAACAGGAAATGCAGGATGAAAGTTTCAAAAAACTACAAGATGTAAAAAAAAGAATTGAAGATTATTTAAAAGAATACAATAGGGATAAAGGATACGCTTATATTTTTTCTAACGTACCCGATATGATGTATTATAAAGACACTGCCTACAATATCACTGCCGACATTGTGAAAGGCTTGAATGAACAATACAAGCAGAAAAAATAATTATTTGTAGTAAATCATTATCTTCAAAGTCCCAAATGCAATAAAGGGACTTTTTTTTATGGATACACCCTCGTTTAAACCCCGCTTAGGTTTATTAGATGCCACCATGATTGTTGCCGGAAGTATGATAGGCTCTGGTATTTTTATTGTAAGTGCTGATATAACTCGAAATGTGGGTTCTGCCGGTTGGCTTATTATTGTATGGTTATTAACCGGATTAATGACGTTAATTGCTGCGGTTAGCTATGGTGAACTCAGTGGTATGTTTCCTAAAGCCGGTGGGCAATATGTTTATTTAAAAGAAGCTTATAATCCCTTAATTGGTTTTTTATATGGCTGGAGTTTTTTTGCCATTATTCAAACCGGAACCATTGCGGCAGTAGGTGTTGCGTTTGCAAAATTTACTGCTTATTTAATTCCACAGGTAAGCGATGAAATTACATTATTCAGTATTGGCTCATTGCATATTTCACCTGCACAAATTTTAGCCATTATTCTCATTATATTTTTAACTTATATTAATACGAGGGGTATTCAAAGCGGAAAAATTATTCAAACAACATTTACATTAACCAAATTACTAAGTTTATTTGGATTAATCATATTCGGATTCATTGCCCTTCAACCGCAAATATGGCATCAGAACTGGTCGGGAAATGCCTGGAGTTTACAGCATTTGAATAAAGATGGTAGCATTCAATCCTATGGATTAGCGGCTGCTATGGGCGCAATTGCTGCAGCAATGGTTGGGTCGATATTTAGCAGTGATGCCTGGAATAATGTAACATTTATTGCCGGTGAAATTAAAAATCCCAAACGTAATATTGGTTTAAGTTTGTTTTTAGGTACACTATTAGTAACTATTGTGTACGTTTCTACCAATTTTGTGTATACGGGTTTATTGCCCATGCAGGCCATTGCTTCGGCTGAAAATGATAGGGTAGCCATAGCAGCCTCGCATGTAATTTTTGGGAATATTGGTACCATTATCATTGCAGTTATGATTATGATTTCAACTTTTGGCTGTAATAATGGGCTTATTTTAGCAGGAGCCCGAGTTTATTATACAATGGCCAATGATGGATTATTCTTTAAAAAAACCGCCCAACTTAACAAAAAAGCAGTACCTGCTTTTGCATTATGGATTCAATGTTTGGTTGCTTGTTTATTGTGTTTAAGTGGGAAATATGGCGATTTGCTCGATATGGTTTCTTTTGTTGTGGTTATTTTTTATGTTTTAACAATTATTGGCATTTTTATTTTGCGTAAAAAAATGCCTAATACAGAAAGGCCTTACCGTGCTTTTGGATACCCATTCTTACCTGCATTATACATAATAATGGGACTGGCATTTTGCACGTTGCTTATCATCTATAAACCTGATTATACCATTTACGGATTAATTTTTGCACTATTGGGTATTCCTTTGTATTATCTTGCACTCGCAACAAAGTCAAAGTCTTAATTCATGAATTTTGAATCTATTTTTCAGCAGTTTAACCAAATGAAAATTGCCGTATTGGGCGATGTAATGTTGGACACTTATTGGTGGGGACATGTGGATAGAATTTCACCCGAAGCACCTGTTCCGGTTGTAGCATTTGATAAACGGGAAGTACGTATTGGCGGGGCGGGAAATGTGGCGCTGAATACCGTGTCGTTAGGTGCTTCTACTACCATTTTAACGGTAATTGGCAATGATAATGATGGCAAACAACTAGTAGATTTATTAGAACAAAACAACATTAGTACTAAATACATTGTTACTACTCCCAATAGGGTTACTACCAATAAAACCCGTATTATGAGTCGCAATCAACAAATGCTTCGGTTGGATTGCGAAGTAACAACGGATATAAATACAGATACAGAAAAACAGCTACTTCAAAAAATTGAAGAATATTTTAAAATAGAACAACCACATGTGCTAATTTTTGAAGATTATAACAAAGGAGTTTTAACTGCTACTGTTATTAATGAAGTAATTACACTTTGTAAAAAATATGGAGTACTAACCGCAGTAGATCCAAAACGAAAAAACTTTTTGTCTTTTAAATCGGTAGATATTTTTAAACCAAATTTAAAAGAAGTTAAAGATGGCCTGAATTTATTGATTGATGAAGTATCACTTAATGTATTACAAAAAATTCATATTCAATTACAACAAATACTTGGACATAGTATATCCTTAATCACACTTTCTGAGAAAGGAGTATTTTATCAAAACGGTAATGAATTAAAAATAATTCCCACCCATGTACGCAATATAGCTGACGTTAGCGGGGCGGGTGATACTGTTATTGCTGTTGCCTCATTGGTTTATGCCACTACCCGTCAAATTGGTCTAGCAGCTGAAATGGCCAATATTGCTGGCGGTTTGGTTTGTGAAGAAGTAGGAACAGCAGCCATTCAAAAACAAAAGTTTTTAAATGAATGTAAAAAACTGCTTTCATAGCTTTGTTTAAAATTTCCGCATTTTTATTGCAGGTTGTTCAGCATTCGTTCAATATATTTTAAAATTCTGTTTCATTCCATTTTCTAATTTCGGGGAAGAAATTTTGAAAGGAATGTCAACATACGCATTGGTAATTCATGGTGGGGCAGGAACAATTCTTAAAGAAGATATGACGCCCCAGTTAGAACAGGCTTATGAACAAGGTTTGAATGCTGCATTGCAAGCCGGTTATGCCGTTTTAGAAAATGGCGGATGTGCCATAAATGCTGTTAAAGCAGCGATAGTTGTATTAGAAGATAATGTTTTGTTTAATGCAGGGCGAGGTGCTGTTTTTACCAAAAAAGGTGTGCAGGAAATGGATGCTGCAATTATGGATGGCACTACGTTAAATGCGGGAGCTGTTGCCGGTGTTCGTAATGTTCGAAATCCAATTGTTTTGGCCACTGAAGTAATGCAGCATAGCAATCACGTTTTTTTAAGTGGAAAAGGTGCTAATGATTTTGCCATTAAGCAAGGTGTTAAGCTAGAACCCGATGAATATTTTTTCTCACCTTTCAGATATGAACAATGGAAAGCCATTCGTGATAGCGATAATTATTCTTTAGATCATACTAATCATCACTTAGAAGAGTTAATGCGTGATAAAAAATTTGGAACCGTAGGTGCTGTAGCTTGTGATGCTGAAGGAAATATTGCCGCAGCAACCAGTAC
>NZ_JBMFQT010000001.1:88564-121619 GCF_049968455.1 Hydrotalea sp. | reverse complement strand
TAATGCGTGATAAAAAATTTGGAACCGTAGGTGCTGTAGCTTGTGATGCTGAAGGAAATATTGCCGCAGCAACCAGTACTGGTGGTATGACAAATAAAAAATATGGTCGTATTGGCGATAGCCCGGTAATTGGTGCGGGTACTTATGCCAATAATGCAACTTGTGGTATTAGTTGTACCGGTCATGGTGAAATGTTTTTAAGAGTTGTTGCAGCACATGATGTTAGTTGCTTAATGGAATATAAAGGCTTTACATTGCAAGAGGCCATGCACGAAGTGGTACATAAAAAATTAGTTGCCATGAAAGGGGAAGGCGGTATGATTGGCGTTGATGCGAAAGGAAATATTGCAATGGTATTTAATAGTGCCGGTATGTATCGTGCTGCAAAAACAAGTAATGGGTTATTCGAAATTGGTATATATGGCGAACAATAGCGGCTACTAGTTTTGTAATTCAGATTTACAGCTACTTTTGCAATTAACGAATATTCATTTCATGCAAAAAATTGCGATAATTGTTGCCGGTGGCTCCGGAGTTAGAATGGGAAGTGCATTGCCTAAACAGTTTTTACCGCTTAAAAACAAGCCTGTATTACAATATACCCTCGAAACTTTTTTGTTATCATTTCCTGACTTACAAATTATATTGGTACTGCCGGACGCCTATCTAAATATGGGTAAGGAGCTTATAGCAAAAATACCGCTTCATCAACGTATACGGCTTGTTGCTGGTGGTGTTACACGGTTTCATTCGGTAAAAGCCGGTTTATCTATTATTCCTCCACAAACCAATGCTATTATTTTTGTACACGATGCAGTACGTTGTTTAATTAGTGCAAAACTTATTCAACAATGTTATCATCAAGCCATGGAAAAGGGTAGTGCAATACCTGCCATTAAAGCTACTGATAGTATTCGGCAAACAATTAATGATGCTTCAAAGCCTTTAAATCGTGATGAAATATTTTTAATTCAAACACCACAAACCTTTAGAAGTGACATTTTGTTGTCTGCTTTTCAGCAAGAACACCAACCTGAATTTACTGATGAAGCAACTGTGGTTGAGTATAGTGGTGTCCCCATACACTTAATAGAAGGTGAACATCAAAACATAAAAATTACACGCCCTATTGACTTACTGATAGCCGAAAAGTTTCTGGATGATCCTTCATTGTTTTAACCAACGCAATGGAATTGGTAATTGATTAATGTGTATATGCCAATAAGGACAATGCTTTGGATGAAAGTTTTTGTAAAACGACTGTACGCCCGGCAAAGATGAACCTTCGAAATCGAAAATTTTGCTATTGCCGGCAATCTTTCTTATGCATTGATCAATTAAAAAATGACCTGCACTTTGTTTTCTTCCTTCCTCATTCACAAAATGTATGATGTTATAAACTCTACTTTCATGCATTAAGAAAATGCCCCCCGAAATAAGCCTTTGGTTGGTATTATGAACTCCTAATACCAAAAATTTATTTTGCATCTCTGTTTTTAATAAAAGCTTTAAAAAAGTATTGGTATGCTGCCGGGATAAATTCATGGTATTACCATATAATCTATAAAATGCTTCTAATACCAACTGCGGATGGAGGTCTTCCACAAGCACTAAATTATGCTTTTGTGCTTTTTCTAAATTCCGAATTAAATCACCTGAATAATTTTGTTGTATAAATGCATAGCCGTTATGTAGATGTAATTTAAAGTTATCTTTTAATATGGCTTTATTTTTTTCAAGTGCTTTAGGTAATTGTGGGTAGGGAATATATAAATCTCCGTAGGTGAAATGTTTTATCACATAATTAATTCCTTTTAATAGGTTGTCATTAATGTTGGCAGCGAATAAACCCAATTGTTGTATAAATGGGGGTTGATAACAATATTGAATGCTCCATTTTTTTTTAAATGGAACTGGTATAACAGCTTCATAATCTTTATAAACAAATGCTAACCAATTCGCGCATAAAGCATTTAAATAAAATGATTGGGCGTAAATGCTTGGTTGGATTGATTGATTAATGCAATGGTTCCATTTTACTTCATTTATTGCGGATGCGGGTATTATTTGCCAATTGCTATCCTGCATAACGCTTTATTTCCCTTTGCCTAATAAAATAATAAGAAAGGTTTTTAAAATAATGGCCATGTCTAATAAAAACGATCTTTTCTGAATATAAATCAAATCATATTCCGCTCTTTCTATTAATTCATTGAGGTTTGATGCATATCCAAACTCTATCATACCTAAGGATGTTAATCCTGGTTTTACCAGAAACAGTGAGGCATAGTTGGGTACTATTTGTATCAATTGATTAGTATAGAACTGCCTTTCAGGTCTTGGTCCAACCAGCGACATATCCCCTTTAATAATGTTCCATAATTGTGGTATTTCATCTAACCGCCATTTCCGCATAATTTTTCCCCAGGGGGTAATACGGCCATCCGTATCACTTGATAATTGAGGCCCATTTACTTCCGCATCAGCGTACATACTTCTAAATTTATAAATAGTAAACGGCACTCCTTTATATCCTACACGTTGTTGAGAATAAAAAACATTTCCCGGCGAAGAAAATTTGGTTTTAATAGCTATGAAAATAATTAGCGGAAGTAATAGAATAATTGCTGTTATTGAAAATAAAACATCAATAACGCGTTTAGTTATTCCATACAAAATATGTTTGTTTTGCATGGGCTGCCATTGGCCTTTTTTATCTGCTAACTCTATTTCCAAAGTTTTATAAAACATGGTATTAAGTTATGACATAGCAATATTATTGCTGTTAATTTTCTGCAGAATTTGGTGGGCTACTTCAAGCGCCAACAATCCATCTATTTCGCTCACTAACGTGGGAGTATTGTTGTTAATGGCATCAACAAAACTTTGTAATTCTAACAAAATAGCATTAGCCGGTTGAATTTCGGGATTTGATACAGCAATGGTTTTAGTTCCATGTGGTGTTTCAATATCAAACGTAAAGCTATTCTCGTCTTGCGGCTGTTTTAAAGTAATTATTTCCGTTTTCTTTTCTAAAAAGTCAATGCCATAATAAGCATCTTTTTGAAACAAACGAATCTTGCGCATTTTTTTCATGCTTATACGGCTACTTGTTAAGTTAGCTACACAACCATTATTAAATTCTATGCGTACATTGGCAATATCTGGCGTATCTGTCATAACCGCAACTCCACTTGCATAAATATTTTTTACACCGCTTTTTACTAAGCTTAAAATGATATCTATATCATGAATCATTAGGTCAAGGATAACACTTACTTCAGTTCCTCTAGGGTTGAATTGAGCCAAACGATGTACTTCAATAAACATGGGGTTTAATTGTACATCTTTTAGTGCTAAATAAGCCGGGTTAAAGCGTTCAACATGACCCACCTGTAATTTAACGTTCGCTTCTTTAACCATGTTTACCAGGCTTTTGGCCTCCTGTATGGTATGGGTAAAAGGTTTTTCAACAAATACATGCTTGCCTTTTCGAATGGCTAACATACATATTTCAAAGTGTTTGTCGGTGGGCACCACAACATCAATAATATCGCAAGCATCTATCAACTTTTCTTCATCTAAAAAGCGTTTTATGCCATATTGCTCCGCAACCAATTTTGCTTCCTCATTATTCGGATCAAAAAAACCAACTAATTTAATCCCCTCAATTTCTTTCCAATTATTTAAGTGGTATTTTCCCAAATGGCCAACGCCAAATACTCCTACTTTCAACATGCTTCTCTGGTTTTAGCGGCTAAAGATAATTAATATGAACATTTGTTTGTGTTATTGTAATAACAAAAAATAAGGAATCATTGGTGTATACAATCTATCATGTTTTAATAGCAATGGGGCATAAAAAAAGTGGTTTTACAACCACTTTTGTGCCCAGAACAGGAATCGAACCTGCACTACCTTGCGATAACCAGATTTTGAGTCTGGCGCGTCTACCAGTTCCGCCATCTGGGCTTGGGGCTGCAATATTACATTATATGCTTTAATACACAAAATTCGGTGCCATAATTTTATTAATTAAACAAAAATTTTAAATCGTTCAAAGCAACTCCTGGCTAATGTCTCTCTGTCATCGGGGTGAGCAATGGCTATTAAAGCTTTTGCACGTTGCCGTAAATTTTTTCCATATAAATAAGCAACTCCAAATTCTGTAACAACATAATGTATGTGGCCACGTGTTGTAACTACCCCGGCTCCTTCTTTTAAATGTGGGGTAATGCGTGATATTCCTTTTTTGGTTCTGCTTGTTAAGGCAATAATGGGTTTACCTCCTTCACTTAAAGCAGCACCTCGCATAAAATCCATTTGGCCACCAATACCGCTATATTGATAGGTGCCAATGCTATCGGCACAAATTTGCCCTGTAATATCAACCTCAATAGCACTATTAATGGCAATTACCTTATTGTTTCTTCTAATAACATGAGGATCATTTACATAATCAATATCTAAAAAAGCAAAAGCAGGGTTATCATTTACATAACTATACAATCGTTTGGTACCAAAGGCAAAGCTGGTAACATTTTTATTGGGGTGAATTTTTTTATACTTGTTGTTAATTATATCCTTTTCCATTAAATCTATCACACCATCACTACACATTTCGGTGTGTAAACCTAAGTTTTTGTGATTGTGCAATGATTTTAAAACAGCATCTGGAATGGTGCCGATTCCCAATTGCAGTGTGCTTTCATCATCAATCATTTCAGCAATATATTTTCCAATTTGAATTTCGGCTGCTCCGGTTTTACTGGCATAATCTAATTCGGGTAAAGCTTCTTCATGATAAACCATTTTTGTAATATGACTAACATGCAACAACCCGTCTCCATGTGTTCTAGGCATATTGGGGTTTACTTGTGCAATAATATATTTAGCCGTGTTTACGGCTGTACGTGCAATATCAACCGATAAGCCTAAAGTGCAATAACCATGCTCATCGGGTGGTGAAACTTGAACAATGGCCACATCAATGGGAAGCACATTCTTTTTAAACAAATCGGGTATATCACTTAAAAATGCGGGAATAAAATCGGCCCGACCACTGTTTACGGCTTCACGAACAGATGCAGACACAAACAAACAGTTAATGTGAAAAGCGTTTTGATATTCCGGTTTATCAATTACTATATCTCCCTGCACTGTAATAAATACCGTTTCCACATTTTGTAAACGTGGAGCTTCCATGGCTAATTCGCGTAATAAAAAAAGTGGGGTACAGGCACTACCGTGTATAAATACTCTTTGGTTGCTTTGTATAATGGATAATGCATTAGCTGCAGTTACATATTCAATTGCTTGCATGTTTTATTTGCAAAATAACGATTGATGTAAACTTTAAAAAATGATTTTTGTTAGCTTCATTTATTTCAATAAATTAAAATAATGAAATTTATTTTAATAATTTATCTTCCAACTATTTCAATGCATCTAACTAATTTGTATTAAAAGATGCCTAAATTGTTACAATTTGTATTGAATAAAATACCTTTAGGCAGTAAAAGTTTGCTGTATGATTAAGATTGGATTGATTAAAGAAGGTAAGGTTCCTTCCGATAGCAGAGTAGCACTAATTCCGGCGCAATGCAAATGGCTAATGCAACATTTTAAAGATATTAATATTGTAGTAGAAGCATCAAATAATCGTTGTTTTAGTGATGAAGAATACAAACGTGCCGGCATTGCTGTAGTGAATGATATTTCTGATTGCGATATTTTAATGGGCATTAAGGAAGTTCCTAAAGATGCTCTAATAGCCAACAAAACTTATTTATTCTTTTCACATACTCGGAAAAAACAACCTTACAATCAAGTATTATTTCATACAATGATTGATAAAAAAATTACTTTAATTGACTATGAATGTTTAGAACATGAAGATGGGCAACGTGTTATTGGTTTTGGTTTTTTTGCAGGGGTTGTAGGGGCCCACAATGGTATGATGTGTTATGGCAATAGGACAGGCTTGTATAAATTGGGGAGGGTTTATGAAGAGAAAGATTATCGTTCATTAATTCATCAATATTTTGGTTTGAAATTACCCAATGTGAAAATTGCCGTAACCGGCAGTGGAAGAGTAGCACATGGTATTTTAGAGGTGATGAATTTAATGGGTATTACCGAAGTTGAACCCGATGAATATTTAGAAAAAAAATTTACCTATCCGGTATATGTACAATTGAAAGGGCCTGATTTATTTACCCATAAGCACTTAAAAACATACCAAAGAGAACATTTTCATTCACATCCTACCCATTATAAAAGTCGTTTTTTACCTTATGCCCATTGTTCAGATATTTTAATGAATGGAATATTCTGGACAGAAGATATGCCTCGGTTGTTTGATTTATCTGATATTGATGAGCATTTTGCTATTCAAACTATTTCAGACATAACAGATGATGCGCATGGTTCAATTCCGATTAACTTAGGTGACCAAACTATTGAAGACCCAGTTTATGGAGTTGATAGAAAAACTTTTACTAAAACAGCGCCTTATTTACCGGGCAGTATTGATGTAATTGCAGTGGGTAATTTACCTAATGAGTTGCCACGTGATGCCAGTCGTTATTTTGGGGAACAATTGATAAAACATGTATTACCCGATTTGTTGGGTTCAGGTAATGATATGGTAGAGCGGGCTACTATTTTAAAACAAGGCCAATTAACCAATCATTTTAATTATTTAGCTGATTACGCAGTTCACTAAAAGTAAAGTTGTTACAAAAAGAGATAGTAGTCCTTTAATAACTCGGTAAAATAGGTTGTGTAATTGTTATTTACTTCACGAATAGTAAGTGTATCATCGGTAAGTAAAGGGGTTGGTTGTTTAGAAAAAATACAAATAGTTCTAAAAAAGTGATGCTTAGGACTTGGTTTTATATCTAGCTTATATTCAAGAAAAAATTTTTTTTGGTGCGCCATACCAATAAATGCAGTACTTCTAAAGTAGGGTAATAAAATAGCAAACTTCCCCTGCCCATTTAAACATTCCTCGCAAATATGTAGCACATCTTCCAGCAATAATTCCTGGCTATGCATGGCAATATTTTTATGTTGATTATTGCTTCTTAGGCTGTTTTCATAAAAAGGGGGGTTGCAAATAATCCAATCATAGCTGGTATTAATGTGTAGGGTTTTTATATTGCCTTTAATGATACGAAGTTTGGCATGCCATGGTGAACGATTAAAATTTTGTTCAGCTTGTAAAGCAGCATTTTCATCTATTTCATACGCATCAATCAGGCATTTATTTTTCTGTGCCACCATTAAACTTAATAAACCTGTTCCTGTGCCTATATCTGCAAGGCTATTAACATTTTGCTTTTCAAGATAATTAGCCATAATTGCACCGAAAAGACAGGCGTCTGTACAAACCTTCATTGCACATTTTTCCTGATGAACCGTAAATTGTTTAAAAGCAAAAAAACTGTTAGGCATAAAAATTAAGCTAAATAGGTGGGTATGTAAATAAGCTGTTAGATAATGGTTTTAGTTATGCATAATGCGTATGTTAATGAATAATATGAAAGTACAATATACAATAAATTTTAACATAAGAATTAAATGCAAAAAAAAATCTCACCACCTTAAGTAGTGGTGAGATGGAATATGGCAATCACTTAATTTCTATTTTTCTGCCACCAAACTTGCCGTAATATATTCACTATTTAAGCGGGCAATGTTTGTTAAAGAAATTTCTTTTGGACAAGCAGCTTCACAGGCACCTGTATTAGTACAAGCTCCAAAACCTTCTTTATCCATTTGGGCAATCATATTCAAAACGCGTGTATTTCGTTCAGGATGGCCCTGAGGTAAAAGTGCTAAGTGGGAAACTTTGGCTGATACAAAAAGCATTGCGCTACTGTTTTTGCAAGCAGCAACACAAGCGCCACAACCAATGCACATGGCAGCAGCGAAAGATTTATCAGCATTCTCTTTATCAATCAAAATTGCGTTTCCGTCAACAGCATTACCGGTATTCACAGAAATATATCCACCTGCCTGAATTATGCGGTCAAAAGCGGAACGATCTACAACCAAGTCTTTTATTACAGGGAAAGCATTGGCGCGCCAAGGTTCAACTACAATTGTGTCTTCATTTTTAAAAGCCCTCATGTGTAATTGACATGTAGTATTTGCTTGCCAGGGTCCATGAGGTTTACCATTAATATACATTGAACACATACCGCAAATGCCTTCTCTACAATCGTGGTCAAATGCAATTGGGTCTTCTCCTGCTTTTATTAATTGTTCATTTAGCACATCAAACATTTCCAAAAAACTCATTTCCGATGAAATGTTTTCAACGCGGTACATTTTAAAACTACCCTTTGCCTCTTTGCTGCTTTGTCTCCAAACTTTTAGGTTTAGATTCATGGTATAGTGTTCCATAGTAAAAATTTAAAATCTTTAAAAATTGAATATCATTCCGACTAAATTATTTGTAATTTCTTTGTGTAGGCTTAATTACGTCATATTGTAATGGTTCTTTATGTAATTCCCATTGGTGATCATTCTTAAATTCCCATGCAGCAACATACATAAAGTTAGCATCATCGCGTAATGCCTCACCGTCAGGAGTTTGATATTCTTCTCTAAAATGTCCGCCGCAGCTTTCATTGCGGTGTAAAGCATCAATGCACATTAATTCCCCTAATTCAATAAAATCTGCTACACGCCCTGCTTTGTCCAATTCGGGATTTAATTCATGTAAACCACCGGGTACTTTCACATCACTCCAAAATTCTTTTTTCAATTGTTGAATTTCTTGAATGGCTTGCTGTAAACCATTGGCATTTCTGGCCATTCCGCATTTATCCCACATAATTTTACCTAAACGCCTGTGGAAATTTTCAACAGGTTGTGTTCCCTTTATGCTTAGCAAGTTTTTTAATCTTTCCTGAACTTTTTTCTCGGCTAATTGAAATGCTTCATGGTCGGTAGAAATGGGTTTATTGTAAATTTCATCTGCCAAATAGTTTCCTATGGTGTAGGGTATTACAAAATAACCATCAGCAAGGCCTTGCATTAAGGCACTTGCACCTAAGCGGTTGGCACCGTGATCGGAGAAGTTAGCTTCACCTAATGCATATAATCCTTTTACAGTGGTCATTAATTCATAATCAACCCACAACCCACCCATGGTATAGTGTACTGCAGGGTAGATGCGCATGGGAACTTCATAAGGATTTTCGCCGGTAATTTTTTCATACATATCGAAAAGATTACCATATTTTTCTTTTACTACTTGTTTACCGAGTGATATAATTTGCTCTTTTGAAGGATTATCGATACCGTGAATACCTGCTTCTGTTGTACCATATCTTTCAAAAGCAGCACTAAAGTCAAGATAAACTGCTTGTTTAGAAGAGCCTACTCCATAACCCTCATCACATCTTTCTTTGGCAGCTCTAGAAGCCACATCACGAGGTACCAGATTACCAAATGCAGGATATCTTCTTTCTAAGTAATAATCTCTTTCTTCTTCAGGTATTTGGCTGGCTTTACGCGTATCTCCTTTTTGTTTGGGAACCCATATTCGGCCATCATTTCTTAAGGATTCGCTCATTAAGGTTAATTTACTTTGATGTTCGCCGGTTACAGGAATACACGTAGGATGTATTTGTGTAAAACAAGGATTACCAAATAATGCACCATTTTTATGCGCTTTCCATGCTGCAGTTACATTGCTACCCATTGCATTGGTAGATAGGTAGAAAACGTTCCCATAACCACCACTGCATAATAAAACAGCATGCCCGAAATGGCGTTCTAATTTTCCGGTTACTAAATCACGGGCAATAATTCCTCTTGCCTTTCCATCTATAATAACCAATTCCTGCATTTCATGGCGGGAATACATTTTTACATTACCCAATGCTACCTGGCGTTCTAATGCCTGATAAGCGCCTATTAAAAGTTGTTGCCCTGTTTGGCCTGCAGCATAAAAAGTGCGTTGTACTTGTACACCACCAAATGAACGGTTACTTAATACACCACCATATTCTCTGGCAAATGGAACACCTTGAGCAACACATTGATCGATAATATTGGCACTGTTTTCAGCAAGGCGGTAAACGTTACCTTCCCGGCTGCGATAATCGCCTCCTTTAATAGTATCATAAAATAATCTGAAGATGCTATCACCATCATTTTGATAGTTTTTAGCAGCATTAATTCCACCTTGTGCTGCAATGGAGTGTGCCCTACGCGGACTATCTTGAAAGCAAAATGCTTTTACTTTATAGCCTAATTCCCCTAAACTGGCTGCAGCACTGGCTCCGGCTAATCCGGTACCTACTACAATTATTTCTAATTTGCGTTTATTGGCCGGATTTACCAATTTACAATGACCTTTATAATTGGTCCATTTTTGTTCAATAGGGCCTGATGGAATTTTTGAATCTAATATCATGGTACTACTTTTTTGTAGATTAAAAATGGCATTTTTCTAAATGATATGCTTGTTTTGTTGAACTAAGTTTTTCATTTAGTGCACTTAAGTTGTATTAATGAATCCAATGGAAATAAAAACTGATAGGCATTAAAGCAAAAATGAGTGGAATTACTATTGCAAAACCATAACCAAAAGAGCTAAGTGCCTGTTGATATTTTTTGTTATGTACACCTATTGTTTTAAATGCACTTTGAAAACCATGGGCTAAATGATAACCTAAACTAATGCAACAAATAACATAAAAAATAACTACCCATAATTCAGAAAAAGTACTTTGCATTAAAGCATATAAATTATGTACTTGAATACCGTTTGGTAATGTTGTTTCTTCAATACCGGTAAAACGTGAAGGTATCCAAAATTGTTTCCAGTGTACAATGAAAAATAAGAGTAAAATAGTACCTAAAATAGCCATACTTCTGCTGTACCACTTACTTCCTCTGTTACCATAGGAAACTGCATAACCAATTTTCCGTTTACTTCTATTTCCGGCCTCTAAAACATAACCTTGTATAATGTGAATAAAAATAAAAAGAAACAAACCTATTTCTAAAATTCTGGGTATGACATTACTGCCCATAAAATTAGCAGCGCGGTTAAACATAATGCCACCATCGTTAGCCCAAATACAGGCATTTAGCCCTGCGTGTACTATTAAAAATAAAATGAGGAAAATTCCAGTTAAACCCATTACTAATTTTTTTCCTACTGATGAGGTAAAAGCTTGCTTCCAGGTCATATAGCAAAATTGAATTTGATAAATAAATCTGTGCAAAAATACAAACCGATGTAATGTTATAGACAAATACTTTTTTTATTTTTTAGAAAGTATTCGAAACATATAACAGTACCGACAGTTTTTTGTTGATTTTTATGAGTGAAACCTTATTTTTAATGCTTTTTAATAACAATACCACTTTAATTATTTCATAATTTGAAAAAATACTTCATTGAAGTTTTAAAGTGTTATCAATTTGTTCATGCTTTATTTTTTACGCTCATCACTTAATTATAGGCATTGAACCATTATTTTAAAATTTTGAGGAATAACACACTATTTTTGGAATATGCTGAAAATACTCAACATAATTTGGAACAGTTTTAAAATGGCCCTTCAGGAATTAAGGGTAAATAAACTGCGTACTTTTTTATCATTGTTTGGTATAACCATTGGAATATTTTGCATTATAGGCGTATTAGCTACGGTAGATAGTTTAAAAAGAAAAGTTAGCGGTGAGGTTCAAACCTTAGGAAGCAATACTATTTATATAGATAAATGGGATTATAGTGGTGGTGGCGATAATTATCCCTGGTGGAAGTTTGTGAAAAGACCTACACCCACTTATAATGAAATGAAATTTATAGAATCAAAAAGTGAGTTATCTGATGCCGTTGCGTTTTTTGCTTCTCGGAATGCTACGGTTTCCTATGGCGATAATAGCTTAACTAATGTAAGCGTTTATAGTATAACCGAGAATTTCATGAAAATTCAATCTATTAATTTAGCAGCGGGTCGTTATATTAACGATTATGATTTTACATATGGCACCAATTCAACCGTAATAGGGCATAAAGTGGCTGAGGAATTATTTGGAAATCCCGACAAAGCAGTTGGTAAACAGCTTGACTTTAATCATCATAAAGCAATAATTGTTGGGGTTTTGGAAAAACAAGGAAACAGTTTATTGGGTGGCTTTAACTATGATGATTGTATATTATTGTCTTATCGCTATTTTGCTTCGATTTATGTAATTAAACAAAGTAGTCCTTTTATAATGGTTCAAGCCAAAAAAAATATTGCTACAAGCAGTTTATCGGACGAACTAGATGGAATAATGCGACAAGCCCGAAAATTAAGTCCTCAACAAGCTGATGATTTTTCTTTAAACGATGTAAACTTATTAGGCAATTCATTGAATGGGCTGTTCGGTTCGCTAAATTTAGGCGGATGGGCAATAGCAGGTTTAAGTTTGTTAGTGGGTGCATTTGGCGTTGCTAATATTATGTTTGTTACAGTACGGGAGCGCACTGCACAAATTGGTTTAAAAAAAGCAATTGGCGCAAAAAAAAGAACTATACTAACCGAGTTTTTGTTAGAAAGTGCTTTTCTATGTGTTATAGGGGGCTTGTTAGGATTATTCTTGGTTTGGATTTTAACCCTTGCTTTAAGTAAGGTTTTACCATTTCCTATATTTATTGCGCCTAATATTATTTTATTGGCATTAAGTATTTGTATTGTTTTAGGTGTTTTATCAGGTATTATTCCAGCATCCATTGCTGCCAAAATGGATCCCGTAGTGGCTATTAGAAGTAAATAGTATGTACCTTTGACCAAAAAATTTGTGCCGTTATCTATTTTAGCTATCGAGTCTTCTTGTGATGAAACGTCTGCTGCTGTTTGTGCAGATGGAAAAATTGTTTCAAATATAATTGCAACGCAAGCAATACATGCTGAGTATGGAGGCGTTGTACCTGAATTAGCCAGCAGAGCCCACATTCAAAATATTGTACCGGTAGTTGATGCTGCTATTAAAAAAGCGAATATTAGCTTAATAAACGTAAATGCCATTGCATTTACACAAGCACCTGGTTTGTTAGGTAGTTTAATGGTTGGAACACAATTTGCAAAATCATTAGCGTTGGCATTGGCAAAGCCTTTAATTGCAGTACACCATATGCAAGCACATGTTTTAGCCAATTTAATTGTTGAACCTGCTCCTCAATTTCCATTTTTGTGTTTAACGGTAAGTGGGGGACATACACAAATTGTTTTAGCTCATAGCCCATTAAACTTAGAAGTGCTGGGAGAAACCATTGATGATGCTGCCGGCGAAGCATTTGATAAAACCGCTAAATTGCTTGGATTACCTTACCCTGGCGGGCCCTTGGTTGACAAATATGCTCAATTAGGTAACCCACATGCCTTTAAGTTTGCCCAATCACAAGTACCCGAATTAAATTTTTCATTCAGTGGATTAAAGACTTCCGTTTTATATTTTTTACAAAAACAACCACCCAATTTTGCCGCTTTGCACATCAATGATTTATGTGCATCTATACAATACACCATTATAACAATGTTGTTGCGCAAATTACAATTAGCGGTAAAACAAACCGGTGTTAAACGATTGTGTATTGCAGGCGGTGTAAGTGCAAATAAAGGATTAAGGTATGCTTTTGAAACCTTAGGAAAAGAAAAAGGTTGGGAAACTTTTATTCCTCCTTTTGAATATTGTACCGATAATGCAGCAATGATAGCCATTACAGCTTATTATAAATATCAGGCAAATCAATTTTCCGATTTAAGTGTTTCTCCTTCTGCCAGGGCAGCTTGGTAAAAAAATATTTTTTTTACTAAAAAAATTAGTATATTGCCGCTAAAATCGTTAGTTTATGAGTTTTGCAGGAAAAAACTTACGCTATTTACGCAAATTAAGAGGTTATACGCAAGAGGAATTTGCCCAAAAATTAGGGATTAAACGTTCTTTAATTGGTGCTTATGAAGAGGAACGTGCTGAGCCAAAATTAGAAGTATTAGAAGATGTGGCTCAAATGTATAAACTTAGTTTAGATGAATTGTTACTGAAGGATTTAACAGCCGCAAAAGGCACCAGTTATATAGAACAACGTAGGAAGTTGAAAATGGCTTCAGAAAATTCTGCATTAATATCATTTGTTCCGGTAAAAGCAGCAGCAGGTTATTTGGCTGGTTATGCCGATACCGAATTTTTAGATGAATTAAACACTTTCACGTTACCCATGTTAGCACCAGGCCAATACCGTGCTTTCGAAATTATTGGCGATAGTATGTTGCCTACTCCAAGTGGCAGTGTAATTGTGGGTGAAAAAGTTGAGGATGTTGAAGAGGTTAAATCGAGCAACACCTATGTTGTACTTTCTAAGCAAGATGGCATTGTTTACAAACGCATCTTGAAAAACAATAGAGCAAAAAATAAATTAACCTTAGTAAGTGATAATCCGGTTTATGAGCCTTATTCCGTTGCTACCGACGATATTTTGGAAGTTTGGAAAGCTGTTTTCATTTTGCAAAAAGCCAATACCGTGCAGCGCTGGGATGTAAACCAATTAGCAGGTATGGTGAATAATTTACAGGCGCAAGTTTCCACATTAAAAAAGAAACTTAATTAAACAATTCGTATCTAATTGCTCCAACTTTCAAAGCTGCTCATTATCAAGCAGCTTTTTTTATTACATCCCCTTATTTCTGCCATTCATCCTATTTTCATTATTTCAAAATTTTGTTTTCGTGTAGTTTTGGAAAAGTAGCTATTGTAACCCATGAATAATAAAATAAAATTATCTTTTTTGCTAATTTTATTGGCTTGTCAGGTTTTTGCCCAACAAAAACATTTCAAGGCATTTCGTACACAACATGCTGTTAAAATAGACGGTATGTTAAATGAAAACGAATGGGCTGTTGCAGAAGTAGCTAATAATTTTATTGTAAACCAACCTCAATTTGGTGCAACTGCTTCGCAAAGTACGGAAGTTAAAGTTTTATATGATAATAGTGCAATATATGTAAGCGCTTATTTGCATGATGACCCTACTTTAATTCGCAGACAAATGACCTTACGCGATGGTGAACAGCGACAAGATGTTGATGTTTTTGCCGTTGCATTTGATACTTATCATGATGGCCAAAATGCTTTCATGTTTATGGTAACAGCTGCCAATGTTCAAAGCGATGCGAAACTTTCCGGGAATTTTAATTTGAATAATGGCGTTGACTATAATTGGGATGCGGTATGGGACAGCCATGTTAATATTGTAAACGATGGCTGGATAGTAGAAATGAAAATTCCTTACATGAGCCTTCGGTTTGCACAAAAAAATATACAAGATTGGGGCGTTAATTTTTATCGATCAACTCGTCGTTTGAATGAAGTAAGCTATTGGAATCCTGTTAACCCAAATATTGCAGGTTTAGTGAATCAATTTGGTGTTTTAAGTGGGTTAGAAAAATTACAACCTCCTTTGCGACTTTCATTCTTACCCTATGTTTCAGCTGGCTATAGTACGGTACCTTCAGCAACTGGAACCATTAAAAATGTTTTACATAATGGTGGTATGGATGTGAAATATGGCATTAATGAAAGCTTTACATTAGATATGACATTAGTGCCGGATTTTGGACAAACTTTAAGTGATAATGTGATTCTTAACTTATCTCCCTATGAAGTTCAATTTGCTGAAAATAGACCCTTTTTTACTGAAGGAACCGAATTGTTTAATAAAGCCGGAATCTTTTATTCAAGGCGTGTAGGAAAAACACCAACTTTATATGATAGTATTAATCAATTAGCAGTTGATAGTGGTTATACCATTTTACAAAACCCGTCGTTAACGCAATTATATAATGCCACAAAATTTTCAGGTCGTACCAAGCATAATTTAGGAATTGGTGTTTTTAATGCAGTAACTGCGCCAATGTTTGCCGATGTGCGCGATAATAAGGGTAATGTGCATCATATTGAAACAGAACCTCTTTCCAACTACAATATCATTGTGCTGGATCAAGCATTGGCTAATAGAAGTAGCATTTCATTCACGAACTCAAATGTAATTAGACGTGGTGGTGATCAATTTGCCAATGTAAGTGCCGTTGACTTGCGTTTGTTTGATAAAGCCAACCAATATTCATTACAAAGTAAAGCTGCTTATAGCACAGTAGGAGGTGCCTATGCACATAATGGCTTTAAACTAATGAATAGTTTTGGCAAAGTGAGTGGTTTGTGGCAATGGAATTTCTCTAACAATATTGAAAGCGATCAATATGATCCTAATGATTTAGGGTATTTGAAAGCCCCTAATGAAGTAAGTTATAATGCAAATGTATCTTATAACCAGTATAAGCCCAGTAAAAATTATAATTTTAAAATATACAGTTTTAGTTTAAAATATCAAAATTTATATAAGCCCTATGCTTTTAGTAGCTTGAATTATAGTGCTTCATTTTTGAAAGTATTTAAAAATTTTTATGATGCTAAATTAGTTGTTGAAGGTAGTCCTATATGGAGTAATGACTATTTTGAATTAAGAACTCCGGGTGAAAAACTTAAAAGAGTACCTTATGTTTTTTCAGGTGTATTTGGTAGCTCAGATAGTAGGAAAAAATTGTTTTTTAACTATGGAATAGGTTATGCAAC
This sequence comes from Hydrotalea sp., assembly GCF_049968455.1. Lineage (NCBI taxonomy): Bacteria > Pseudomonadati > Bacteroidota > Chitinophagia > Chitinophagales > Chitinophagaceae > Hydrotalea > Hydrotalea sp. The sequence goes on along the minus strand of NZ_JBMFQT010000001.1, from coordinate 104,972 downwards.
TGCATATGACTACAGTGAACATATTCCTTACTCTGTGGTTACGGGAGGAATAAGATTTAGGTTCAATAATCAATTTTCTGTTAGTTTAAATAGTAAGAAGGAATTTGATGCCGGCGAATTTGGTTGGGTATTTTTTGAATCGGGTACCAATGCGCCTGTCATTGGTCAACGCAGAGTAATTCGTATGGATAATGTATTCAATGCTATATATAATTTTCAAGCTAGAATGAATGTTACTTTACGGGTTAGGCATTACTGGAGCAGAGTGCACTATGTAAAAATGTTTCATGTGGATAGTGAAGGCTATTTTCAAAACCTTGAAATTCCGGTTGTTACTGGTTATGATAATAATTTTAATGCTCTAAATGTTGATGCTTTTTATACATGGGATTTTAGATTAGGAAGTAGGTTAATTATTGCCTGGAAGAACGCTATAGGCCCCGATGTTGCTATTAATGGGGAACAATACAAAAAATATATGGATAATTTGTTTGAGGCATTTGCTTCCCCATTAAGCAATCAACTTTCAGCCAAGTTTATTTATTTTATTGATTATAACCAACTTCGCAGGAATAAATCAGTACAATTGTAAAGCGGTTCTAAAAGTATTGCAGTGTGCTTCAATAATTGTTCGAATATCAGGCGAATAACCACCACCCATTGCTACAACAACGGGTATTCCTTGTTGTTTGCATGCTTTAAAAACTATTTCATCTCGCTTTTTGCAACCATTCATCGAAATATTTAGTTTGCCATATTTATCGGTTTGTAAAATATCTACTCCTGATAAATAAAAAACAATATCAGGCTTTACTAAAGGCAATAAATACTGAATGGCTTCTTGTAGTTGTGTTAAGTAGGTGTGGTCATCAGTACCATCCGATAATGGTAAATCAATATTTGAAATGGTTTTATGAAAAGGATAATTATGTGCACCATGCATACTAAACGTAAATACATTAGGGTTGTGTTCAAAAATAGCCGCTGTGCCATTTCCCTGGTGTACATCAACATCTATAATTAATATTTGATTGACTAACTTTTTCACCAATAAATAATTGGCTGCAACTGCAAAATCATTCAGCAGACAAAAACCTTCTCCATGGTCGCTGAAAGCATGATGGGTGCCACCTGCAACATTCAATGCAATACCATTTTTAAAAGCACTTAAACAACAGTTAATGGTACCTTGGGTTATTAACCATTCCCGGAGGGTTAATGCAGCAGACTGAGGGAAACCAATTTTACGTTCTTCGGCCATTGTAAGCGTTTGTGATTGAAGCTTTTGAACATAAACTTTATCATGAGTTAATAAAACAATGTCATCATCAATGGGTTCGGGCTCTATTAAATTTTCTTTGGCTATGGTTCCTTCATGTAGTAACTGTGCCGGAATTAGTTCATATTTTTCCATTGGGAAGCGATGACCGGCAGGAAGGGCATGTGCATATAAGTGATGAAAAGCAATTTCAATCATTTTATTTCAATTATGTTTTGATTGGCTATTGCAAAAACTTTGTCTTTTTTAGTGGGTTTTAGCATAGCTAGACCTGTGAAATTGCTGAAGGCAGGTAATATTGCTTGGTGTTTCCCGAAATAGAAACAAGGCAATTTTATATGTTGTTTTCCTGATATTTTTAAACGAACACCCGGATGTAAATGTCCTGAAATTGTATAAATATCTTCTTCTTCATTGATTTCAATTTCATTGGGATCATGAATAAATAAAAATGGTGGAAGCAGCAATTGTTGTTGATGCAATATAATACCCGCATAGTTATACCATTCTTCAGATAAAACATCGTGGTTGCCTTTTATTAAGTGAAATGGAACTTTTGTGGTTTCATTCTTCCATTTTATAAAATGTGCTACTTCTTGATTGTTTTTTTTATGTAGTAAATCACCGACAATTAAAATTTTTTTAGGATTGAATACTGAAATAACTTGCCATAATCTGCGTAAATCATCTTTAAAAATGGCTTCCGGAACAGCTATACCATTTGCTTTAAAATGTGCGGTTTTTCCAATATGAGTGTCTGAAAGAATGAGTGCACCTTCCTCTTCCCAAAAAATGCATTTTTCGGCTACTAACCATAAATGTTGGTTTTTAAATGGGAATGGGTAAGGGACAAACATAATAGCAAATTTAAAAACAATGCTTAAAAATTTAATGCATTAAATTTTGCTGAATGAATTGAGAATGATATTTTTAGATAAATTTAATTTATACTACAATGATGGAATACAACTTAGAAAGTAATCAACCCATTGCTCCCAGATATGGCATGCTTAAAGTACTTACCATACTTACATTTATTGGAAGCGGCATAGCTATTCTCTCAGGTATTTATCAATATATATCTGCTGATAAAAACTTTGCTGCCATGCAGCAAATGGCTAATAGTCCTGATTTTGATAAAATGCCTGAGTTTGCTAAAAAGTTTTATTCACCTGAAGCAATAGAATTGGTTCGTTTATCAGCAGTGAATAAATTACCCCTACTTGTAGTAACGCTTATTGGTGCCATATTGTGTATTATAGGTGCCATTGATATGCGAAAATTGAAAATGCAAGGATATTATACTTGGATAATAGGCGAGGTGTTTCCCGTTATTGCTTCTATTATTTTATTGGGCAAATCTTCTATTACAGGGTGGGGAGCATATCTTGGTTATGGTTTCATAGCTTTGTTTATCATTTTATATTCCAGTCAAATAAAATACTTAACGAGAAAATAAATAAATTTATTTTTTAATGTAGCAATGGCTTTTAATGAATAAGCTGTTGCTGCATTTTTTTTATTCTATCTTCCAATTGTTCAGATGAAATGTGGTTTCTGTTTAAACCATCGGCAACAATTGGAAAACTGAAAGGCGTAAACTGTTTGGGATGAGTTATACGAATGGTAGCCTCTTGAATTCTTTTTAATGCATTTCTTAAACGAACTTCTTCCATCTGTTTTTCAAATACTTCTTTAAATGCTTGTTGTAGCAAAACATTTTTGCTGTCATATTCATTTAATACTTTGAATAATAAAGTTGCTGAAGCTTGTAAATGATTGGTACGCTTATTTTTTCCGGGATATCCTTGAAAAATTAGTCCACCAATTACTGCAATTTCCCTAAATGCACGGGCTGCCATTTCTGTAGCGTTTACACTATTTTGTAAATCGGTAATTAAATTTTCGGTGCTAAATAATTGTACAACTACTTGCGGAGTTAAATCAATCCGTTCATCACATAAAAGTTCAAATCCATAATCATTCATGGCAATGGAAAATGAAATGGGTTGTAATTTAGAAAGTCGGTATGCCATTAATGCGCTCATGGCTTCATGCACCAATCTGCCTTCAAAAGGATATACAACAATATGCCAATGTTTTTTTTCTTGAATTATTTCAATGAGTAATTCATTGTTATTGGGAATAATGGAAAGTTGTTGTTGCAATTGAAACAAAGATGCCAAAGCTTTCATTTCGGGTAATTGATTATGCAATGCATTTGAAAAAATATTTCTTAATTCTGACCCTAAATTGGCTGTTAATGACATTCTTCCACCCATCCAACTGGGAATTGTGGTATTAGTTGCTTGAGATGCCTTTACCCAAACCGTCATATCTTTTATCATGGTTAGCATTACATTCCTTCCACCCAAAACAAAACTGTCGCCAATATTTAATTTATTAATAAACCATTCTTCAATTACGCCTAAATAACTACCATGCATCCATTTTACTTTTAACATTGCATCACTTACAATGGTGCCAATATGCATGCGATGTTGCATAGCCAATCTTTTATTTCTTATTACATATTTTCCATTCGGATCTAACTCCAGTTTTTTAAAATCTTCATATTCATGAAAAGCGGCACCGCCACTTGTTAAATACAATAAAATTTCATTCCATTCGTCAATACTAAGCTGTTGGTAACAATATGTTTGTTGAACTTCCTCAAAAAGTTCTTTAGCATTAAAACCAACACCTATGGCCAATGTGCATAGGTATTGCACTAACACATCATAACACAATAAAAGGGTTGGCTTCGATTCAATGATATTATTTTGTAAACAATGTTTTAATGCTGCTACTTCTGCTAATTCCAACGAATGTGTAGGTAAAAAATATATATGGGAAGTGGCATTGGGTTGATGACCGCTTCTTCCGGCTCGTTGAATAAATCGCGCAATTCCTTTAGGTGAACCAATTTGTATAACCGTATCAACCGGTTTAAAATCAACTCCCAAATCAAGACTGGCAGTACAAACAACAGCCTTTAATTTTTGTTGATGCAGTGCTTCTTCCACCCATAAGCGCAATTCTTTTTCTATACTTCCATGATGAATGGCGATGGCACCTGCTAATTGTGGTGCGGCCCTTAAAATAGTTTGGTACCAGGTTTCTGTCATTCCCCTGGTGTTAATAAAAATTAAGGTTGAATTACTTTGCTCAATAATTGGAATAATTTTGTGTGCCAATTTAAGACCCAAATGGCCTGCCCAAGGATAGGTTTCTATTTCATCGGGTATAATGGTATGAACATTTATTTTTTTAGTGGGTGGCGCTTGTATAATTACACCTTTTGTTTTTAATGGGAATAATAAAACATTTTTTGCTTCTTCTAAATTACCAATGGTAGCACTAATACCCCAAATGCAAAGCTTGTGTTTGTTTTTAATTTTTTGTATATGGTACAATTGAACTAAATGTGCTAAGGCCAATTCAACTTGAACACCTCTTTTACTTCCCAGCAATTCGTGCCATTCATCCACTGCAATTATTTTTAATGTTTTAAAATAATTAGCATGGTTGTTATGCGTAAACAACAAGTGTAAACTTTCGGGGGTGATTAACAAAATTTCGGGTAATTGTTTTTTTTGTTGTTGTCTTTCTTGAATTGATGTATCGCCGGTACGTATGCCCACTTGCCATGGAATATTTAAGTCTGTTAAAGTGGTTTCCATAGCACGGGCTAAATCTTTAACTAAAGCTTTTAAGGGCGTAATCCAAAGTAATTGTAATCCATTATTATGTTGTTGAGAATAATTGTGGGGGTGTTCATTAATAAATTGAATAATACTGCCTAAAAACACTGCAAATGTTTTTCCCATACCGGTAGGTGCATTAACCAAACCACTTTCTCCGCTTTGAATAGCATGCCATGCTGCTATTTGAAAAGGAAAAGCTGTTTGCTGCATACCAGCCAGGTATTGTTCTATAATTTTAAAGCCTTGGGAATGCTGTTGGTGCATGGTATTAATAGAAGTAAAGGTTTCCTTATAACAAGTAAAATTAGCAATGTGTTAAAAGTCACCATACATTTTTTTCATAAAAATTAATTTTGACTGCATGAATTTTGGCAAAGAAAAAATTCCGGTATTAGATATTTGTAATATGATAGATGCAAGTGCTACTGAACACGAAATTTTAGTGTTAGAGTTAGCTGATTTTTTGGCATCTCACAATAATATGCAGTTCCCTCATCGTCATAATTTTTATCAGTTAATGTTTATTGAATCGGGTTCCGGATATCATATTATTGATTTTACGAAATTTGAAATAAAAGAAAATACAATCTATTTTCTCAATCCGGGACAAGTTCATGAGTGGCAATTTGACTATAAGCCCAAAGGCATATTAATTAATTTTACTGAATCTTATATTTCATTATTTCTGGCCAATTGGAATCATTTAAAAAATTATCCTTTTTTTATTGCGAATGGCAATGGCTCTGTTGTAAATGTTGAAAGTATATCAAACAATGTTCAGATTTTATTTCAACAAATTAAGCATGAATATGCCCGTAATGATGAAAGTGCGCAATATATGCTACGCTTATATTTATTGCAGTTATTAGAATGGATGAGCCGCCCTTTAAATAACGTTATTAAGCCTTATGAATTAAGACAGGGAGCCATTATTTTACAAAAGTTTGATAGATTAATTGAGGAACATTATACAACTTTACGATTGCCAAAAGATTATGCTGCAATGCTTTATATAACTCCGAATTATTTAAATGAGCTGAGTATTAGTCATTTTGGCCACTCTGCAGGTACACATATTCGCAATCGAATTATTCTTGAAGCTAAACGACTTTTGGTTAATTCTTCATTAACCATCAACGAAATTGCATGGGCGTTAAACTTTGAGAATCATTCTTATTTTTCCCGATTCTTTAAAAAATATACCTCTATAACACCCGAATTGTTTAGAAAGCAAATTTCAAATGCAAAAAATTGTATATATTAATTTGTTTTTTTCTATAAAATTTCCATACTAATAGTTTCCATAAATAAGTACATAGTTTCCGTAAAAGGGTAAATAGGCGGCCCGTTAGGCTAAAGTAGCTTTGCAGTTACAAATATTGTTTTATGGATTTCCCTATGTTTCATTTAGATTGGTTGAATGATAGATTTTTAATAGCAATGATTGCTATTATACATGTACTCATTAATCATGGTATTGCAGTTGGTTTTGTGCCTTACATAACTTGGCTTGAGCAAAAAGGGGTAAAGAATAGTAAACCTGATGAAATTACCAATTTGCAATGGGATGCTGTTGCAGAAAAAATGATGAAAGTTGCTTTTATCATTACAACTACTGTGGGCGCTATGACCGGTGTAGGTATTTGGTTTTCTGCAGCATTAGTTAGCCCTGCTTCTATTGGAAGTTTAATTAGAGTATTTTATTGGGCATGGTTTACAGAGTGGACCATTTTTGTTACTGAAGTAGTTTTAATAATGGTTTACTATTTAACGTGGAAAAATTCCAATCGCTCATTGCAAGCTAAATTGAAGCATATACGGTTTGGATGGTACTTATCTGTTTTTTCGTGGTTTACAATGGCTATTATTGTTGCTATTTTAGGTTTTATGATGGATCCGGGCAATTGGAATACGCAACATAGTTTTATTAATGGATTTACCAATCCAATTTATTTGCCGCAATTATTATTCCGAACACCAACTGCCATGATTGTAGCAGGAACATTCGGCTATTTTTTGGTTTTTATTTTTACAAAAAGAGGAAGCGATTTACGTACGAAGACCATATTAACAACCGCTAAATGGGTTTTATTTTGGACCCCATTGTCAATACTAGGTGCCATATACTATTACAAAGCCATGCCCGCTGCCATGCGAGATAATATGAGCACTGCAGTTGGAACTATAGAGTTTCAGCAGTATTATAATCTTTTAAAATACATTATTTTAGGAGCTACAGCATCTGTTTTTTTAATTGCCTTATTTGGTGTTATTAAGCCTTCTAAAGTAAAGTGGTATATGGTTGTAATTCCAACCATTATGGCGTTTAGTTTTTTAGGCATTTTTGAGCGGGTGCGTGAGTTTATCAGAAAGCCTTATGTTATTGGGGGATATATGTATTCCAATTTATTACGAAAAGAAGATTATCCTTTGTTTCAGCGAGATGGAATATTAAAGTATGCCACCTATAATTCTACTCCTGAAATTACAGAAAGCAATAAAATTGAAGCAGGTAAAAATGTATTTATGCTCTCTTGCAGTCGATGTCATACCACACAAGGCATTAACTCAATTACCTATGTGTTTGAAAGAATGTATGGCAGTTTTAATAAGCCTTTAGATGAGAGTGCTATGGCCGCATACATACCTAATATGCATAACGGAAGAACATTTATGCCGCCATTTCCGGGCAATCAAAAAGAGGCAGAGGCATTGGCTGCATATATAAAGTTTTTACAGCAAAGTCATGAAACATTAGACGGCGCTCAAACATCCGGTGTTGTCATTAACCCTTTGAATAATATGGATGCAGCTATTCAACAAAAATTAGCGACACATACAAACGATACAATTAAAACAGCTCAAAAATAATTTTCAGTAAAAAATACTTTTATATGAATATTTTATTCGTACATTTTTTACAGGTTAATACTCCTGTACCTCGCGATATTCCTATTCCATTGCCTTTGCCGGAATGGCTATTGGTAGTTTTGTTGGTTTTATCTTTTTTATTACACATTGTTTTTGTAAACCTAATGCTGGGTGGATCTATTGTAACGCTATGGGCTGAAATAAAAGGGTTAAAAAATAAATTTTACGACACATTAGCATACGAAGTAGCCCGAACAATTACGGTAAATAAAAGTTTGGCAGTAGTATTAGGTGTTGCGCCTTTGCTAAGTATTAATGCATTGTACACTATATATTTCTATTCGGCTAATGCACTTACAGGCATCATGTGGATTTTAATTATTCCATTAGTAGCCATTGCATTTTTGCTTACTTATTTACATAAGTACACTTGGCACACTATGGAGCGATTTAAAATTTTACACATTGGAATTATTGCATTATCGGTGTTGTTGTTTTTGTTTATCCCTCTCATTTTTTTAGTGAACATTAACTTAATGTTATTTCCTGAAAAATGGTCAAGCATTCATGGGTTTATGAGTGCCTTGTTTTTGCCAAATGTTTTTCCGCGTTATTTTCATTTTTTATTTGCATCGTTAGCCGTTACAGGTTTGTTTTTATTTTGGTACGTTGGTAGAAAAAATTATCCGTTTGAAACCATTTTTCCGGATAACTATACGAGATATGATGTTAAAAAAATTGCTTATTCATTAACGCTGGGAGCAAGTGTTGCACAGTTTTTAATTGGGCCTATTGTGCTCATTTCTTTGCCTTCGAAGGGTTTTGGATGGGGATTGTTAAGTATTATTTTATTAGGTGCCTCATTGGCATTAATAGCTATGTGGTGGATATGGAAAGCCTTGAGCGGTCCTAAAGAAGCCATTAATAAACGCTTCGGCGGTATTGTTGTATTAATGACTATTACCGTTTTATTTATGGGAAGTGGCAGACATGTTTACAGAGCTAATGCTTTAAATCCACATAGGGAATTAATGGCTATTAAAACTGCTGAATTTGAAAAATTATCAGCCAATGCTCGTTTAAATGTTAAAAATGATGAAGCATCACAATCGTCAGATAATGCATCAAGTCCGGTAGAAAAAGGGGCTGCATTGTTTAAAACCAATTGTAGTATTTGTCATCAAAAAGATACCAAATTGGTGGGTCCCCCAATAACCGAAATGGTAAGTATTTATAAAAATAATATTTCAGGATTAGAACAATGGATAAAAGCACCGGGTAAAAAAAGGCCCGATTATCCGCAAATGCCTACATTAAGTCAATTATCAGATGCTGATAGAGAAAACCTGGCAAAATATATTCTATCTATTCAATAAAAAAAATGCTATGAATACTGTAATCTTCACTTTAGTAGCTATATTATTAATTCTTTTTATAGTAATTCAAATTTTTCGCTTGAATGCCTATGTAATTGCTTTAAAAAAGGATGAAGCTTTGTTACAGCAACATGTTGCGGAAGAAGAGCAATACCAATTCATTAAAGGGTTGTATTAAAAATTATTGATTACAATGTTTTTAAGTATTCAATGATGGCTTTTCTATCTGCTTCAGATAGTTCGTCCCCAAAATTGTGGCCGTAATTTCCATAGCCCGGTAAAGTAGTATTATAAATTTTATTATTCTTGGACTCTCTATGTTCTATAAAGTTCCAACCTACAGCTTCATAATTATAACTAGGCTTTTTAAAATCTCGGCTCCAATATTTGGGCCGCTTTTTACTGTTTAAAACGCCTTCTAATGTAGGAACAGAACCATTATGAAAATAGGGTGCCGTTACCCAAACACCATCTAAAGGTGGGGCAATATATCCATTGTAAGGCACTAATTTAGCCGGGTGAGCACCACCTGCAAACCAACTTGTATTAAACCATTGTATAAATTGAGGGTTTTGTTGATTGCTTTTGTATAACAAGGAATCTGTACCAATAATTTTTTCGGGAATAAGCAGGTTGGGATAATATTCATCAGCACCATATGAGCCATGACATTTACTGCATTTGGTGGTGAATAATAATTGTCCTTCCATGGCTAATGATTGATTGATTGGCTTTGGATATTTTGGCGGCTCTATAGTTTTGATATAAGCCAGCACATCAGCAAAATGTTGATATACTCTTGCTGCTTCACTAGTGTCTTTTACGGTAAGTAAATTACTGAGCATTAAAAATTTTCCGAAATCGCCTCGCCCAAAACCCGTGTAAAACATTGCATTTTTCTTTTTTAGTAACCACCATGCAGGCGCATCGGTGGGTATTACTTCATCTGGAATTTTTAATAAAGCAGAATCACTCCATTGAAGCGTTACAGGATTACGGTGTGCCACAAGTAAAATTGCTAACCTGTCTGCTGCGTTTACGCCTCTAACTTCAGTTTGTAAATCAGGATAAACAGTTTTAAATGATTGAACTATTGTTTGGGTTCCTTCAAATTGTTTGGGCGCTATTGTTTTTAGTAATTGAAAGGTGGTATTCGTAAAAATGTTACTTTGTTTTTTTGTGTTGCTGAAATCAATGAAACTATTACCAAGACCAACATACAATTGATTATTAAAAACTTGTGCATGGCATTGCAAACAATTCGGTACAACCATATCAATGCCTTGTTCGTTTTTAATTACATTGAAACCAAATGGAACAGTAGCGTTTTTGCCGGTTCTGTTTAAAAGATTGGTATTGTCTTTTCCTGCAATTAATTTATAAAATTTATAAGGGAATCCGCTACTTACATAGTTGCCTGTAACCAGGTACTCATAGCCTTTTTGTGCATCACCAAGTTGTTGTTGATAGTAAGGAATTGGTTCAGGTTTTTCACCATTATTCATTTTATTGGTTACGGTTGCCGATAAAGTTATGAACGCAATAATGCTCAATATGCCCAACAATTGTTTCCTATGCATACCCACTGAATTTACTTAACAAACTTATTTAACAAGTTTATTAGCATTTTGTTAAGTTCAATTTTGGGGTGTATCTTTTTCTTTTCTAGTTAACAATCTATCAATCCAATTATCCAATGCGTTTTCTGCTTTTTCAGCCAATTTATTAACTATTTTTTGTGCGTTTTGTTGAATGGCCGGAATACCGAGTAAAGTAATTAAAATGTTTCCTTTTTTTAACAGCGGAAATTTTTGAAATAGCGCATTTTTTAAAAGTGCAGGATAATTTTCCTGCAAATCATTCCAATGATTGGCAATAGTAAATTCCAGCTCTTGCTTCTGCAATTTTAATTCATGAATAGCTTCGTTTAACTCGGTAAGATTCGATATGTTTTTGGCAGCTTTCATAACTGTTTTTTTATTCATCTATATCACTCATTTGTTGTTGAATGATGATTTTAATGATAGGATTAATAAACAATTGCTTTCGGAACAGGGTAATTAATAAAATAAGTATTGCAAAAATTAATGCTGTAATGGCAAAACCAATGGGTAAATTTTGCAATAGGGCGCCTATCCAAAAACTAAAAGCAAAGCCGGCAAATAGCATTAAACCAAACAGAAAGAAAAATAATATGAGTAACCATATTAATAGTCCACCAATGATTGCATTTTTTTTAACCAACTGCAGTTTAAATAGTTTTATTTGCACGTAAACATAAGCCGTTAAACTTTCCTTCGCTTCTTCTAAAAATTCGAAAATGGTGGTATTGCTGTTATCCATTTTTTTATTTAAAGTTATTCATTTTTTTATAAATAAAATAGGTGCTTACATTATGCAATAATACGCCGCTAATATATCATTCATTCAAACTTAAAGCTTCATTCTAATGAACAGTAGATAAATTAAGCTGTTAAGCTCAATTGAAAAAATAAATATTAAATTTATTAGTTGACACTTTTTATTACCCCACCTTGTTTTTTCACAAAATAGAGTTGTTGATTTTCTAAGTAATGAATGGCTGATAAATCTTTATTATCTCTTACTGGTTGGATGTTGTATTTGTTGAATAGAACAAATTTGTTTTCAGATAAGTGATGTATGGCTTCAGGGCCAAATTGTTGCCAAAGTTGTAGAAAATGAAAAGTGGTTTCATATCCCTTCAACATCATATCAGTTGGGTTGACATTTAATTGTGTTCTATATTGTTGGGCAATGTTATTGTACAGTTGTGATGTTCTATTATAATAAAATGGTGTGGTATAAACAATGGTGGTAGAAGCATAGGCGGGTTGATCTAACCCTTGCATAGCATCCCAAGTGGGCATCCCCATAACTTCTATGTCATAATTTTTTGCATCACCTGCAGCCTTAATTAACTGCAGTGCAAACATATCATTCAACGAACCACAAATAATAATATTTTTTTTCGTACTGTCTAAATAAGGCTTTACCTGATTAACCGTAAATGTATCGGGTAGTTGAACGGTTAAATATTTTAATGGAACACTATACGTGTTATTTGACATTTGCGAGAATATGCCTTGTATAATTTCAGCAGGTTTACCTTTTCGGGTAAACAACACAATTTTATCAAATGCATTATTGCGTTGTAAATATTTGTAAATACTGCTGCAATGGGTTTGCAGCGTTGAATTTAAAATAATGAAGTAGGGGTTGTTGTAAATACCGGCATTGTTGGGATAAGTTGCAGAAATTAACGGAATGTGCTTTTGTAAAGCAAATTGTGCCATTTGCATTAATTCATTCCTGTCGTTACAGGATGTAATCATTAAATCAACCGTATTTTCTTCCAAGTGCTGTAAAATGCTAGGAAGTGAATTACTACTGCTTTTGGTATCATATATCATTACTTCAGCATTCATGCCCTCTTTTTCTAATGAATCAATAGCCGCGATAACACCATTATAAAATTCTAAGCCCGCCAACATTTGTTTAGGCAAATTGGCATCGCCCAATTTATAGGTGTCGCCATTGAAAGCAGAGTCCAAATATATGGGCGAGAATATAGCTACCTTTATTGGATTATTTTGAGCCGATAAAATATTGCTCAATAAAAGCACCATGACCAAGCAAACAGCACGAAAAATAAATTTCATTCTAAAATTTTTTAAACTGAATTGGTGGCTTATTCATTAGCAAAAATCATTCCCATTCAATGGTAGCAGGAGGTTTGCTACTAATGTCGTAAACCACACGGTTAATTCCTTTCACTTGATTAATGATGGCATTGGAAACATTAGCCAAAAAATCATAGGGCAAATGAGCCCAATCTGCTGTCATTCCATCAACGCTGGTTACGGCGCGTAAAGCTAAAGTATATTCGTAAGTACGTTCATCGCCCATTACACCTACACTTTTAACAGGCAATAAAATAGCGCCGGCTTGCCAAACTTTCGAATATAAGTTGGCATTGTGTAATGCATCAATAAAAATTGCATCAGCTTGTTGTAATAAATGCACTTTTTCTTCGGTTACTTCACCTAAAATACGAATAGCCAATCCTGGTCCGGGAAAAGGATGTCTATTAATCAGTTCTGCAGGAATACCTAGTTCAATACCCACTTTTCTAACTTCGTCTTTAAACAAAAATCGCAAAGGCTCAACCAATTCTAATTGCATGTAATCGGGCAATCCGCCTACATTATGATGCGATTTTATGGTTTGTGATGGGCCATGTACACTAACACTTTCAATTACATCAGGATAAATAGTTCCCTGGCCTAACATACCAATGTCATTCATTCGTTTGGCCTCTCTGTCAAAAATTTCAATAAAGGTATTACCGATAATTTTTCTTTTTTCTTCCGGATCGGTTTTGCCGGCCAGTTTTGTATAAAAATGTTCTTTGGCATCAATTCCAATTACATTTAAATGCAATTGTTTGTAAGTATGCAATACTTGTTCATATTCATTTTTTCGCAACACGCCATTGTCAACAAATAAACAGTATAAATGGTCGCCAATGGCTTTGCTAATTAAGGTTGCAGCAACAGTACTATCTACACCGCCACTTAAAGCCATAATAACTTTGCGGTCACCAATTTGTTTTTTTAATTGTGCAATACTTTCCTGCACAAAATTGGCGGGAGTCCAGTTTTGGCTGCATCCACAAATGTTTACTAAAAAGTTGCGTATAATTTTTTTTCCTTCAGTTGAATGAAATACTTCAGGGTGGAATTGTAAACCGTATAGTGGATTTGCAATATCATCACTTTGTTTAAAAGCTGCTACCGGAATGCTTTCCGTAGTAGCCAATACTTCAAAATGAGTCGGCAATTGTTGAATTGAATCACTATGACTCATCCAAACCTGCGATTGTTGGGGAACCCCAACAAATAACGCATCTTGTTTTTTGTTTAATATTAATGTAGCTCTACCATATTCACGTTTGTTGCTTTTATTTACAACACCGCCATATGTTTTGGCTGTTAGTTGTGCCCCATAGCAAATGCCCAAAATGGGTACTGCTTTATTAAAATCGCTTATGCCAACTACAGGCGCTTTTTCTTCATTCACACTAAAGGGAGAACCGCTTAAAATAACACCCTTTAAACCTTCATTTATATCAAACTTTTGATAGTATGGAATGATTTCGCAATACACATTGGCTTCTCTAACGGCACGAGCAATTAATTGAGTATATTGGCTACCAAAATCTAGAATAATGATTTTTTCTGTCATGCGGCGAAGGTAACCCAAAATGGGCTTTGTACAGTACTTCATCTATAGGAAATTACCGCAAACTTGTAATGTTTATGTAATTATTTGTCCGGTCTTCAGGCGTAAAAACCATTGTTATTATTTGTAAGCCTTAAACAAAGTATTTACACTTATTTTGAATACCAAAAGCCATTATTGTTTTTTTACATTTTTTTACAATGATTGCTTTATATTCACAAACCTAAAAACTACTGCATGAAACCTAAAATTCAACTATACGTTATTTTAGCCTCGCTCATTTTTTTGTCAAGCGCCTGTAACTATTTGTTTGATGAAAGAATAAACGGAAATGGACACATTGCTACCCAGCAACGTACCATAAATGGTGTCAATGTTATAAAAGCTATGGGCGATTTCAATGTTGTGATTGAACAGGATTTGCCGGAAAGCTTGAGTATAGAAGCTGATGACAATATTATACCCTACATTTTAACCAATGTTACCGGTAATGGTACATTGGAAATAAAAGCAAAAGAACATTATCGTTTAAATGCTACTGAACCCATTCGAATAAGAGTAAAACTTGAAAATTTAGAAGGAGTTTATATTATAGGGTCGGGAAGTATAACCGGAAACGGAAAATTTTCGGGTGCCAAAGAGTTGCATACTGAAATTGCCGGAAGTGGTAAAATAAAGTTATCAGTAAATACCCCCTCCGTTACTTCAAAAATTGCCGGCATGGGTACAATTAGCTTGGATGGTGAAACAAAAGATGAAACCATTTCCATTGCCGGTAGCGGAACTATAAAATGTGCCGATTTAAAAGCCGAAAATGTAAATGTAAAAATAGCAGGTAGTGGATCAGTCAATGTTTTTGCAGAAAATAAGTTAGATGTGCATATTGCCGGCAGTGGTTCTGTTAATTATTCTGGCAATGCCACTGTTACCCAAAATGTTGCCGGTTCAGGAAACATAAGAAAAACCGATTGATGTTATCATTCTTTCATTATAGCAACTTATTTTAACCACTTTAGATAAAAGTAAAAAGCAAATAATATGAATTGAAGCCCTGAAATTTTACTTTTTATAAAGAAAAAATTTAGCTTAAATTGGAAATATGATGTTGTGGAAAAGTTTTTTCATTACTTTGCTGTGTTAATACTTGAAAAATAATGGAAAAAAACTACAGAATATTATTAGCCGAAGATGAACCCAAATTAGGGCAGGTAATACAAGAAGAATTAACAAGGCTTGATTATAGGGTAGATTTAGCCTATGATGGGTTAGTTGCCGAAAAACTTTTTGCAGAGCATAATTATGCTTTAATTCTATTAGATATTAACCTACCTTATAAAAATGGCTTTGCATTGTGCAAGCAATTTAGAGAAACCAATAAAAAAGTTCCCATTATTATGCTAACCGCTTTGGGCGAAATACAGGATAAAATGGATGCTTTTAATTTAGGTGCAGACGATTATATTGTTAAACCTTTTCATTTTGATGAATTAAATGCACGTATTAAGGTAGCCTTAAAACATGCCGAAACTATAGAAGAGGTTTTTGAGAATATAGAAATTGGTGATTTAACCATTGATTTTTCTACTAAAATGGTTACACGGGCAGGGGTTGAAATACCGTTAACTGCAAAAGAATTTTCTTTACTGGCTTTATTAGCTAGAAACAGAGGAAAAGTTATTTCCAAGCAGCAAATTTTAGAAAAGGTATGGGATTTAAGCTTTGATACCGGCACTAATACCATTGAAGTGTATATTAGCTTTTTACGTAACAAAATTGATAAGCCCTTTAACGATAAACTAATACATACCAAACCCGGATTTGGTTATTATATAAAATAATGCCCAAGCATTTATGAGTTTACGATTGCGCTTTGCCCTGCTTTTTACCATTTTTGTGGCAATCGTACTACTTAT
>NZ_JBMFQT010000001.1:7728-88467 GCF_049968455.1 Hydrotalea sp. | reverse complement strand
GGTTAATTATCATTTTACTAATTCATTTCTTGCCCATATTAAAAAAGTGGGTGAACATCATTATCAGGAAAACCAACGTCAGTTTGTTGCTATGTATATGCCACAAACGAAACATTACATTATTGCATCGGGTATTGATTTGGTGGGTATGACTAAGTTGGCAGATTTAAGAATTATATTAACAATTGTATTTTTAGGAGGGTTATTACTAACAGCCCTTTTTTCATTTTTCTTTGTAAATGGTGCACTTAAGCCATTAAGGTTGTTAAGTGTACAAATGAAATATACAACAGAACAAAATTTAAATAAGCGGTTGCCTGAAAGGAAAACACACGATGAGTTATGGCAAATATCACAGAACTTCAACGAAATGCTAAGCCGTTTGAATACTGCTTTTGAAAATCAAAAAAGCTTTGTACATCATGCCTCACATGAACTAAGAACACCATTAGCCAGTATGTTATCTCAAACTGAGTCTGCGCTGAATAAAAAACTTACTGAGCATGAATATAAACAGGTTTTACAATCTTTAAAAGAAGATGAACTGAATATTATAGAACTAACCAATGCTTTGTTGTTGTTAGCCCAATATGAAAAAATGGCTGAGCAAACCGAATGGCCGGCCATTAGAGCAGATGAAGTGATTTATGAGAGTATGGCTACTGTTCAAAAAATGATTCCGGAAGCATCTATTATGTTTCAATTTTCTTCTTTGCCCGATGAAGAAAAAGAAATTTTAATTAAAGGAAATGAAGGCTTACTAAAAGTGGCTATTATTAACCTTATTAAAAATGCCATCAATTATTCAACCGATAAAAAAGTGCAAATTACCTTGGTGCCCGAAAAACAAAAAATGCGAATTAAGTTTGAAAATACGGGTGCAGTATTAAGTAGTGAAGAGGTAAATAAATTGGTTGTACCCTTTTTTAGGGGTGCAAATGTTCAAAAGGTGAAAGGTTACGGGTTAGGTTTGGCAATTGTACATAGAATATTGCAGCTGCACAATGGACAATTATCATACGAAGCAATTAACAATAACTTGAATTGTTTTACGATTGTTTTACCCAAAATTTGATTGAGTTACCCTAAAAATAAAGCCCCCAAAAAGGAGGCTATATTTTGTTATTCAAAAAATTATATCATTTTACAAACAAGGCAAAATGGAATTAAGCACTAGCGGTTGCTTTTTTCTTTGCTAATTTGCTTTTTAAATTGGCAGCTTTATTTTTGTGTATAACACCACGCTTAGCTAATTTATCAATCATAGAAATTACCTCAGGTAATTTATCTTTATACTCACTTTCAGTAGTTGTAGCTTTTAAACCACGAATAGCATTACGAGTAGTTTTACCGTAATACTTATTTCTTTCTCTGCGTTTGGCTGCTTGCCTGGTATCTTTTTTAGTAGCTTTATGATTTGCCATTGTGACCTTTTTTAAGGACGGCAAAGGTAAGGGCATTCGGGGAAAATTAAAAATTAAAATTCAAAAATTATTTTTTTGACATTAATTCTTTGGCCCTTTATTTAAATTATCTATAAAACTATTGAATAATTCGGTCATTTTCTTATTGCAATGTACGATATTTGCACACCATTAAATTGCAAGCTCAATCTCGCACAAAATGAAGGATTTTTCATACATCACCAATTCGCATCCGGCATACATTGAAAGTTTATATCAGGAATTTGTTAAAAACCCTGAAAATATTGATCCGGATTTAAGAAAGTTTTTTGAAGGTTTTGATTTTGCCGTAGCTAACTCAAATGGTAGTATTAGCACATCTGCTTCAGCTGCCACTGTGCCCGGTAATATTGATTGGTTAAAAGAAGTGAACGTATATCGGCTAATTTTAGGATACCGAAATAAGGGTCATTTAATAGCTAATACCAATCCAATAAGACCGCGTAAAGATCGCGGGGCTAATTTAAATCTAGAATTTTATCAATTAACCGAAGCCGATTTAGACCAAACCTTTCAGGTCGGTAATTTAATTGGATTAGGTGCCACTACGCTTCGTAACATTTTGCAGCATTTACAAAAATGTTATGCCGGGCATGTAGGTATTGAATTCAAATATATTAGCGACCAAAATAAAGTTAATTGGTTATATAATGCTATTGAGAAACAGTTTTTTGAACCCATTCCGCTGAACCAAAAAAGGCGAATTTTAGAAAAACTGAATCAGGGGGTTATATTCGAAAAGTTTTTGCACACTAAATATGTTGGTCAGAAGCGCTTTTCATTAGAAGGCGGTGAAACTACCATTGCTGCACTTGATGCCATTATAAACACTGCTGCTAATAATGATGTGCAGGAAGTTGTAATTGGAATGGCCCATAGAGGTAGGCTAAATGTGTTAGCCAATATTATGGGTAAAACTTATGAGCAAATTTTTAGCGAGTTTGAAGGCACAGCAAAAGTGGATCAAACCATGGGTAGCGGCGATGTTAAATACCATTTGGGTTTTGGTAGTGAAGTAACTACTTTAGATAATAAGACCATTCACTTAAAATTAATGCCCAATCCATCGCACTTGGAAGCCGTTGATCCGGTTGTAGTAGGATTTTCAAGAGCGAAAGCGGATGTTTTATATAAAAGCGATTACGATAAAATTTTACCCATTTTAATACATGGTGATGCTTCTGTAGCCGGACAAGGAATAATTTATGAAGTGTTACAAATGAGCAATTTGAAGGGGTACTACACAGGCGGTACTTTACACTTTGTTATCAATAATCAAATTGGTTTTACTACTGATTTTGATGATGCAAGAAGTGCTGACTATTCTACCTCAGTAGCTGCCATGGTACAAGCACCGGTATTACATGTAAATGGTGACGATGCAGAAGCAGTAGTAAAATGTGCAGAAATTGCAACCCGTTACCGTCAGGAATTTAATTCCGATATTTTTATTGATATGGTTTGCTATCGTCGTCATGGTCATAATGAAGGCGATGATCCTAAATATACTCAGCCGCAACTTTACAAGTTAATTGATCAGCATCCCAATCCACGTGAAGTTTATGTGCAATATTTAATGGAACATGGTGAAACCGAAGCACAGGAACTAGCTAAAGAAATGGAGAAAAAGTTCTGGAACGATTTGCAAGAACGTTTAGATGAAGTAAAGCAAAAGCCGCTTCCTTACACTTATCAACCTCCGGAGCTAGCATGGAAAAGTTTGCGTAAAGCAACAGCAGATGATTTTATTCAATCACCTCAAACTGCCATTGCTGAAGAAGAAGTGCGTAGGTTATTTAAAGGTATTATGAGCTGGCCTGACGATTTTAAACCTTTGAAAAAGGTAGAAAAATTGTTGCAGGAAAAAATTAAATTACTGGAAACAGAAGATAAAATTGATTGGGCAACTGCCGAGTTATTAGCTTATGCCAGTATTATAGTTGAAAACAAAATAGTACGCATGAGTGGCCAGGATGTGAAAAGAGGTACTTTCTCACACCGTCATGCAGTTTTACGCGATGAAGAAACCAATAAAGGTTACAATCGTTTAAAGCACTTACAAGAACATCAAGAAAAATTCCGCATATATAATTCATTGCTTAGCGAATATGGCGTTTTAGGCTTTGAGTATGGTTATGCTTTAGCCAATCCGGATGCACTGGTGATTTGGGAAGCACAGTTTGGCGACTTTAGTAATGGTGCACAAACCATGATTGACCAGTTTATTGCCGGTGGTGAACAAAAATGGAATAGAATGAATGGCTTAGTAATGTTACTGCCACACGGTTATGAAGGGCAGGGGCCGGAACACAGTAGTGCTCGTATGGAACGCTATCTGCAAATGTGTGCAGAATTGAATATGATTATTACTAACATTACTAGTGCTGCCAACTTTTTCCATGTATTACGCAGGCAATTAGCATTCCCTTTTAGAAAGCCATTAATTAATTTCTCACCCAAAGCTTATTTGCGTTATCCCGGAACCTACTCACATGTTTCAGAATTCACTAGCGGCGGGTTTAAGGAAGTAATTGATGATCCTACATTAACTGAGCCTGAAAACGTTAAAAAAGTTCTTTTCTGCTCCGGTAAAATTTATTATGAATTAGCGGAAAGGCAAAAGAAAGAAAACGTTACCAATATAGCAATTGTAAGGTTAGAACAAATTTATCCAATACCCTACCGTCAAATTGAAGCATTACAGAAAAAATACAATAAAGCTACTTGGTTTTGGGTGCAGGAAGAACCTTTAAATATGGGTGCTGCCACATTCCTGAAAATGAATTTAACACAACTTAATTTTGGAATTATTAGTAGAAATGCCAGCGCAGCTACAGCTACAGGCTATTCTAAAATTCATGCACAGGAACAAGCTGAAATAATTAATACCGCTTTCAGTATTTAAGCAGATGCACAAAGTATCAATTGTACAAGTGTGCGACGCAACAAATGCTGCAACAAGTAATAAAGCCGATAACAAAACACATTAAGTTTATTTTATGATAGATATTAAAGTACCAACCGTAGGAGAGTCAATCAGTGAAGTTACTTTACTGAAATGGGTAAAAAAAGATGGCACCTATGTTGAACGAGATGAAGTAATTGCTGAATTAGAAAGTGAAAAAGCAACATTTGAGGTGAACGCAGAAAAAGCCGGCGTATTAAAAACAATGGCAAATGAAGGTGATATAATCTTAATTGGTGCTGTTTTAGCACAAATTGATGAAACTGCCGAAAAGCCTGCCGGAGCACCTGCACCTTTAGCAAAAGAAACACCGTTGGCAGAAAAAAAATCTGTTGATACTGCCGCTGCACCTGCACAATCGCCCGTAACAGCAGTGCCTAACAACGTAAAGGCAACCCCCGTTGCAAGTGCAATTATTGCCGATAAAAATATTAATCCCGCTCAAATTACCCCTTCCGGTTTTGGTGGCAAAATAGTTAAACACGATGTGTTAGATGCCTTGGCTAATCCCGGTAAAAAAGCTTTTTCAGGTGCTGAATTGTTTTCGCGTAATGTGCGTAAAGAAAAAATGAGCAACCTGCGCAAAACCATTAGTAAACGCTTGGTTGAAGCCAAAAACACAACTGCCATGCTTACCACCTTTAATGAGGTGGATATGACACGTATCTTAGATATTAGAAAAATACATAAAGATAAATTTAAAGAAGCGCATGGTGTGAACCTGGGCTTTATGAGTTTCTTTGCTAAAGCCTCAGCTATAGCATTGAGTGAATGGCCTGCCGTAAATGCCTTTATTGATGGTGATGAATTAGTTTATCATGATTATGCTGATATTAGCATAGCTGTGAGCACACCTCGTGGTCTCACTGTTCCGGTTATTAGAAATGTGGAAAGCCTAAGTATGGCGGATATTGAAAAGAAGGTAGTGGAGCTGGCTGCAAAAGCCCGTGACAGTAAATTAACTGCTGAAGAATTGCAGGGTGGTACATTTACTATTACTAACGGTGGTGTATTTGGCAGCTTAATGAGCACACCTATTATCAATATTCCACAGAGTGCTATTTTGGGTATGCACAAAATACAAGAGAGGCCAATGGCTATTAACGGCAAAGTGGAAATTCGCCCTATGATGTACTTAGCGCTGAGCTACGACCACCGTGTTATTGATGGAAGAGAAAGCGTGAGCTTTTTAGTGCGTATAAAAGAGTTATTAGAAAATCCGGAATTACTGCTATTTGGGAAAGATCCGGTTAAAACTTTGTTGGAATTATAAAATTAAAGTACAAAACTTTTTTTGGCCGATTGATTACATTCAATCGGCTATTTTTATGTTCAATAATCATTCTTTTTATCACTCATGCGCTATCAGTCATATTTTAACACTGCACTCAATATCATCAACGCTTATCATGGTGAGATGCCTTTAGCGCATTTTTTAAAACAATATTTTGCACAGCATAAAAAGCATGGCAGCAGCGATAGAAAAATGATTACAAAAGCTTGTTACGCCTTTTATAGGTTGGGTAAAGCTATGTGCGACTTGAATAATGAAACACGATTAAAAGTTGCTTTGTTTTTGTTGTGGGGGCATGAACAGGAATGGCAAATTGTTTTTCAGGAAAACTGGCTGCAGCAAGAATATGATACGCTTGCAAAACGTTGGAAAATTTTGCAAACAGCTTTTCCAAACCTACAATACAACGCAATTTTTCCTCTTCAAAGTGCATTGTCTGAGCATATTTATTCAACTGATTTTTCCGGTGCTTTTTTACTTCAACCTAAAGTGTTTCTTCGCATTAGGCCCGGAAAAGAAAATGAAATTATAGCCATACTGCAACAACAAAAAGTACCTTATACCCAGTTAAATAAAACTTGTATTGCATTAGAACAAGGCATTAAAATTGAAAATATATTGCCCCTTAATAAAATTTGTGTCATTCAAGATTACAGCTCACAAAGAATAGGGGAGTTATTACAATGCATTCCCCACGATTCAAAATCATTGGCAGTTTGGGATTGCTGCGCAGCCAGTGGTGGAAAATCAATTTTAGTAAAAGATACGCTTAATGCAATTCAATTAACAGTAAGCGATATAAGGCAAAGCATTTTGCACAATTTGCAGCAAAGATTTGCCGTTGCCGGTATTAAAGACTATGATTTATTTTTAGCAGATGTTTCAAAACCATTAACACCAGCATTAAAAAATCGGTATTATGATTTAATTATAGCCGATGTACCCTGCAGTGGCAGTGGAACCTGGAGCCGAACACCTGAACAATTGTATTTTTTTTCTGAACAACAAATAGAGGAGTATGCCCGGTTGCAACAAAAAATTGTACAACAAGTAATACCACAATTAAAACCGGGAGGCTTTCTGCTTTACATAACCTGTTCGGTATTTAAAAAGGAAAATGAAGAAATGGTGCAGTATATATTGAAAAACTTCCCATTGTCATTGATGAAGCAACAACTAATGGAAGGTTATCAGATGCAGGCAGATACCATGTTTGCCGCTTTATTGCAACGAAACTGATTCCTTTTTTAATTATACTTTTAATCCAATTGGCTGCGCATTATGGTGCCGCCGCCAATTACATCATTGCCTTCATAAAACACTGCACTTTGCCCGGGTGCAATGCCTTTAACATGTTCAAAAAATTGCACTTCAATGCCTTGGTCATGATTGAATAAATGGCTAAAGGTACCTTTATCCTTATAACGAATTTTAGTCACTGCTTCCATTCCATCTTCAATGCCATTGTATTTTATAAAATTAAGGCGGGTAACCAGCATTTTGTTTTGTTCCAAGTCTTTTTCATCTCCCAAAACAACCGTATTGGTTTCAGGGTGAATGGCAGTAACAAAAGCCGGTTTACCTAAAGCAATGTCAAGGCCTTTCCGTTGGCCAATAGTGTAAAAAGGATAACCTTTATGTTGCCCCAATTTTTTACCATGTTTATCTACAAACCAACCGCCACTTACTCTTTCTTCCAATCCTTCTACTTTGTTTTTTAAAAATCCACGATAATCATTATCAGGTACAAAGCATATTTCATAGCTTTCGCTTTTTTTGGCCAATTCGGGGTAGCCAAAATCGTGGGCCATTTGCCTGATTTCTGTTTTATGATAATTGCCTAAGGGCAAAATGGTTCTGCTTAATAAATCTTGTTGCAAGCCCCATAATACGTAACTCTGATCCTTGGTTTCGTCTTTACCTTTTGAAATTACATAACGCTGATTATTATGCTGGTAAATAGAAGCGTAATGACCTGTAGCTATAAAATCGCAGTTAAGGGCATTGGCTCTTTTTAATAAAGCCCGCCATTTAATATGTGTATTGCACATTACACATGGATTGGGCGTACGCCCTGCAATGTATTCTTCAACAAAATTTTCGACAACAAAACTGCCAAATTCTTCTCTTATATCTAAAATGAAGTGTGGGAATCCGTGGTGCACTGCTGCTTGCCGGGCATCATTAAAGGAATCTAAATTACAGCAGCCGGTTTCTTTACTGCTAGTGCCACTGCTGGCATAGTCCCATGTTTTCATGGTAATACCCACTACTTCATATCCTTGTTCATGCAACATTAAAGCGGTAACAGTGCTATCTACTCCTCCGCTCATGGCCACTAATACTTTTCCGTGTCTGCTCATACTAAATTCATATGCATTAAGCGTGCAAAGATACAAATTGTTACCCGATTGGCTGCTTCTTGTATTTTTGGTTGGATAAAGGTATTTTGAGTTGTATACTTTGTTTACATGTTCAGCAGTAAAAGATGTTGAATAAAATGCAGTGCATGATTGAACAGGTAATTGATAGTTTTTTATTACACATCGATGTAAAAGAACTAAAAATTAGAAGTTTATAGTGCGTAAAACAAATTTTCCGGAATAACCGTGGTACTCAAAATGACAGTATTGCAATACATCTCTTCCTAAAATTCCTTGATAGGGCTCTCGGCTAAAATTCCCTTCTAAAACATCTAACGGTAAACCTTTTTGTAAAAAAATAGGTAAGTATAATAAACACCGATATTTTTTAAGCTGAACTCTTCCACCAGCACCTTCCACTTGCGCTAATTCACTGTATTCGGGCAGTTGAAGCAATTTTATAATGGATTTATCTAAACCGGAAATGCTAGCCCCCGTATCAATTAACAGTTGAACGGTTTTAAAATGTACGGGTTTATTATGATTCTTTTTATATAAAAATATTTGTTCATTTGTGTAAATTTCGGCTTCAATTACCGGCCCATATTCGTTTAAATGGTTAACTATGTATTGTTGTTGCTGTATGTTTTTCTTCATACTTAAAAGCTACAACTTTTTTAAATAAACATATAATTATTTTTATGTTTATGTATAAGGCCAACCAGGTTGAACAAATTTTCTGGCAATTACTTTTTTCAGACTTAATTTTTTTTCATTAATTTTCCGTTTCGTGTTTTTTACATTTTATAACGACAAAATTTTGTGTTATGATTAAACTTCAGGTAATAGGCAACCTTGGTAAAGATGCTGTGGTGAATGATGTGAATGGTAGAAAAGTCATTAATTTTTCAGTAGCACATACCGAACGATATAAAGATGCGCAGGGTGCACAAAAAGAACGTACGGTTTGGGTGGAATGTGCTTATTGGACTGATAGAACGGCAATTGCCCCTTATTTAAAAAAAGGTACGCAGGTGTATGCTGAAGGGCAGCCTGATGTGCGCACTTACACTACTCAGGACGGACGACAAGGAGCTTCTTTATCATTACGCATTGCTAATATTCAGCTATTAGGTTCTAAATCAGAAGGAGGAGCAAGTGGCGGTAATGCTCCTAGTGGATCTTATGCTTCTAATGCTGCTACGATGGATTCGATGTCGGATGCAGGTGCTGAGCTACCAGCCGATGATTTACCGTTTTAATGCCATAAAGTAACTGCTTATAGACCGGATTGATAAAATCCGGCTTTTTTATTTGTTATATGGATGGTTGTTTTTTAAATTTTTCCAACATATTAACGGCCTAAAACATTTATTTGCAGCAAGCATTGTATAAATTGCCTTTTTTTCTACTAAAAATATCATTGAATTCATGTTGGTATCCTATTCTACTTTATTTCAGTTTACGAAAAATACTTTTTTACAAATGGGTTGTAGTGAGCAACATGCACAAATAGCTACAACCGTTTTATTATCAGCCGATGTTAGAGGTATTGACAGCCATGGTGTTGCCAGATTAAGTGGTTATGTAAGATTGTGGGAAGCAGGGCGAATTAATGCCACACCGAATATTCGAGTTGTACACGAAACACCATCTACCGCTGTGGTTGATGGGGATGCCGGATTGGGTTTAGTGGTTGCCCCTTATGCCATGAATGTGGCTATACAAAAAGCCAAACAATGTGGAACCGGCTGGGTAAGTGTACAAAATAGCAATCATTTTGGAATTGCGGGCTATCATGCTATGATGGCTTTAGAATACGATATGATTGGTATTGCTATGACAAATGCTAGTGCACTAGTTGCACCCACATTTTCAATTGAGAAAATGTTGGGAACTAACCCTATTGCAGTAGCTATACCTGCTGGAAAGCAGCCCCCATTTGTGGCTGATTTTGCCACCACAACTGCTTCGAATGGAAAACTAGAAATTTTGCAACGCAAAAATCAAGCAGCGCCAGTGGGCTGGGTACAAACCCTTAATGGTGAGCCTACAACCGATGCAGCAATTTTGAAATCAGGGGGTGCTATGTTGCCCCTAGGAAGTGATAGAGAACATGGTAGTCATAAAGGTTATGCATTAGGTAGTATTGTTGATATTTTTTCGGCTGTTTTAAGTGGTGCATCTTATGGCCCATGGGTTCCACCATTCCCGGCTTATGTGCCTATGCCGGAAAATATGCCCGGTAAGGGACTTGGTCATTTTTTTGGCGCAATGCGGGTTGATGCTTTTAGGCCGGCAGAAGATTTCAAACATCATATGGATAACTGGATTGAGCGTTTCAGAAATGCTAAACCTGTTAATGAAGCGCAAAAAGTACTAATTCACGGCGATCCGGAACGTGAGTTAGAATCTATCCGTATGAAATCAGGAATTCCTTTACTGGAGCCGGTTGTCAATGATTTAAGAAATATTGCTCAAAGAATGAATATTGATACCGGTTTTTAAATGCATAAAACAAGTTGTGCTTTGGCAACGTATTTGCTAAAATAAATTTGTTTTTAATGAATTGTTGACTGATGGGTAATTATGTTAAAATGATAAGAACTTTAATAATTGTGCTTTTGCTTTGCACTGTTAGTATAACAAATGCGTCACCGCTATTTAAGAATGGTACAATAAAAGCAAATCAATCAGAATTACTTCCGGTTCAAAAACGCGTTTTGCAATACTTAAATATGAAAAAATGGGATGAGTTATTTCCTCATCGCTTTGGTATAAAGAATGGTCAATCTTCAAACGATTTTTATTCCTTCAATGCATTTTTACAAGCGCTTCAGTATTTCCCTGATTTCTTACATACTAATGATAAAGTTTTGCAAAAAAGGGAGTTGGCGGCTTTTTTGGCAAATATGGCTTATGAAACCGGGGGTGGGTGGCCTACCGCACCCGATGGTTATTTTAAATGGGGATTGCATTTTGTTGAGGAACAAGGATGCCTTAATGGTTGTCAACAATATTCTGATACTTCAAAAAAAAATTGGATGCCGGTTCCGGGAAAATCGTACCATGGACGAGGACCCTTACAATTAAGTTGGAATTACAATTATGGTCAGTTTAGTGAATTTTTATTTGGGAATAAAGACTCATTATTGCAACATCCCGAAATAGTAGCTACCAACGGGGTAGTAAGTTTTGCTTCTGCATTGTGGTTTTGGATGCATCCGCAAAAGCCCAAGCCTAGTTGCCATGAGGTAATGGCAGGCATTTGGAAGCCTAATGCATATGATAGTTCTCGCAATATTTTGCCAGGGTTTGGTACGGTAATCAATATTATAAATGGCGGTATTGAATGTGGAAATAATAAGCCATATACTCAATATAGTCGTATGGGGTACTACCAATATTTTTGTAATTATTTGCATGTTACACCCGGCCCGAACATGGGATGTGCCAATCAAAAACCATTCAACAGCGTATTATAACTTATCGTGTAAATGTATACGCCCAATAAATTAAGGCAAACTGCAGTAGTGTTCTAATGAAAGCTATTTTCTTGGTAATAGTAATTTTTCCCCATTTAAAAGGTGCCAATTGTTGCATATGGATGTGCACAGGGAAAAAACTTGTAAGCATAGCCATAATTAGCCAGGCAGCCCAATACCTGGTGGCATCAAAATAAAGTGCTATTCCCAAACCAATTTCAAATAGTCCTGCCGCATAATTTAACCACCATTTTAAGGGGAAATAATCGGGCATGATTTTAATATATATTCTAGGGCGAATAAAATGATTACAACCTGCTGTAACATACAGTATTATCATTAACCATAATGATATAGAATGTGCGCTCAGGTTCATTTTATTGCTTTTATAATCTACTAACGTTTGTTATTTAAAAAGTGCAATGCTATATGCATATTGCCTATTACTTTTGCAAACAATTTAACGAAAATTGGTTAAAGCTACTTATTCGTTAAGTATAAATTTTATTTTATTTAAAAATACAGCAGGCAACTATGAAAGTAATGAAGTTTGGCGGCACCAGTGTAGGCAAACCGGAAAGAATGCACCAAGTGGCGCAACTAATAACTCAGGGTAATGAACCCGTAATTACCGTTTTAAGTGCATTAAGTGGTACTACAAATGCTTTGGTTGAAATAAGTAACGCATTATCTGTTGGCAATAAAGAAGAAGGTAGAAAACTTATTGAACAATTAGAAGGACATTATCAAAATTTTATTCAATCATTGGTGCAACAGCCTCAACATTTGCAAAAAGCTAAAAGTATTGTAGCGGAGCACTTTGAGTTTTTACATATCATTACCCGCATTTCATTCAGCGATGCATTGAATAAAGATATTTTGG
Source organism: Hydrotalea sp. (assembly GCF_049968455.1). Lineage (NCBI taxonomy): Bacteria > Pseudomonadati > Bacteroidota > Chitinophagia > Chitinophagales > Chitinophagaceae > Hydrotalea > Hydrotalea sp. Next base: position 76,014 of record NZ_JBMFQT010000001.1, on the reverse strand, counting down.
CGCAAGGTGAATTAATGAGCACTCGTTTATTCTCTGTTTATTTAGAAGAGCAAGGAATTAATCACGTTTTATTGCCTGCACTCGAATTCATGCGCATAGATGCTAATGAAGAACCTGACTTACCTGCTATTAAAACAAAATTGAATGATTTATTACGGCAATACCCTTCCGTTAAGTTGTTTATTACCCAAGGATATATTTGTAAAAATGCACGTGGTGAGGTGGATAATTTAAAGCGTGGTGGTAGTGATTATACTGCTTCATTAATAGCTGCGGCTGTGAATGCAAGTGTTTGTGAAATTTGGACAGATATAGATGGTATGCACAATAATGATCCACGTGTAGTAAATAAAACTGTAGCCATAGAACAACTTAGTTTCGATGAGGCTGCTGAGTTAGCTTATTTTGGCGCAAAAATTTTACATCCTACTTGTATTTGGCCTGCACAGCAACAAAATGTGCCGGTTAAGTTATTGAATACTATGCAACCTTCAGCAAAAGGCACAACTATAATGCATGAGGCAGGAAGTGTTGGTGTAAAAGCAATTGCTGCCAAAGATGGTATCATTGCCATTAAAATTAGAAGTAGTAGAATGTTATTAGCATATGGTTTCTTAAGAAAAGTTTTTGAAGTGTTTGAAAAGTACAAAACTTCTATTGATATGATTACCACTTCTGAAGTAGCTGTGTCAGTTACCATTGATCAACCTACTTATTTAAAAGAAATTGTTAGAGAATTAGAACCTTTTGGTGTAGTTGAAATTGATAATGAACAAACAATTATCTCTATTGTCGGTAACCAAATAGCCGAAACGAAAGATGTGCTGAAAAAGTTATTTGATGCTATTCACACTATTCCTGTTCGTATGGTAAGTTATGGCGGAAGTCCACACAATATTTCATTGTTAGTACCATCCGGCTATAAAAAGGAAACTTTGCAATTATTGAATAAAGGGTTATTTGGTTTAGAGTAAATGCAAATCAATATCTAGTTTTCATAAAAAAAGACTGCTCTCATTTGCGGCAGTCTTTTTTATTTATAATAACTATATTGATTAAAGTATCAACAGAGCATCGCCATAGCTAAAAAAGCGATATTTATCTTTAATAGCCTTTTTGTAAGCTTCCATGGTTAAATCATACCCGGCAAAGGCACAAGTCATAATTAAAAGACTGGTTTTAGGTAAATGAAAGTTAGTAACTAAACTATCAGCAACGCTAAATTCATAGGGAGGGTGAATAAAATGGTTGGTCCAGCCCTCACTAGGTTTCAATAGTTTTTGTGCAGTAAAGCTACTTTCCATGGCACGCATAGTAGTAGTGCCAATAGAACAAACTCTATGACCTGTTTGCTTAGCCGTGTTTACAATACGGCAGGCTTCTTCTGTTATTTGATAGTATTCTGCATCCATTTTGTGCTTACTTAAATCTTCTACCTCAATTGGGCGAAATGTGCCTAAGCCGGTGTGTAGGGTTACTTCTGCAAAACGAATGCCTTGAATTTCGCAACGTTTAATTAATTCTTTACTGAAGTGTAGGCCGGCAGTTGGGGCAGCAACAGCTCCTTCATATTTAGCATAAACAGTTTGGTAGCGTTCCTTATCTTCCTCATCAGGCTTACGCTTAATATATTTAGGTAGTGGTGTTTCGCCTAATGTTTCCAACATTTCTTTAAAACTAGCATCATCACCATCCCATAAAAAGCGAATGGTACGGCCACGGCTGGTAGTATTATCAATTACTTCTGCAACCAATTCCTCATTATCACCAAAATAAAGTTTGTTACCCACCCGAATTTTTCTCGCAGGGTCAACAATTACATCCCATAAACGATTGGGTTTATTTAATTCACGAAGTAAAAAAACTTCAATTTTAGCACCAGTTTTTTCTTTTCTGCCATACATTCTGGCAGGAAATACTTTGGTGTTATTTACAACAAACACATCCTTGTCATCAAAATAATCTAAAATGTCGCGAAAGTGTTTGTTTTCCATGTTGCCGGTTTTACGGTCAACTACCATCATTCGGCTGTCTTCTCTGCGTTTGGTGGGGGTTTGGGCAATTAAATTTAGGGGTAAATCAAAACGAAATTGTGAAAGTTTCATGTGTCTTATCTTTTTTTTAAATGATAGCCACATTCAGTTTGCCGCCGCCTTACGGGGCGACTCGCTTCATGTTACGGCATGAATTTTTGAAGTTGGCAAAGTTACCATTATTTGCGGTTATTACAAAACGAATGTATAACTAATAGAATATTTTATAATATGGCATTTATCAATTCTTGGGTGTATGTACTGTTGGAGTTTTGAAATATCTGTTCAGGCGTACCCATAGCTTCAATTTTGCCTTGGTACATAATCATAATTTTATCACATAAATATTGTAAAACTCCCAAATCGTGTGAAATGAAAATTGCACTGAACCGGAATGAATGTTTTAATTCATTAATTAAATTTAAAATTTGGGCTTGAACACTTACATCCAAGGCTGCTACGCTTTCATCAAAAATGATGAATTCGGGTCTTACCGCTAAAGCCCTGGCTATTACTACTCTTTGCCGTTGCCCACCACTGAGTTCCCTGGGATATTTATGAAAATATTGTGCCGGCAATTTTACTTTTTCCATTAGTTGTAAAACCTGCTTTTTGCGCTCTTCAGCCGAATGGTATAATTGATAAACCTTCATGGGTTCGGCAATGGCTGCACCAATGGTTTGCCGTGGGTTTAAAGCAGCATATGGATCTTGGAACACCATTTGTATAGCTTGTTTTGTAAGCTTAGTAATGGGTGCGTTTTTGAAATAAATAGATCCGTTTGTTAAGGGTACAATTTGCATAATGGCTTTAGCTAAAGTGCTTTTACCACACCCGCTTTCACCGGCTATACCAAAAATTTCGCCTTGCAGCACTTCCATTGAAATTTGTTTTACAACTTCTTTGGTAGCAAAAGGTTTTCCACGCCAATTTTTCTTTAATACATAACTTACGCTAACGTTATTTAATTGAAGAATAGTTTGTTTTTCATTGTTTTCGATTATTGGATGATAGGGGCTTGTAATTGTTGGTTTATTTATTTGTTTTTTTTCTATTATTTCTCCGGTAGGTAATTCTTCTATAAAATCCTGTACCAATGGCAAAATTTCATTGTGTCTATAATTGGAAGGACGGCATGCCAATAAGGCCTTGGTGTAAGGATGTTGCGGGTTATTAAATATTTGTTGGGTGGTGTTGCATTCTACAAAATGGCCTTTATACATTACCATAATTTTATGGGCATACTGCTTTACAACTCCTAAATCGTGGCTAATGAATAATATTCCGATGTTTTGCCTTTTTTGCAGTTGCTGCAATAAATCGAGCAGTTTTTTTTGTACTGTTCCATCCAAAGCAGTGGTTGGTTCATCACAAATTAATAAATCGGGTTGGCAACTCATGGCCATAGCAAGCATTACCCTTTGCTTTTGGCCACCACTTAATTGGTGAGGGAATTTTCTGAAAATGCTTTCAGGATCTTTTAATTCAACTTGTTGCAACAATTGTATTGCTTTTTGTTGCGCTTTTTTTGAAGATATGGTTACATGCGTTTGTAACGCTTCTACAATTTGAGCGCCGCAAGTCATTAAAGGGTTTAATGATGACATTGGTTCCTGAAATACCATACCTATTTTATTACCTCTTATTGAACGTAATTGCTTGTTAGAAACTTTTAGTAAATCAATAGTTTCGTTATTCACGTTTAAAAAAATGTGACCATTTTTATAATGAACCTGCGAGCCGCTTATTAATTGTAGAACTGATAAGGCGGTAACCGATTTCCCGCTACCGCTTTCGCCAACAATGGCTACCCATTCCCCTTTTTGTACGGTTAAACTAACATTTTTTATAGCTGCAGTTGATTGGTGATAATGTACAAAATCAACCGAAAGTTGGTCTATATTTAATAATGGGTTGAACATTACGCTAATTAAACCATTTTTTTGCATACAATTTCTAAAAATTTGCAATATTGTTTAAATAGTGTTTATGCAAAATGCAGGTAGGTTAATGTTTGCGTAAATTTTAAATTTGTTGTGCTATAGTTGGATGGCAAAGCACTAATTTTGCTGAACTAAATTTGTTGGCATAGCCCATTTATTATGATTAAGTTAGCCTGGTGGAAGATATTAAGTTTTGTTTTGTTAATGTACACTTGTACTATGGGTTTTTTGGTAAAAGTGCCTACACCACCGGGTGTTCCTTTGCAACAAAGTATCCGTAATTTATTTTTCCATGTACCCATGTGGTTTGGAATGAACATTTTGTTTTTAGTGTCATTCATTTATGCTATTAAATATTTGCGTAATCCCTTAAAGAAATATGATGCCTATTCACTAGAATTTGCCCGAACAGGTATTATTTTCGGCGTATTAGGTTTAATTACAGGTGCTATTTGGGCTAAATACCAGTGGGGAGCTGCATGGAGTGGCGATGCAAAACAAAATGGTGCGGCTATTGCCCTGTTAATTTATTTGGCTTATTTTGTTTTAAGGGGCTCTTTAAATGACGAAGAGAAGAAAGCTAGGGTGGGTGGCGTATATAATATTTTTGCATTCTTCATGTTGTACCCATCTATTTGGATTTTACCAAGATTAGTAGAAAGTTTGCATCCGGGTGGGTTAGGAAGTGATGGGAATCCTGCTTTAAATGGAAACGATTTAGATGCTTCCATGCGTATAGTATTTTGGCCCGCAGTTTTTGGTTGGACCTTATTAGGCGTTTGGATTACTACTTTACGTATACGCCTTTACTTTATTAAAGAAAAAGCATACAACTAATGATACAAAAAACAAAATTTTGGCTACTCACTTTCACATTTATGCTAATTAACTATGTTGTATTAGCACAAACCAATGTACCCGATGATGGTAGCTTAATGAAAAGCAATGGTAAGATTTATGTGGTAATGGCAGTTGTAATAGTTATTGTTTTGGGTTTGTTTATTTACCTTATAGCTCTCGATAGAAAATTACGTCGCATAGAAAAGGATAAATGATATTAAAAAAATAAATTACTTCATATTTGTTTTTTTAAAATAAAAAATCGATATATTAAAATTAAAACGATTGATTATGTCAAATGAACAGTACAGCTTTTTTCATAACGTTGAACGCAGTTTTGATAAAGCAGCAAAATTTACCAAATGGGACAAAGGTTTATTAGAACAAATTAAAGCCTGTAACAGTGTTTACAGAATGCGTTTCCCCGTAAAAATGGATGATGGTAGGATTGAAGTAGTTGAAGCATATCGTGTACAACACAGCCAACACAAAACTCCTTGTAAAGGTGGTATTCGTTTTAGTGATGCTGTTGATCAAGATGAGGTTATGGCTTTGGCAAGTTTAATGACTTATAAATGTGCTATTGTGAATGTACCTTTCGGTGGTGCAAAAGGTGGTATTAAAATTAATCCACGTAATTATAGTGCATATGAATTAGAAAAAATTACGCGCCGTTATACCAGTGAATTAGTTAAGAAAAATTTTATTGGTCCAGGTATTGACGTTCCGGCACCTGATTATGGAACCGGTGAAAGAGAAATGGCATGGATAGTTGATACTTATGCTTCATTAAAACCCGGTGAATTAGATGCTGCCGGTTGTGTAACCGGAAAGCCAGTGTCACAAGGTGGTGTTAGAGGAAGAAAAGAAGCTACCGGTTTAGGCGTTTTCTATGGTGTTCGCGAAGTATGCAACATGGCCGACAGAATGAAAAAGTTAGGATTAACGCCGGGCGTTGAGGGTAAAAAAGTAATTGTACAGGGATTAGGTAATGTGGGTTTCCATTCTGCCAAATTCTTCAGAGAACATGGCTCAATAGTAATTGCCATTGCTGAATATGAAGGTGCTATTTATAATGCAAATGGTTTGAATGAAGAAGAAGTTTTTCAACATAGAAAAGCAACCGGTTCAATTTTAAACTTCCCCGGTGCTACCAATATAACCAATAGCAAAGAAGCATTAGAAATGGAATGCGATATTTTAATTCCTGCTGCATTAGAAAATGTAATTAATGAAACAAATGCGGATAGAATTAAAGCAAAAATTATTGGTGAAGCAGCTAATGGTCCTTTAACTCCTGAAGCTGATGCAATTCTAAACAAAAAAGGCGTTTTAATTGTACCCGACATGTATTTAAATGCCGGCGGTGTTACAGTGTCTTATTTTGAGTGGTTAAAGAATTTATCGCATGTACGTTATGGCCGGTTAGAAAAAAGGTTCACGGAGAATATGAATACACATATTTTGAGCCAAATGGAAAATTTAACCAGTAAAAATGTATCAGAAGCTGAAAGGAAATTCATTTTACATGGTCCTGAAGAAGTTGACTTGGTACATAGTGGATTAGAAGAAACCATGATTACTGCTACACAGGAAATCATGGAAATTTGGAATAATAATCCTGAAATACCCGACATGCGAACTGCCGCTTATGTTTGTGCTATTAACAAAGTGGCTACTTCTTATAATGAGTTAGGTATATTTCCATAGTAGTTACCAATACTTTATATATGAAAAGAGGCTGACTTCAAATTGTCAGCCTTTTTTTATTTTTTCTCAATACCTGCATTATGTTGATTGTAAAAAAACAATGTATACTTATCTAGACTATTCTTTCATTTATTTTTCAATTATAAATAGTTGTAAATTGATGAGAAATAATTTGTGCCATGTTAAAATATTTGCTGGTTTTATTTTTATTGCCCCTGTTTACTATGGCACAAACTCCAATTTGGGTCAATAAAATATTGAACAACAATCTTATTCGAGTACCCGTTTATTCAATAGATACTATAAGTACACATGTGTTGTATTTGTCAATGCCTTTTGGTCAATCCAATTTTTTGGATACTAATGGAGTTAGTCATTTACAAAATGCTGATATTCTATCTGTTGATTTGGTATTTACAGATTATCCTACATCCAATAATTTGTTTGCATTAAATGCTGCAAGGTTCAAATCTTTATTGCAATTAATTCCATTTATTCATAATCAAATTTTTACGCAATGGCGGGTAATTCGGCAAATGGATGGAAAGGATGCAGCAAGTGCCGCTTTACTAAGGCATGGGTTCGTTATTCATTATCGTAGTTGGGTTACTGCAGAAACCCGGAAGCAAGAATTAATGCAGATAAAACAAACAGCTACAACACTAAAAGCAGCAAAACAAACAGCTGCAATTGCTAAATCAATAACCACATCAGAACCCAATAGAAAACAACAAAAAATTAGGTATTGGGATGAAATTTATGGTTCAACGTCAAGTTCCTCAATTCCTACATTTTATATTAACAACAGACCTTTGTTGCAAGTCGCAGATACTCCATTTATTCACTTGAATGCTTCTGATTCCTCATTTAGTATTCCAACAAATATTGCCATTCAAAAACGAATATTAACTCGAAGACAATTGCAGCAATATCAAAAAGCTCAGCAATTGTATTGCTTAGTAGGACCCCCACGAAAATGGGAAGATGATGCACCCAAACGAACCAATACTTCTACCAATACTATTATCTCGTTACCTGATACTAGCTTATTACATAGTTTAAAAAATTTGCCTTGCAAAAATGTTTTGTTAATTGCAGATGTTACAGCAAGCATGTCATTATACACTATTCAATTGTTGCATTGGTTACAACAAATGGATAGTTTGCATTGCATATCCTCATTTGCTTGTTTCAATGATGGGGATGATATAGTTACAGAAAAAAAAGTGTTGGGTAATACTGGTGGAATTTATACTGATAAGTATACTAATATGGCAGCAGCTGCCGATCTAATGGAATTAGCCATGCAAAAGGGATCAGGTGGTGATACGCCTGAAAATGTTTGTGAAGCAATTATTAAAGCTATTGAAGCTTGTAACAGTTGTGAAGAGGTTTTTCTCATTGCTGATAATTGGGCACCTGTGCGTGATATAGTATTGGTGAATAAAATAAAGAAACCCATACAAATATTGGTATGCGGGGGACAAATAGGCGTACATCCAGATTATGTTACCATTGCAGCCAATACAGGTGGAAGTTTACATTTTCCGAATTTAGTGGTGAAAGATTTTAGTGCACTAAAAAATGGTGGTGTGCTTAAGATTCGGTCACTTCAATATAAACTTAATCAGAAAGGCATGGCTGAGGTGGTACCAAGCGAATAAGCAATTAATAGTTCGGTAACGCAGTTAAAGCAACAGCATTGAGTGTATCCCAACAAAAGGTTTCATTACCATTGGTTAATACCAAAAACTGTGTTTTCAAATTTTGTTGATAGCTTAAAATTTGATCAATGGTTTGGGTTGATAACTTTACTTCCATTTCTTTACACTCAACCAGCATCCAGGGTAAATTATTTTTATAAACAGCAATGTCAAAACGTTTTTTCTTATCGTTCAAATGAATTTGTTGTTCTACAGCTATAAGTGAAGCCGGATAATTTTTTTGATGCACTAAATAGTTCAAAAAATTTTGACGTACCCACTCCTCAGGTGTTAGTAAAATCCAACGTTTCCTGTAAGCATCAAAAATAAAAGTTTTATCCTCTTTTTTTTTAATTTGAAAGTTGGGCGGTGGGTACTTAAGTTGAATTATCATGTGCAATACTTAAAAATTTCGCTAAAAGGAGTATAAATATAATGTGCTAATATTTTTTGTAAAAGAATAATATTATTTGCCAAAAACAATTACTTTTATCAGTTAAACTAGAATGGCTAGGTTGCATTTTAGTTTTTGTGGGAGAATAGCATTTTAGTTAACACATAGAATATTATAAAAGTTATGAAAACAAAAGCAGAAATTGTAAAAAACTGGTTGCCCCGTTATACAGGCGAAAAATTAGAAAACTTTGGGGAATACATTCTATTAACCAACTTTAGTAATTATGTTGAAAAATTTGCCGAATGGAATAATGTAGAAGTTGTAGGTAGAGATCGCTCATTCACTTGTGCTACTGCTAATGATATAACTATTATTAATTTTGGCATGGGAAGCCCCGGTGCAGCAACGGTAATGGATTTACTTTCTGCCATTGAACCTAAAGCAGTTTTATTTTTAGGAAAGTGCGGTGGGTTAAAAAAGCGTAATAAAATTGGCGATTTAATTTTACCAATTGCTGCTATACGAGGTGAGGGAACTTCAAACGATTATTTTCCTCCGGAAGTACCTGCATTGCCTGCATTCGCTTTGCAAAAAGCCATATCAACAACCATTCGCGATTATAAGGTTGATTATTGGACAGGTACTGTTTACACTACCAACCGCAGGGTTTGGGAACACGATGATGCATTTAAAGAATATTTAACTAAGATTAGAGCTTATGCCATTGATATGGAAACTGCAACTATTTTTACTGTAGGTTTCTATAACCATATACCAACCGGTGCTTTGTTATTGGTAAGCGATTCGCCCATGATTCCGGAAGGGGTAAAAACTGAAGCAAGTGACAAAAAGGTAACCAGTAAGTTTGTAGATAGGCATATTAAAATTGGAATTGATTCCTTACTCCAATTAAAAAATAACGGATTAACAGTAAGGCATTTGCGTTTTTAATCTTTCCATAAAAAAGGGAATAAAATGTAGGCGAGAATAATTACCATGGCATCTAAACCAGCCATTAATGCAACCATTTGCCATAAACCACCTTGCACAACACTTGCAAATCCTATTGAAGAAATTTTTATTAAAAGTAGTAATTGTGGAATGATAATAGGGAAGCCCATAATAGCCATTAATGCAGCTTGTTGTTCTGCTTTTGCGGCAATAGCTGCCAAAAAAGTAAATACCAAGCTTAAACTAATACCCCCTAACATACTTATTCCAATAAAGGCAGTTGCATTGGCTAAAGGGTTTCCCAACAATACTGTAAATACTGCTAAGCTTAAAAGGCTCATTAACAGCATGAGCAGCGCATTGAAAATAAGCTTGGCAATAATAAAATCGCCGGCTCCGGCAATAGAATAAAAATAAAGCATTCTACCCCTGCTTTCTGCTAAAAAACTTTTAGCTACAGCATTAATGCAAATAAACAATTGAATAACCCAAAATAAGGCATTCCAAACCTTATCTTCGGGCTGCCCCATACTTAAATACACTACAAAAATTGTTGAGGCAACATATAAAAGAATACCATAAAAAGTGTATTGCTGCCTTGTTTCCAGCAAAATATCTTTTTTAATTAATGCAATTATATGTTGTTTATTCATTAAGGCTTAATTTGATGACATTTTCTGCAGCGAGGTTCATATATATCTTTTTCACCCAATAAAACTTGACCCATTTGTTCCGTTTTACGGTGTGATATGTTGGCAATATTACCACATACTACGCAAATGGCATGTAGCTTAGTTATATAGTCTGCTTTAGCCAATAAATTGGGCATTTGTCCAAATGGGTTACCTAAATAATCCATATCTAATCCGGCTACAATTACCCGTATGCCACGTAAAGCCAATTTTTCGCATACATCACTAATTTCATCATCAAAAAACTGAGCTTCATCAATACCTACCACATCAACATCTTGCGCCAATAATAAAATAGTTTGCGAGTTTTCAATAGGAGTTGAGGCAATAGCATTGGCATCGTGGCTAACTACATCTTGTGCATCATAGCGTGTATCAATGGCGGGTTTAAAAATTTCAACTTTTAAATTGGCTATTTTGGCTCTTTTCAAGCGTCTAATTAATTCTTCCGTTTTACCACTAAACATGCTGCCGCATATTACTTCTATCCAACCAATTTTATCGCCTTTAATATGTGGTTCTATAAACATTTTAATAAAGTGTTAATTGAAAAAAGCTTGCTAACTTAGCCATCATTTCAAACCTCAAATGTATTACATACTATGCAAACTGTAGATACTCTTCTTCATAAATTAAATGAACAAAGAGCCACAGGCGAACCCGTGGTTAATTTATTAACTACCGTTCAACAATTATGGACTGCCTTACAGGAAGAGATGACAACGGTTAAAACTGAACATGCTCTTGTTTCTGTAGTAATGCCTTTTCAAACGCCTATCACACAACAACAATCATCTCAATCCATAGAGCAAAAAGTTCATACAAATGTGATAACTGATGATAGTTTGAATAGTAATACTTTCATTGAAAGTAATGCAACAGGTGTAATAAAAGAAAAAATAGATATACCTAATGTTACAGAAAATGCAACAAGTTTAAATGATAAATTAAAACCACAACAAAAAGAATTGGCTACTACATTACAGGAAACACCGATTAAAGATTTACGAAAAGCAATTGGTATTAACGACCGTTATCTGTTTGTAAAAGAATTATTTAATGGCGATGAAAGCCTTTTTGAAAAAAGTATTAAAACAATTAATAATTTTTTACTTTACCCCGAAGCTGCTTTTTGGGTGCAAAAAGAATTACAACAAAAGTTAGGCTGGAAAGATGATAATGAAGTAGTAGCTGTTTTTAATCAATTGGTTAGGCGCAGATTTTCCTGAATATATTGAATGATGCCATATGTAGAACCTGCATGTTGCAGAACAAAATTGCCTGCATTGTTGCAAACATTACTATAGTAGGTTGCATCAGATAATAGTTTAATAAAAACTTTTTCTAAGTGAAGCGCATCTTCAATGCTAAAAGCACCACCCATTTCAATAAGCAATGCTGCTTCTAAAAATTTATCGTAAACAGGTCCAAAAACTACTGGCTTAAAATAAACAGCTGCTTCTAAAACATTGTGCACACCATCATCACCAAAGGCACCACCAACATAAGCAATAGTAGCATATCGATATAATTTGCTTAGCATGCCAATATTATCAATAATTAAAACATTTTTATTTTCTGCGGTAACACCCGCCAATAAATCTGAATAGCAAATATGATGCTTATATAAGTTTTTACATTCTGCAATTCTATCTTCATCAACCTCATGCGGTGCAATAATGAAAAACAATTCCTGATGGGTATTTGCAAAATGATCAAGTACCTCATCATCTTCAGTCCAAGTACTCCCCGCTACAATTACTTGCCGGTTATCAATCAGTTGTTCAATTAAGTTATTCTCGTAAAATTCTTTAGCAATGTGTATTACTCTATCAAAACGGGTATCACCAACAACACTTGTAATTTGTTGTAACCCAATTTTGGTTAGCAATTCATTCGACTGTTCATTTTGAACAAACAAGTGTTTAAAACAATGTAACATATAACGATGTAGTCCACCATACCATTTAAAAAAAGGTTGGTTGCTTCTAAAAATTCCTGAAACTAAAATAGCAGGTATATTTTTTTCGTGAATGCTTTTTAAATAGTAGTACCAAAATTCGTATTTCACAAAAACAACTAAAGAGGGCAGTACAATTGATAGCCATTTTTCGGCATTTTTACTGCTATCTATCGGTAAATAAAATACCCAATCGGCTATGCTGTCGTCTTTTTTGGCTTCATATCCCGATGGTGAAAAAAAAGAAACCAGAATTTTATAGTTTGGGAACTTCAATTTTAATTGTTCCATTAAAGGACGTCCTTGCTCAAACTCGCCAATGCTTGCACAATGAAACCAAATGATAGGCGCTTTGTTGCTATGTAAAGCCAAAGCTAATTTTTCAAAAATATCTTTTCTGCCCTTTAGCCACAAAGCAGCTTTTTTATTACCCCCTTTTATAATATGGGCAATAAGCACATAAAGTCTTAAAAAAAGGTTATAAAATAGTAATTGCCACTTCATTGTAACCACAAATAAACACTTTTATACAATTACCTGTACCACTTATGGCATGAAATATGTAAAACTGTTTTCAATTATGTTTTTGTTTTACTTTTGCCGCACTTAAATGAAGCCCATGAAGCCTATACAAATGGTAGATACCAAAGGCCAGTATCTGAAAATAAAGCAGGCCATACAACAAGGAATTGAGGAGGTTTTGGAAAGTGCTGCTTATATCAATGGTCCTGCAGTTCAAAGATTTACTCAATCACTCAATCAGTACATGGGTAGTAAACATACTATTCCTTGTGCTAATGGAACCGATGCTTTGCAAATTGCCCTTATGGCATTAGGGTTGCAGCCGGGCGATGAAGTAATTACCCCATCTTTTACATATATTGCTACTACCGAAGTAGTGGCCTTGTTGCGTTTAACACCCGTGTTTGTTGATGTAGATCCTGTTACATTTTGCATAGATCCTGAAGCTTTGCAAAAAGCAATTACACCCAAAACGAAAGCAATTGTGCCCGTTCACTTATATGGACAGGCAGCTAATATGGAAGCTATTATGGCTATTGCTAATGCACATAATATTTATGTAATTGAAGATAATGCACAAGCTATTGGTTGTGATTATACGTTTAGCAATGGCAAAACTGTTAAAACCGGCACCATCGGCCACATTGGTTGTACCTCATTTTACCCCAGTAAAAATTTAGGTGCTTATGGAGATGGAGGCGCTATTTTTACCAACGATGATGCCCTTGCTGAAAAAATTAAGATGATTGCTAATCATGGACAAAAAGAACGTTACTATCATGAAGTGGTAGGCTGTAATTCCAGATTAGATGCTATACAAGCAGCTATTTTAGATGTTAAATTGAAACATTTAGATGAGTATATTGCTGCTCGTAATGCGGCTGCAGCATTTTACAACAATGCCTTTGCCAATAATACTGCAATCACAATTCCGGGAGTGGCTAATTATACCAATCATGTGTATCATCAATATACTTTAGTATTGAACGGAATAAACCGCAATGCATTAAATACTTATTTGGCCGAGCAAAAAATTCCTTCAATGATTTATTATCCTGTACCGGGGCATAAACAAAAAATGTTTAGCACATTTGGTTTGCCTGAAGTGAATTTGCCTGTTACCGATTGGCTTACTGAAAGAGTTATTTCTTTACCCATGCACACAGAATTGGATAATGAACAATTAGAATATATTAGCTCACACGTTTTAAAATTCGTAAATAACAACATATGAAGATAGCAGTAGTTGGAACCGGATATGTAGGTTTAGTTTCCGGCACCTGTTTTGCCGAAACCGGTAATCATGTTACTTGTATTGATATTGATGAAAAAAAAGTAAAGAAGCTGGCATCGGGAACCATAACTATTTATGAACCCGGCTTGGAAAAAATATTTATTCGTAACTTAAATGAAAAGCGTTTAGATTTTACTACCAATTTAGCTGAAGGCATAAAAGATGCACAAATTATTTTTTTGGCTTTGCCTACACCGCCGGGTGAAGATGGTTCGGCCGATTTAAAATATGTGTTGGGTGTAGCAAGAGAGTTAGGCAAGTTATTAACTGATTATAAAGTAATTGTTGATAAAAGCACCGTGCCTGTAGGTACTGCCGAAAAAGTTCGGAATGCTATAGCTGAACATTACAAAGGTGAATTTGATGTAGTAAGCAATCCCGAATTCTTACGGGAAGGCGTTGCTGTTGATGATTTTATGAAACCCGATAGAGTAGTGATAGGAACTACCTCGGAAAGAGCACGTAAAATAATGGGTGAACTATACGCACCTTATGTGCGTCAGGGTAATCCCGTTATTTACATGGATGAAAAAAGTGCAGAATTAACCAAATATGCAGCCAATTCATTCTTGGCAACTAAAATATCATTTATGAATGAAATTGCACAGTTGTGCGAAAAATTGGGTGCTGATGTAGATATGGTTCGACGGGGTATTGGTAGCGATGAAAGAATTGGGAAACGATTTTTATTTCCCGGTATTGGTTATGGCGGAAGTTGTTTTCCTAAAGATGTTCAGGCTTTAATTAAATCGTCTGAACAAGTGCAGTATGATTTTAAAATTTTAAAAGCAGTTGAAACAGTTAACGAAAACCAGAAATTACATCTGTTACCTAAAATAAAGCATTACTTTAATAATCAACTAAAAGGTAAGCACTTCGCAATTTGGGGCTTGGCATTTAAACCCAATACCGATGATATACGCGAAGCTCCGGCTTTATACATTATTAAGGCATTATTAGCTGAAGGTGCAACTGTTACTGCATTCGATCCTGAAGCCATGAACAATGTAAAACAACAAATTGGTAATGTTATTGAATATGCTAATGATCAGTATAGTACTTTAAACAATGCCGATGCTTTAATTATTGCTACCGAATGGAATGAGTTTAGAACTCCTGATTTTGAGGTGATGGTTCAAAAAATGAAACATAAAGTTATATTTGATGGTAGAAACTTGTTTGAGGTAAAAGCTATGCAGGATAAAGGTTTTTATTACGAAAGTATTGGCCGCCCAAAAATGTAAATAAATGGAAAAAAAGCGCGTTTTAATTACCGGCGCAGCCGGATTCTTAGGTTCGCATTTATGCGATAGATTTATTAAAGAAGGTTATCATGTAATTGGAATGGATAACTTAATTACCGGCGATTTGCATAATATTGAACACCTTTTTAAATTGCCGGATTTCGAATTTTATCATCACGATGTTTCTAAATTTATACATGTTCCCGGTCGCTTAGATTATATTCTGCATTTTGCTTCACCGGCCAGCCCCATAGATTATTTAAAAATACCTATTCAAACACTGAAAGTAGGCTCATTAGGTACGCACAATTGTTTGGGATTAGCTAAAGAAAAGAAAGCACGCATGTTAATTGCTTCTACTTCTGAAGTTTACGGTGACCCATTGGTGCACCCACAAAACGAATCATATTGGGGTAATGTAAATCCTATTGGTCCAAGAGGTGTGTATGATGAAGCCAAACGTTTTCAAGAAGCTATTACAATGGCTTATCATACTTATCATGGGTTAGAAACCAGAATTGTACGCATATTTAATACTTATGGGCCTCGTATGCGATTGAATGACGGTAGAGCACTACCGGCATTTATTGGCCAAGCTTTGCGTGGCGAAGATTTAACAGTTTTTGGTGATGGTAGCCAAACGCGTTCTTTTTGCTATGTTGATGATTTAATTGAAGGAATTTATCGCTTGCTTTTAAGTGATTATCCTTATCCTGTAAATATTGGTAACCCTAATGAAATAAGTTTAAAGGATTTTGCTGAAGAAGTTTTAAAACTTACAGGTGCAAATGTGAAAATTATTTATAAGCCATTACCAGTTGATGATCCTAAACAACGACAACCTGATATTACCAAAGCTAAAGAAATATTAGGTTGGCAACCAACTATAGATAGGAGTGAAGGATTAAGAAGAACCTATGAATATTTTAAACAATTACCACAGGAAGAATTGTTTAAACAGCCGAAAGAATTTACACAGCATTAAATGCAAAATTCAATTGCGTATGCACTCTAACCCCATGGTGGCAATTATTGGTATGGGCTATGTCGGTCTTTCCTTGGCTTTGGCTTTCGCAAAAAAATTTAAAGTTGTTGGTTATGATATTGATGTAAATAAAATTCAATTACTGCAACAACACATTGATCCTAACCAAGAGTTTAACGCGGAATCATTTGAAGAATTAAACATAACTTTTTCGAATGATGAACAGTGCTTAAAAAACTGTTCATTTTATATTGTAGCGGTACCCACCCCCGTGAATGGAGAGCGAATTCCCAATTTAACACCTTTGCTTAAAGCTTGCCATACCTTGGGCAATGTTATTAGTAAAGGCGGTACCGTTGTATTTGAATCTACGGTTTATCCGGGCTGTACTGAAGAAGACTGTATTCCTGTTATTGAACAGAATAGCGGATTAAAAGCCGGCGAAGATTTTATGTACGGTTATTCCCCCGAACGGATTAATCCCGGCGATAAGCAACACACTTTGCAAAAAGTAATAAAAGTGGTAGCCGGATGTAATGAAACTGCTACAAAGCAAATTGCATCTTTATATGAGGCCATAATTGAAGCCGGTATTCATTTAGCACCTAATATTAAAACGGCTGAAGCTGCTAAAATTATTGAAAACACACAACGCGATTTAAACATAGGTTTAATGAACGAGTTGTCCATGATTTTTGATAAAATGGAATTAAAAACCCATGAAGTGTTAGCAGCTGCCGCAACAAAATGGAACTTTATGCCTTTTACACCAGGTTTGGTGGGTGGGCATTGTATTGGCGTTGACCCTTATTACTTAACTTATAAAGCTGCGAAGTTGGGCTACAACTCACAGATTATTACGGCTGCAAGAATGATTAATGATGGAATGGGAAAATACATTGCCGATAAAATTATTCAGCATTTAATTGTAGCGGTTGATGTTGTTAAGCAGGCTAAGGTTCTAATTATGGGTGCCACCTTTAAAGAAAATGTGGCCGATATTCGCAACGCAAAAATTGCTGATGTAGTAACAGCCTTGCAGCAACTTCAAATTCAAGTGCATGTTACTGATCCCAGGGCTAGCCATGAGGCATTGTTAAAAGAATATGGTTTCGGCTTGATTGATCAAATACAAAACAATTACGACATTGTGGTAATAGCCGTAGCGCATAATGAATATAAAGCATTGGATGATGCCTATTTTGCCCAAATAACTTTGCCGCATGCTTTAATTGTTGACGTGAAAGGAATTTATGCCAACAAAATATTTTCCAGAAAATACTGGACTTTATAAATTTTGAATATGGAATTACCTCTTATTTTAGTAACCGGTAAAAATGGTCAAGTAGGAACTGAATTACAGCATTTATCGAAAAAATTTGCCCAACACTTTCGCTTTGTTTTTTGCGATAAAGAAACACTTGACATTTCGAACGAAACTGAAGTGTTACAATTTTTTCAGCAATATAAACCTGCGTTTTGTATAAATTGTGCAGCATACACTGCCGTTGATAAAGCCGAAACTAATCAGCAACAAGCCTATGTCGTTAATGCTGATGCTGTTGGTTATTTAGCTAAAGCTTGTTCAAAGTATAATGCTGTATTAATTAGTTTCTCAACTGATTATGTGTTTGATGGTACGGCTACTCAACCTTATTTACCTGAAAGTCTAACCAATCCCATAAATTACTATGGTTATACAAAATATATGGGCGAAAAACTGGCGTTATCAAATTGCCCCAGTGCTATCATTATTAGAACATCATGGGTATACAGCAGCTTTGGTAACAACTTTGTGAAAACCATGATACGTCTAATGAAAGAAAAAAATGAGATTGGCGTTGTAAGCGATCAGTATGGAAGTCCAACTTACGCAGCTGACTTAGCCTTAGCAGTCATGAAAATAATAACAACAATTAGTACCCAATCTATGCAATCAGTACCTTACGGAATCTATCATTATGCTAATCAGGGTATAATTAGTTGGTATCAATTTGCTTTGGCCATACAACAAAAGATGCAGTTGTCGTGCAAAGTAAATGCTATCACAACAGCACAATTTCCAACTCCTGCCAAAAGGCCGGCATACAGTGGTTTAAATATCGAAAAAATTACGCAGGTATTTAGCATTCAGCCACCCGAATGGCAGCACAGTTTGGAGCAATGTTTGCAAAGACTAAAAAATTAATATTTCAATTACTTTATGTTGACTAGGCAACAAATTTAATTTTCGTGTGTTTTAATATAACTTCTACTTTTAAAACTTAAAACTTCATTTATGCAATTACATCCAGGTATGCCTGCTCCAGATTTTACTTTATATGATACGGAAAAAAATCAAGTTACATTAAGTTCATTCAAGGGTAAACAAGTTATAGTGCTATTTTTTCCAATGGCATTTACGGGAGTTTGTACTAAAGAATTATGTGCAGTACGCGATGGTATTGCTGTTTACAACAATGCAAATGCAGTTGTTTTAGGCATTTCAGTTGATTCGCCTTTTACCTTAGCTAAGTTTAAAGAAACTGAGAAATTGAATTTTCCTTTGTTAAGCGATTTTAATAAAGATGTTTCTACTGCCTATGGAGCAATATATGATAATTTTATTGGTTGGATGAAAGGCGTAAGCAAACGTGCTGCTTTTGTTATTGATGCTAATGGTATTATTCAATATGCCGAAGTATTAGAAAATGCCGGCGAGTTACCTAATTTTAACGCCATTCAACAAGTGTTGGCTGCATAATACTTTTAGATTATTTAATTGTATTTTAAGGGAGTAAGGCCTGTTATTGCTCCCTTATTTTTTCTACAAGCCTTCCTGAAAAGTTCATACAAATGTTGTAGTAATTATTAAGGCACTAAATTTATTCAAACCTAATTGCTAACTTAGCATTGTTTAAGTATGCCTGAATGATTAAACTTTACTTAATTTTTTTATGTGCCTTTAGTTTTTTTGTAGGATATGCTAATCCTGAAAAAAGCAGTTTTCCCGATGTTTTCGATCAGGTAAAAGTGGTGTCTGTGTATCCTAACCCCGCTACATCGTTTGTAAATTTTGAATTTGAAGCCAATCAAAATTATAAAAATTACACGCTATATATTTTTAGTTTCATTGGCAAAAAAATGAATGAGTATGCAGTAGATGGCAACAAAATAACTGTTCCTTTAGATGAGTATTACCGTGGTATGTATGTTTATCAATTACGCAATCAAAATGGCATGATTGTACAATCCGGGCGTTTTCAGGTTGTGAAATAATGGATTGGTTCCTATTTATCTCTTACCTCAACAATTAAAAATTTTAGGTATTCCGTATTTTCCAGTCCACGGATAATTGGGTGGTCATTCGATTGTGTTTGGAAAGTAACTTGCCTAATCTTTTTTCGAGCATCTTTTGCTGCCCATTCAATGGTTTGCAAAAACTGTTGTGCATTCACCAAATTGGTACAACTGCTTGTTACTAAAAAGCCACCATTCTCCACCAATTTCATTCCCCTTAAATTAATTTCTTTATAACCATTCAATGCATTTTGAATATTTTGGCGGCTCTTTGTAAAGGCCGGTGGATCTAACATTACCACATCAAATTTTTGATCCTCTTTGGCCCATTGCTTTAATACATCAAATGCATTGGCAACTTCAAAATGGCAAATGTTTTCTAAATGGTTAAGCGTGGCATTTCTTTTGGCTTGTTGTATAGCCGATTCACTAATATCAATTCCTTTTACTGAAGTTGCTCCATAGTGGGCAGCATGTATTTCAAATGTGCCGGTATAGGTAAATACACCTAATACTTTTGCTTGTTTTACTATGGGTGCTATGGCACTTCTATTGTGTTGTTGGTCTAAAAAATAGCCGGTTTTTTGCCCGTTTTCTATGTCAACATAAAATTGTAATCCGTTTTCTCGTATAATAATTTCAGTTTGAAAAGGTGCCGACAAAAAGCCTTTTTGTTGGGTTAATCCCTCTAATTCCCGAACCGGAACATCATTTCGCTCATAAATGCCTTTAGGTTTAAAAATTTTTTCCAACGCATCTACAATAGCAGTTTTCCAAATATCTATTCCTAATGCCAATGTTTGTATAACAAAATAATCGTTAAACTTATCAATAATAAGTGCGGGTAGCTCATCGGCTTCGCCAAATACCAATCTGCAATTTTCGTTATATCCTAGTTTCTGACGGTATTGCCAAGCATCCAAAATTTTTTTATAAAAAAAATGAGCATCAACTTGTTCTTTTTTTCTAGTTAATAAACGAATAGCAATTTGTGATTTAGGGTTAAAATAACCTATTCCAATCCATTTTTTATCAACCGTATAAACTTCAACTAAACTGCCTGCGGCAATGGCATCAAGGGGTATTGGTTGCAATTCATTGCCAAATATCCAAGGGTGGCCACCGGCAATTCTTTCATTCATTTTTTTGTTTAAAAAAACCTTCGTCATTTTGCAAAAGTAAGCGCAACTACTGCCATTTTTGCCGCTTAAGTGTAATTGGCAAAAAAATTGCCCTATACGTATCACTTCAAATTTGAGCTATGCAAGGAAAAGAAAAACATCAAAAACACGTAAATGAGAAGGAAAATCAGGTAAATGATACTGATTTAACATTCAATACTGACGAAAATGCAGCAGGATCTGCTCATTTAAATGAACCTGTGGCAGAACAAGGTCAAATAGAAAAATTAGAAGCTGAAATTCAAGAACAAAAAGATAAATATTTACGTTTGTTGGCTGAATTTGAGAATTATAAGCGTAGAACAGCCAAAGAACGTATAGAGTTACAACAAACAGCGGGAAAAGAAGTTATTGTGGCTTTATTGGAAGTATTGGATGATTGCGACAGGGCTGAGAAACAATTGAATGAATCGGATAATATTGCTTTACAAAAAGAGGGCATACAGTTAGTTTTCAATAAACTGCGTAACATTTTGCAAAGCAAAGGGTTAAAAGTAATGGATAGTTTACAGCACGAATTTGATACTGAAAAGCATGAAGCTATTACCGAAATAGCTGCCCCTACTGAAGCATTGAAAGGTAAAGTGTTAGATGAAATACAAAAAGGCTATTACTTAAACGACAAATTAATTCGTTTTGCAAAGGTTGTTGTTGGTAAATAAAAATTGGTAGTTTCTACTACTCCACAATCAAAAAATTATGTCAACAAAAAGAGATTATTACGAAATTTTAAACGTAACAAAAACAGCTACTGCTGAAGAAATTAAAAAATCCTATCGAAAAGTAGCCATGCAATATCACCCCGATAGAAACCCAGGTGATAAGGCCGCCGAAGAAAAGTTTAAAGAAGCCGCAGAAGCTTATGAAGTGCTGAGCGACCCTGATAAAAGAGCTAAGTATGATAGGTATGGTCATCAAGCCTTTGGCCCCGGCTCAGGTGGATTTGGTGGGGCACAAAATATGGAAGACATTTTCAGCCATTTTGGAGATATTTTTGGTGAAGATGTGTTTGGCAGTTTTTTTGGTGGTGGTGGCTCAAGACGTGGTAGTGGAAGTAACAGAAGACCTACAGGACAAAGAGGTAGTAATCTTAGAATAAAAATTAAGCTAAACTATGAAGAAATTGCAAATGGAGTTAATAAACAAGTTAAAGTAAAAAAATATGTAGTTTGTTCAACTTGTGGAGGCAATGGTGCAAAAGATAAAAGCAGTATTCAAAACTGTGGAACTTGTGGTGGAACAGGTCAGGTGCGCCGAGTTACTAATACTTTCCTTGGACAAATGCAAACTGTTACTACTTGTCCTACTTGTAATGGTGAAGGAAGTACTATTACCAATAAATGCACTGCTTGTAAAGGAGAAGGTAGGGTATATGGTGAAGAAACTATTTCAATTGATGTGCCAGCCGGCGTGCAAGAAGGTATGCAATTAAGCATGAGCGGAAAAGGTAATGCAGGTGAACGTGGTGGAATGCCCGGCGACTTATTAATTCAAATTGAAGAAGAACCACATCCGGAATTACAACGCGATGGATTGAATGTCGCTTATGACTTACATATTTCTATTCCTGATGCTATTTTTGGAACACAGGTTGAAGTGCCTACCATTGATGGTAAGGCTAAAATTAAAATACCGGCCGGTACACAAAGTGGTAAAATATTTCGGTTAAAAGGAAAAGGTTTCCCGGAAGTACAAGGCTATGCTAAAGGTGACCAACTTATTCATGTAAATATTTGGACACCACAAACTGTTTCTGCTGAAGAAAAAGCGATGTTGGAAAAGTTAAGTCAAAGCCCCAACTTCAAACCTCAACCCGGAAAAAATGAAAAATCATTTTTCGATAGGGTGAAAGAGGCCTTTCAATAATTGAATTGAAACATACAATAAAGCCCCTAACTCTTTAATTAGGGGCTTTATTGTATGAATTTAAAAACATCATTAGCCCAATTGCCTTATTTTTTGAAGAATACCTGTGGTTGAAAAACCATCTATAATAGGATTAATGAGCACCTTTCCTCCATTGGCCATTACTTCTTTTGCCCCAACAATGGTTTCAATTGTATAATCTCCACCCTTCACTAAAACATCGGGCATTAAAGCCTCAATGAGTTGCAAAGGGGTATCTTCTTCAAAAATAATAACTGCATCAACCATAATTAATGATGCAAGTATTAATGCTCTGCTATGCTCATTATTTACAGGCCTGTCATTTCCTTTTAATCGTTTGGTACTCGCATCACTATTTACCCCAACAATCAAATAATCGGCAGCTTCAGCCGCTTTAGATAAAGAGGAAATATGTCCTTCATGTAAAATATCAAAACAACCATTGGTAAAGGCTACTGTTTTATTGCGCATTTTCCATCCGGCCCTTATTGCTTTTAACTCATCCAAATGAAATATTTTTTGTTGAATAGCTTTTGTGTATCGCATATTAAGAAATTGTAGTAGTGGATTGTTGTGGTAATCTTTTTTTATTGTACCAAGGTAATAAACCCAGGCAAACAAAGCCCCAAAGTAAAATAATAATAAATTGTGCAAACCATTGCAAAGTTCCATTGGCATATCCTATTCCATAAGCAACCCCATTTTTTTCCAACACCATGGCCATAAAGTAAGCATAGGCACCTATTCCGCCGGGTGTTAAAATCATACCAATACTGGCAAAGGCCAAGGCAGAAAAAGCAACCGGAAAACCTAAACCGCTGGTGCCAATTGTTGCATAAAAACCAATCCATGTTCCTAAAAGATATAATAACCAAATAGCGGCCGAATAAAATATAAACAAACCTTTTTGTTTAACATTTTTAATACTGATGAGCCCTTCCCAAATTCCTTTAATAATTTTTTTAATTTGAATAACTATTTTAAGATGTGCAAATCGCTGAAACCAGTGCCGGATAATAAATATTACAACAATTAATACCAATATGGCAATTCCTAATTTGCGAAGCGATACGCCACCCGATTTAGATTGAAATAGTTGTTTGGTTAATTGAATGGCATAATCTCCAATAATTTCATATTGGGTTAAAAATGCTAATACGAAAACAATACCTAAAGAAAGCACATCAAAGGCTCTTTCTACCACTATAGTACCAACCAGTTTTTCTGCAGGCACTTTTTCATAACGAGCCAATAATGTACATTTCAAAACTTCGCCCAAACGAGGTACTGCAAGGTTAGCTAAATAACCAATCATAACCGCAAAAAAGGTATTGATAAGTGTTGGAAAATAGCCAAGAGGTTGCATTAAAATTTTCCAACGTAAGGCACGAAAAACATGGCTTAGTGTTAAAATGAAAAAAACAGGAATAAATAAAATGTACCTGGCATGCTTCAAAGCGCCGGTAAATTCATTCCATTGATTGGCCGGTATTTGATGTAGACTCCAGGCAACCAAAAAAATGCCCAGTCCTAAAAAAAACAAGTATTTGATAAATACCTTCAGTTTTCTTGCCATGCAGGTTAATTCTTACTGCAATTTACAGAAGCCTGATTAATTATAATTTATTTCCTGTTTTTGGAAATATTACATGTGGTTTAAATGTTTTGGCTGCTTCAAAATCCATTTGTGCATACGACATAATTACAATAATGTCGCCAACAGCGGCTTTACGGGCAGCAGGACCATTTAAACACACAACCCCCGAACCTCGTTGACCTTTAATTAAATAAGTTTCTAATCTCTCTCCATTGTTCACATTAACCACTTGAATTTTTTCATTTTCAATCATGTTGGCAGCATCCATCAAGTCTTCGTCCAAGGTTAAACTACCCACATAATTCAAGTTAGCTTCTGTAATAACAGCTCGGTGAACCTTCGATTTTAATACTTCTATTAACATAATGAGCGCAAAAGTAAAAGATGCTTTGATTATAACAAGTTTTCAAAGCATTAGTTAAGCGGTAAATTATCAATAAGCCGAACATTTTGTAAAAATGCTGCTGCTAAAACAATGGCCGGTTGTTGTGGGTTGAATTGTTCAATAGGTTTCAACGTGTGGGCATCGGCAATGCTTATGTAATCAACTTTTTCAAAGCCTCCTTCTATGAGTTTGGTTTTAGCCATGTTGATTAAAGCATCTAATTTGTATTGGCCTATGTTCTGTTTTATAAAAACAAGGGTTTGAAATAATGTTGCAGCTTTGTTAAAATTTTCAATTGAAAGCCTTCTGTTTCTTGAACTCATGGCCAATCCATTGGCCTCTCGAACAGTGGGTTCAATATGCAATTGAATATTGGAAAGTTGTTGATTGTACTGTAATAAAAATTGAATTACCATACACTGTTGGTAATCTTTACTACCCATGTATAAATGGGTGGGATTGACTAATTTAAGCAATTGTTCAACTATATAACATACACCTTGAAAGTGCCCGGGTCGGTATTCCCCTTCTAAAATCTGTTCCAAATCACCTAATGGATAGTTGTGGGGGATATGTGCGCCATTCGGGTACATTTCTGCTACTGATGGCAAAAACAAAACATCGCACTGGTGTTGTATTAACAAGTTAATATCAGCCTCAATTGAGATGGGATATTTTTCAAAATCTTCCTTGTTGTTAAACTGAGTGGGGTTAACAAAAATGCTAGAAACAGTATAATTCCCCGCTTTTTTACTGGCATCAATTAAAGCCAAATGGCCATTATGTAATGCTCCCATGGTAGGCACAAAACCAATAGATATGGGGTTATTTTGTGTTTGAAGCACTTTTTGCAATGCTTGTTTTGATTTGCAAATAATCATTTTGTTCAAAATTATTTGGTATTAAAGGGTATTTATCGCCTATTTGGTGTATTTTATTTAACTTTGCACCCTTAAAATTTGCCTCACGTAAATTGACTTAATTCATGTCAAAGAAAAGAATTTTATTTATTGCAACCGAAATGTCGCCTTATTTGGAGTTGACAGAGTTTGCAGAAGTGGTGAACAGGCTTGCAATAAAAAGCAATGACAGTGGTTTAGAAGTGCGATGCATTATGCCGCGTTTTGGTGTAATTAATGAACGCAGGCATCGCTTGCATGAAGTGGTTCGTTTATCGGGTATTAATGTTTCAGTTGATGATGATGACTATCCATTACAAATTAAAGTTGCTTCATTACCCAATGCCAGATTACAGGTATATTTTTTAGAAAATGAAGACTTCTTTAAGCGTAAACACATTTTTCATGATGATGATGAGCATTGGTTTGAAGACAATGGGTTGAGAAGTATCTTTTTTGCAAAAGGCGCTTTAGAAACAGTAAAAAAATTTGGTTGGGCTCCTGATGTAATTCATTGTAGCGGATGGATGACAGGGCTTATTCCCGTTTACATAAAAACAGCCTATAAACGCGAAGCTATTTTTAGCAATAGTAAAGTTGTATTTACAGTAGGTCAAAATACCTTCCAAGAAAATTTAGGCGCTGATTTTGTAAAAAAGGCTGTGATTAACGCCAACATAAAAGAAAAAGATTTAGAGTTATATAAAGATGCCAATAACACTTCTTTATTCAAAGGAGGAGCACATTTTGCCGATGCAGTTACCATTGGCGATGAAATGATTGAAAAAAAATTAGCCGACGATATTGCGAAACTAAAAGGCAAAACAATTGTTCCATTTAAAGGATTAGATTCCGATCTTTCTGAATACATTGAATTGTTTCAAGAGTTGGCTAAGTAAACCTTATACACATAAAACAAACACTGGTTTAATTACAAACATTTCAAATAGCATTACACTTATATTTGCAAACATATCTATAAAATCAAGTATTCATGTCTTATTTATTTACTTCTGAAAGTGTATCTGAAGGGCATCCCGATAAAATTGCCGATCAGATTTCTGATGCATTAATCGATAATTTTTTGGCATTTGATCCTAATTCTAAAGTTGCTTGTGAAACCTTGGTAACAACTGGTCAAGTAGTTTTGGCAGGTGAAGTACGTTCAAAAGCATACTTAGATGTGCAAGAAATTGCTCGTGGTGTTATTCGCAAAATTGGTTATACCAAAAGCGAATATATGTTTGAAGCGCATTCTTGTGGCGTTTTATCCGCAATTCACGAACAGTCTCCTGACATTAACCAAGGTGTAGAACGCCAAAAGAAAGAAGAACAAGGCGCCGGCGACCAAGGAATGATGTTTGGTTATGCTGTAAATGAAACCGACGATTATATGCCGCTTTCATTAGACTTGGCACAAAAAATCTTAATTGAATTAGCTGCTTTGCGTCGCGAAAACAAACAAATTAAGTATTTGCGCCCCGATGCAAAAAGTCAGGTTACATTAGAATACGATGACAATAACAAACCCGTAAGAATTGATACCATAGTTGTTTCAACGCAACACGATGATTTTGATACCGAAGCTAAAATGCAGGCCAAAATCAGAAAAGACATGATTGAAATTCTGATTCCAAGGGTGAAAGCTAAATATAAAAAATACGCCAAATTATTCAACAATCAGGTAAAGTACCATATTAACCCAACTGGTAAGTTTGTAGTTGGTGGCCCACATGGTGATACCGGATTAACAGGAAGAAAAATTATCGTTGATACTTATGGTGGAAAAGGTGCACACGGTGGTGGTGCATTCAGCGGTAAAGATCCTTCAAAAGTTGACCGCTCTGCTGCTTATGCAACTCGCCATATTGCGAAAAATTTAGTAGCAGCAGGCGTTGCCGACGAAATTTTGGTACAAGTTTCTTATGCCATTGGTGTTGCCCAACCCACATCCATTTATGTAAACACTTATGGTACTGCTAAAGTGAATATGAGTGATGCAGAAATCAGTAAAATTGTAATGGAATTATTTGATTTGCGTCCTTATTTCATTGAACAGCGTTTAAAATTAAGAAATCCAATTTACAGTGAAACTGCTGCATACGGACACATGGGCCGTAAGAATGAAGTAGTAACTAAAGAGTTTAAATCACCCGATGGTAAAGTAAAGAAAATGAAAGTGGAATTGTTTACTTGGGAAAAATTAGATTATGTACCCAAGGTAAAAAAAGCTTTCGGTATTAAATAAATAGCTAACTACTTGCACTAAATAGTAAAAGGCCGTCTATTTTGATGGCCTTTTTTCTTGTGCTTACATTTGCAACTACTTCATCATAAAAATATTGTTATGCCATTAGCAGAAAAAAATCCGTGGAAAATACTGAATGAAAATTTAATATATGAAAATGGTTGGATTGCGTTGCACCACTATCAAGTAATTAATCCTTCTGGTAATGAAGGCATTTATGGAAAAGTGCATTTTAAAAATATAGCCGTAGGTGTTATTCCGGTTGATGATGAAATGAATACTTATTTGGTGGGACAGTATCGATTTACTTTACAACAATACAGTTGGGAAATACCCGAGGGTGGATGTCCTGATAATGAACAGCCACAGCAAACAGCCCAACGCGAATTATTGGAAGAAACCGGGTTGAAGGCAGGCAAATGGGAATATTTAGGTAGTGCACACTTATCAAACTCCGTTACTGATGAAATTGCGGAATTGTTTGTAGCTACACAATTACAACAATTTTCGGCTTCGCCTGAAGAAACGGAAGAATTACAAATTAAAAAAGTGCCCTTACAACAAGCATTTGCAATGGTTGAAAATGGAGCCATTAAAGATGCTGTATCTATTATTGCTTTACAAAAACTGCAACTATTATGGATGCAGGGCAAATGGAAACCCTAATTTTGCAATATGGGTAAATCATCTGCATCATTAATAATTGGTAGGCAGCCATTAATAGAAGCCATTGAGCAGGGTAGAGCTATTGATAAAATACTATTGCAAAAAAATACTTCAGGCGATTCTATTGCTACCATTAAACAATTGGCTAAACAACACCAAATACCCATTCAATTAGTACCTGTTGAAAAGCTGAATACATTAACTAAGGCTAATCATCAAGGCATCATAGCCTTTGCGGCATTAGTTCCATACATGGATTTGCAACAGGTTATTGATTTTGTTGTGCAGCAGGGTGAAGCGCCACTGTTTGTTATGTTAGATGGCATTACGGATGTGCGCAATATTGGTGCCATTGCACGAAGTGCTGTTTGTTGTGGAGCACAGGCTATTATTATTCCCGATAAAGGTATTGGGGCATTAAATGAAGAGGCCTTAAAAAGTAGCGCAGGCGCCTTACAACATATTCAAGTTTGTAGGGTAAATAGTTTGTTGAAAGCTGTAGATACACTGCATTTAAATGGCATACAAGTGCATACTTCAGAAATGCGAGCTGAAAAAAATGTATTTGAATTAAATTTAACAATACCTGCCTGTATTATTATGGGTGCTGAAGGTAGGGGCGTTCAACCTTACTTAGCCAAGGCAGCAGATTATTTTTTTAAAATTCCTATGGCAGGAAATTTTGATTCATTTAATGTAGCGGTTGCAGCTGGTATTGTACTGTATGAAGCATTGAAGCAGAGACAGTTTAGTTCTATTACTGCAAATAAATTATCCTAATTACATAGGTTATGAAAGACACATTGACCAATATACAATTGATTGAGTGCCCCCGCGATGCCATGCAAGGATGGCATGATTTTATACCCACTCAGCAAAAAATAAATTATATCAATCAATTATTACAAGTTGGTTTTCATACGATTGATTTTGGCAGTTTTGTTTCTTCCAAAGCTATTCCTCAAATGGCTGATACTGTTGAAGTTTTAAAAGGACTAAACCTTCACAATACAAATACAAAGTTATTGGCCATTGTAGCCAATGTACGTGGTGCTGAGTCGGCAGTAATGTTTGATGAAATAACTTATTTAGGTTTTCCATTTTCTGTATCACCCACTTTTCAGCTGCGCAATACCAACAGTACACAAGAAGAAAGTTTACATACCATTGATGCTATTCAGGAATTGTGTTTAAAAAATAATAAAACTTTGGTGGTGTATTTAAGCATGGGCTTTGGTAATCCATATGGTGATGCATATAATGGTGAAATATTATTGCAATGGGCCAATGCTATGGTGCAAAAAAATATTGGCATTATTTCATTAGCCGATACAGTGGGTGTTGCAACCCCAAATCATATAAAGGCTGCTTTTGAAGTACTTATTCCGAAATATCCCAACATTATTTTTGGTGCACACTTGCATGCATCCGCCCAAAATAGAATGGCTAAACTATCTGCAGCATATGAGGGTGGTTGCACTCGATTTGATGGTGCTATTCGTGGTTATGGCGGCTGCCCAATGGCGCAAGATGAATTGGTAGGAAATATGGATAGCCTGGTAATTATGGAATACTTTCAACAAATTGGTAAAGACTTTAATTTTAATCAATCTGCACTAGAAAAAAGTATTCAACTGGCCGCCGAAATTTTTGTTTAATACGTATTATTTTTTATTCATGAAATTTCATGCAGAATTTGATGTTCAAAAATTAGCAATACCTATTCATCATCAACACAAAATAATGTTGATAGGATCCTGTTTTACAGAAAACATAGGTGAAAAATTAATCAATGCAGGATTCCGGGTACATCAAAATCCTAATGGAATTTTATTTAATCCGGTAAGTGTAGCTGAAGCAATCATTAATATTATTTCAAAAAAAGAGTATACTCCTGCTGATTTATTCTTTTTGAATGAAAGTTGGCATAGCTGGCAATTTCATAGTCGCTTTTCCGGTGTAACTTCCGATGAAGCAACAGAAAAAATGAATGCTTCAATTGTTAATGCGCATCAATTTTTGCAAACAGCCGATTATCTTATTGTTACCTTGGGTTCTGCTTGGGTATATAGTTTAACTGCTGAAGCGGCCAATGCTAAACCCGGTACCGTTGCTGCAAATAATCATAAAGCACCTGCCGCATGGTTTCAAAAAAAATTAATGGATACTACACAAGTAATTACTGTATTGGGAACTATGTTAGATAGATTGGGTGCATTCAATAAAAACATAAAAGTAATTTTTACAATTAGTCCTGTTCGGCATTTACGCGAAGGTGTAATTAATAATAACCGAAGCAAAGCAGCTTTAATTAGTGCTGTGCATTATTTAGTCGAGCAGTTACCACAGCTTTATTATTTCCCTGCTTATGAACTAGTAATTGATGATTTGCGCGATTATCGGTTTTATGCGGAAGATTTAGTTCACCCTAACCATGCAGCAACAGAATATGTTTGGACAAAGCTGAAGGAAGCTTGTATGACTAATGAAACTATTGATTTAATTGGACAAATTGAAGAAATACAAATAGCCAGACGCCATGTTTCCTCAAATCCCAAATCACAACAGCATCAAACATTTTTAAGAAAATATGCTACCCTAACACAGCAATTGTTGAAAATGCATCCATACCTTCCTTTACACCATATGCTGGATTATTTTACGAATGCAATCAATGAATAAATATGTCTTATCATTAGTGTATTCTATCGCCTCTTAATTCATTGCTTTGCATTACTTGTGCTTCATAAGTCAGCCATTGCTTCCAACGTTCGTTTACTTTTTCAGCAGGGAAGTACAACCGAGCTAATTCAATAAATAATGTATAATGGCCGGCCTCACTTTCCATAAAGCGCCTGTAAAATTTTCGTAAACCGGCATCTTCTAATCCTTCGCTAAGTCGCTTAAAACGTTCGCAACTGCGGGCCTCAATCAAAGCCATGGTTAAAAGTTTATCTAATAAACGTCCTTCTTCACTACCGCCTTTTTGTTGAAAGCCTAATAATTGATTAACGTACACGTCTTTACGTTGCTTTCCTAAATTCAGTTTTCTTTTTTCCAATTCTTGCAATACCAACCGAAAATGTCCCCATTCTTCCGTAACAATGGGGGACAGTTTATGCACTATTTCTTTTTTGGAAGAATAGTGCTGAATAATTGAAATACATGAAATGGCTGCTTTTTGTTCACAGTAAGCATGATCGGTTAAAATAGCTTCCGTACTAATGGAGGCCAATTGTACCCAACGTGGGTCAGTTATTAATTGCAGATTTAAAATTGATTTTACATCTACGGTATCTTCCATAAAAAAGTATTCCCGGCAAAATTACTACCCTCAGGTATTCTTTCCTCATGTTCAGTTAAACAATAGTATTTCATTAGTTTTGACTTATGTATAACGACCATTTTCTTGATAAAAAAATTGAAGAGCGAACTGCACTTGGATTATTACGAAAGCTGAAATTGCCCGATATGAATGCTGTTGATTTTTTTTCCAATGATTATTTGGGCATTGTGAAAAATCATTTGATTCATCAGGAAACTTCCCAATACTTCGCATTTGGTGCAACAGGTTCACGTCTTTTGTCAGGTAATTATGCATTAATGGAACAAGTGGAGAAAATAATTGCCGGTTTTCATGAAACAGAGTCGGCTCTTTTATTCAATTCCGGTTATGATGCAAATGTGGGTGTTTTATCTTCTATACCACAAAAAGGCGATACTATTTTATACGATGCTCTTTCTCATGCTTCCATACGCGAAGGCGTAAGGCTTTCATTTGCAAAAAGTTTTTCTTTCAAGCACAATGATATGCAGCAGTTGGAGGATAAACTAAAGACTGCAAAAGGCAATGTTTTTATTGTTACGGAATCGGTTTTCAGTATGGACGGCGATGTTTGTCCATTACAAGATTTGATTCATTTATCGCAAAAGTATGGTGCTCATTTAATTATTGATGAAGCGCATGCTACCGGTATTATTGGAAATAAAGGAGAGGGGTTAACCCAACATTTGCAAGTACAAAACAGTGTGTTTGCACGTATTCATACATTTGGAAAAGCATTAGGATGCCAGGGTGCTGTGGTTGTAGGTTCTAACAGGTTAAAAAAATATTTAATTAATTTTTCTCGCCCGCTTATTTATACTACCGCTTTGCCACCCATATTGGTACAGGGTATAATGAAGTCGTATCAACTGTTCCCAACTATGGAATCAGCACGTAGTTTATTGCGGCAGCACATTCAACAATTTCAACAAGCAAAAATTCCATTTCAAAAACTAAATTCACAAACCCCCATTCAAGGGGTGGTTATACCCGGTTATGAACAGGTAATTACAGTAGCTCAACATTTACAGAAAAATGGAATGGCGGTGCGCCCCATACTATATCCCACTGTACCCAAAGGCGCAGAGCGACTAAGAATAGTTTTGCATGCCTTTAATACTAAAGAAGAGATTCAAAAATTGTTGCAATTATTGAACAATATGAAAGCTTCATAATTCTCTGTAACAAATTTGTTGATGTATGCAAAAATTTGTTATTTTCAATTAGCAATCATTGGCTTTTGGGTATAAATAATTATTTTTTGCCACCAATTTCAAAATAGCGATGATTAAAAACCATTGAAACAAATCTTGTCTATGAAATATGTCTACACTCTAATAGCAGCAATTTTTACCATTGCTTTAATTATTGTATTAAATGTTCAATTACCTGCAGGAAAATCAAAAACCCCGCGTTTGGGTTATTTTTTATCGCCACAACTGGGTTTTTGGCAAAATGCCGAAGGTGAAAATGCCAATTTTGGCGGGAAATTGATATTGCCGCAATTAAAAGGGAAAGCTGATGTGTATTTTGATAATAGATTGGTACCCCACATATATGCAGAAAATGATGCAGATGCCTATTTTTTACAGGGCTATTTACATGCTAAATTCCGTTTGTTTCAAATGGAGTTTGAAACTAACGTTGCCGGAGGACGTTTGAGTGAAATGATTGGTAAGGACGGATTAGCCATTGACAAATATTTCAGAAGATTGGGTATGGTTTATGCGGCTGAAAATTCATTGAAGGTAATGGAAGCCGACCCGGAAATTAAAGCAGCTATGGATGCTTATACTGAAGGGGTGAACGCTTACATTCAACAATTAAAACCTTCTGAATTGCCTATTGAATTTAAATTATTGAATGTGCAACCTGAATTGTGGACTAACATGCGTTCCGCGTTGTTTCTAAAATTCATGTCGTATGATCTAACCGGACAGGGGGATGATGATTTATTGATGACGAATACCAAAAATTTGTTGGGATATGATTTATTCCAAAAAATGTTTCCCGATAGAGCCGATTCATTGGATCCAATTTTGCCAATTGGAACCAAATTTGAAAAACCTTCAATCATACCTAAAATTCCTGCCAATATTGATTCTGTTTATTATGGTATTGCCGGTGGTAATACAACAGCCATTCCACCCATTATTCCCAATAAAAACAATGGTAGTAACAATTGGGCTGTTAATGGAACAAAAACCAAAAGCGGGCGCCCCATTTTATGTAACGACCCCCATTTAGGTTTAAATCTTCCATCACTTTGGTATGAAATACAAATAAACACACCCACACAAAATACTTATGGCGCTACCTTTCCGGGTGCACCTTGCGTAATTATAGGTTTTAACGACAGTTGTGCTTGGGGGGTAACCAATGCCGGTAGAGATGTAAAAGATTTTTATGAAATGAAATTTAAAGACAGTACCATGCAAGAGTACTGGTTTAATAACGAATGGAAAAAGGCTGAAATAAGAAAAGAAGTTATAAAAGTAAAAGATGGGCCGGATGATGTGGAAACTTTAGCCATGACAGTATTTGGTCCGGTTATGTATGATAAAAGTTATCAAAGCAAAAATAAAGATGGTCATTATTATGCCGTTCGTTGGAAGGCGCACGATGGGAGTAATGAATTAGCCTCATTTTATCGTTTAAATCGTGCTAAAAATTACAACGACTATCAAAATGCCATTGGTTATTTTCAATGCCCGGGACAAAATTTTGCATTTGCCTGCAAAAATGGAGATATAGCTATTCAACAACAAGGTGCTTTTATTGCTAAATGGAAACACCAAGGCGAGTTTGTAATGCCCGGAACGGATAGTAGTTATATGTGGCAAGGGGTAATTCCAAATAAAGAAAATCCTTTAATGTATAACCCGGCAAGAGGGTTTGTGAGCAGTGCCAATCAAATGGCGGTTGATACTACCTATCCATACTATTTAGGCCGTGAAGGAAATTTTCCTATTTATCGTGGAATAATTATCAATAGATTTTTATCGCAAATGCAAAATATAACTCCAGAAGATATGATGCATATGCAAACCAATAACTATAATGTTTTTGCTGAAATGGCTCGTCCTGCTTTGTTAAAGTATTTAGATGAAAAGCAACTAACCCCTGTTGAAAAGAGATATATTGACAAATTAAAATCATGGAATTTGGTGAGTGATTATGATGCTACTGCGCCAACTATTTTTGAATGTTTTTGGGATAGTGTATTTGTAGGCACCTATGCCGATGAATTAAACAGTACCGGCTTGCCGTACATGTGGCCCGATCAGTCAACATTAGTGGAAGCAATGATAAAGGATACAAATTATATTTTTGCTGATGATATTCGCACAAAAGATGTAAAAGAAAATATGCAGACCATAGTGCAACAAGCATGTAAGAAAGCTTGTGCCGCATTAGAAGATATTGAAAAAGATGGGCGACTGCCTTGGGGAAAATATAAAGATACCTACATTGGTCATTTATTGAAAATTCCTGCCTTTAGTAAACTACATGTGCCAATAGGCGGGGGAACCAATATTATTAATGCTACTACTTCAAATCACGGACCCAGTTGGCGGATGATTGTGCATTTAACAGATAAAACGGAGGCATATGGTGTTTATCCCGGCGGACAAAGCGGCAATCCCGGCAGTTTTTATTATGATAATTTTATTGAACAATGGGCTGCTGGAAAATATTATCCATTGCTTTTTTTAACACGTGATATGGCTGAAAAGAGCTCAGAAATAAAATGGCATTTACAATGCACCAAAGCATAACTAAAATAAAAATAATTGAATATGAAATTCGTAATATCTATATTAATAACAGCACTTTTGAGTTTTGCTTTTAGTTTATATGCAGCATTTCCTTGGTATACCTTTGCTATATGTGCATTCGTAGTAGCTTTGGCTATTCATCAAAAACCTTACAAAGCTTTTTTGGCTGCATTTATTGCATTGTTTTTATTGTGGGGAATCTGGGCATTTTTGATTGATGCGGCTAATGATCATATCTTGTCGAAAAAAGTAGCCCAAATATTACCACTTCATGGTTCTTCTCTGGCTATAATTTTGGTTACAGCGTTGGTTGGAGGTATTGTTGCCGGAATGGCTGCCTTAACAGGTAGTTTAATTAGGAAAATTTAACCTTTCGATGTTATTAGCTTTTAAAGTTCAAATTTTATAACATTGATTGTTTAAAATTGATACTTTTGCAACGATATTTTGCCCACCCTGCAAGTGGGTCCATATTGTTAATGGAACTTTTTTTGCTGTAAAGCAATAAAAAGTCTGAAATGTAATTTTACCATGGCATTGTTGCACAACCGTATTAACAATGAGGAGTTAAAGCAACGCCTCATGCAAGAAACTGAAAAACGTATTACTGTAAGTTTCTATCAGTATTTTGAAATTGAAAATCCGCCTGCTTTCCGCGATTATTTGTACAAGAATTTACATGCCTTGAAGGTCTTTGGCCGTATTTATTTGGCTAAAGAGGGCATTAATGCACAAGCAAGTGTGCCCGAGTCAAATTTTGAGGTCATGAAAAACTTTTTATACAGTATTCCTGCCTTAAATGGTTTGCGAATAAATATTGCGGTTGATGATGATGGGAAAAGTTTTTGGGTATTGAAAGTTAAAGTACGTGAAAAAATTGTAGCAGATGGTATTAACGATCCATCTTTCAATATGTACAAAAAGGGCAAATATGTTGATGCTGTTACCATGAATAAATTACTGGAAGATCCGAATACGATAGTAATTGACATGCGTAATCACTACGAATACGAAGTAGGCCATTTTGTAAAGGCAATTGAAGTCCCATCTGATACCTTTAGAGACCAACTTCCTATGGCAGTGGAAATGATGAAAGGTAATGAAGACAAAAATATCATCATGTATTGTACCGGTGGTATTCGTTGCGAAAAGGCTAGTGCTTATATGCTACACAAAGGTTTTAAAAATGTGTATCATTTAGAAGGCGGTATTATTAATTATGCCAGGCAGGCGAAACAACTTGGTTTAGAAAGTTATTTTAAAGGTAAGAACTTTGTTTTCGATAATCGTTTGGGTGAAAGAATTACGAATGATGTTATAGCCCGTTGCCATCAATGTGGTAAGCCCTGCGATACACACACCAACTGTAAGAATAATGGATGTCATTTGTTGTTTATACAATGTGAGGATTGTGCTAAAACCTACAATGGTTGTTGCAGTAAGGAATGTGCCGATACACTGAACTTGCCGCTTGAACGACAAAAACAATTACGTAAGGGAATAGACAAGGGCCAAAATATTTTCCATAAATCTAAAGCTCGCTTACGGCCACGTCTTGACGAAATAAATGGCGTTTAGTTAATAAATGCCAATTTCTTTTAATGAAGCTACAATTTTTTCAAAAGTTTCCGCTTCGGAAAGTGGTTCGGGTTTAAATGTAACACCAATTAACTTCTCATATAATTCAATGTAACGATTTTGTATGGTGGTAATCCATTCTTCACTCATTTCAGGAACCATTTCTCCCTCTTTACCCATAAAATGATTAGCAATAAGCCACTCTCTTACAAACTCTTTACTTAGTTGTTTTTGCTTTTCACCTTTCTGTTGTCTTGCTTCAAAACCATCGGCATAAAAGTAACGCGAGCTGTCAGGTGTATGAATTTCATCCATTAAATAAATTTCATCACCAATTTTTCCAAACTCATATTTGGTATCAACTAATATTAAGCCTTGTTTAGCAGCTAATTCTTTACCTCTAGCAAACAATGCTAAAGTCAATTTTTCTAATTGCTCCCATTCTTTCTCTGATGCCAAACCTTGTGCTATAATGGCTTCTTTTGAAATATCTTCATCATGTCCTTCCGCTGCTTTTGTACTGGGGGTAATAATGGGTGAAGGGAAAAAATCATTTTCTTTCATTCCCTCGGGTAAAGGAACACCGCATAAACTTCTTTTGCCCGATTGATAAGTACGCCAAGCATGGCCGGTTAAGTTTCCTCTAACAACCATTTCAATTTTAAATGGGTTACATTTTTTCCCTATGCTTACTTGTGGTGCAGGAACAGCTAATAACCAATTTTTGCAAATATCTTGTGTAGCATGCAGCATATGTGCTGCAATTTGGTTTAATACTTGCCCTTTGTAAGGTATAGGTTTCGGTAAAATTACATCGAATGCAGAAATACGATTACTGGCTATCATAACCAGTGTATTATCGGCAATGGTGTAAACATCTCTTACCTTGCCTTTATAAAAATTTGTTTGTTTTGGGAATTGATATGTTGCTGTCATACGTCAAAAATACAAGTAGCTATTTAAAAAACTGTACATTTAATTTTTTTGGATGTGATTGATTTCCAAATTTTTTTCGAATTATTTTTTTAATAATTTTTTTATTCAGCCAACATTTTTTTATATTGCTTAAAACAAAATCTGCCATATGAGAAAATTACAATTGGTGCTATCATTATGTTTGGTATGCTGGTTAATCTTTCCACAGCTATCTTTTGGTCAGGAACCTACTGTAGTAAGTGGGGTTATTAAAAATGCCAACAATAATGAAACTGTATCTTCTGTTTCTGTAACAATTAAAGGAGGTACTAGTGGTGCCTATACCGATGAGAAAGGTTATTTCAAATTTACCACCTCACAAAAACCTCCATTCACACTTGTTATTTCTTCTGTAGGTTATGCCACAAAAGAAGTAAATTTTACAGGTTCACCTATCGAAACTAGTATTCAACCACATTATGCATTAGGTGAAGAAGTGGTTGTAGCTGCTTCACGTGTGCCTGAAAAAATTATTGAATCTCCTGTAACTATTGAAAGGGTCGGTGCATCTACAATTCGTCAGGCTCCGGCATCAAACTATTATGATATTATAGGAAATTTAAATGGAGTTGATGTTGTAGCTTCTAGTTTAACATTTAAATCGGTTGGTACTCGTGGTTTTAATGTGAATGGTAATTTACGTTTAAACCAAATTGTAGATGGAATGGATAACCAGGCGCCCGGTTTAAACTTCCCGGTAGGTGGGGTAATTGGCTTAACTGAGTTAGATGTAGAAAGCATTGAATTGCTTCCCGGTGCATCTTCAGCTTTGTACGGTCCTGGAGGAATGAATGGTACTGTATTAATCAACAGTAAAGATCCTTTTAAGTACCAAGGTTTAAGTTTTCAAATTAAGCAGGGTGTAAACCATGTTGATAATTATCAACGTAATGCTGCTCCTTATTACGATTGGAGCTTACGTTGGGCTAAAAAAGTTTCTGACAAATTTGCATTTAAAATTGCTACGCAATATGTGCAGGCGCAGGATTGGATAGCTAATGATAAACGTGATTATTCTCGCACTACAGGTACACCTAATGGTCAGGTAATTCCGGGTACTCGCGATTCTGATCCCGCATATGATGGTGTAAACGTTTATGGCGATGAAACGAATTTAGTAAATGCAGGCGGTATTACTTTTAATACATTGGCACAACAAGTAGGGCAAGGTTTCATTGCGCAAGGAGTGCCTAGTTCAGTTATCAATGGTATTGTATCTACTATTCCTGCTAACCAAAATGTTTCTCGTACAGGTTTTGATGAAAAATTTGTAATTGCGCCTACTACTTACAATTTTAAAATTTCAGGTCAGGCAGTTTATAAAATTAACAGCCGTACTGATTTAATTGCTGAAGGAAATTGGGGTACAGGTAGCACAGTTTATACTGGTTCAGACAGGTATGCTTTAAAGAACTTGAAAATGGGGCAGTATAAAATTGAAATGAAGAATAAGAACTGGTTTTTAAGAGCTTATACAACTCAGGAAAATGCAGGAGATTCTTACAACTCAACCATTGCTGCTCGCTTGTTTAATGAAGCATTGTTACCTAGTGGGGGTGCAACAGGATGGTTTTCACAATACACTCAAAATTATATTAAGTCAAGATTGCCGGCTGCTTTAGGCGGAGCGGCATTGAGTGATGCTGCTGCACAAATTTATGCCCGTGCAACTACCGATGCAGCTTCTGGAAGACCAACAGGTGCCATTTATAATAATCCATTATTCCAAAAAATTGTACAAACTCCCATTTCTAAAGGCGGCGCTTTATTTGTTGATAAAACAGCCTTATATATGGTAGAAGGTCAGTATAATTTAACACATGCGTTAGGTTTGGAAAAAACCAAAACCGATTTATTGGTGGGTGGAAACTGGAAACAATATGCCTTAAACTCACAAGGAACTTTATTTGCTGATACTGCCGGTAAAATATACATCAATGAAGTAGGTGCTTATGCACAAGTATCACAGCAATTGTTCAATGATGTTTTAAAATTAACAGCTTCCGGTCGGTATGATAAAAACAGCAATTTCGATGGAAAATTCACACCTCGCTTTTCTGCAGTTGTAAAACTGGCCAAAAATCACAATTTGCGTTTCTCTTATCAAACCGCTTATCGCTTCCCCTCTACCCAAAACCAATGGATCAATTTGTTAGTAAGTGGGGGTACTCGTTTAATGGGTGGTTTACCACAGTTGCGTAATTATTATAACTTCAATAATAATCCATCCTACACGTTGGCAAGTGTACAAGCTTTTGGTGCTTCCCTTCAAGCTGGTACGCCTAACCCCGGATTATTGCAGGTACAAAATTTTGGAAAATTTAAACCGGAATCCTCTAATTCATTCGAAGTGGGTTATAAAGGCTTAATAGCACAAAAATTATTAATTGATGTTTATGCTTATTGGGCTACGTACCAAGATTTTTTGGGTAGTGTAACGGTAGTACAATCTCA
The DNA here is from genome assembly GCF_049968455.1 of Hydrotalea sp. Taxonomy (NCBI): domain Bacteria; kingdom Pseudomonadati; phylum Bacteroidota; class Chitinophagia; order Chitinophagales; family Chitinophagaceae; genus Hydrotalea; species Hydrotalea sp. The sequence continues at coordinate 35,487 of NZ_JBMFQT010000001.1, read as the reverse complement.
AAATGGTTCACCTTTAGGTTTGTTAGGCTTAAATCCAAATGGTACTTCCGGTAATGCAGCAGCAACACGTACTATTTACAGCATTTCTGTAAATACCCCGGGTAATGTTTCTACAAATGGTTGGGGTGCTTCTGTACAATATTTATTGCCAAGGAATTTCTCTGTAAATGCTAATTTGTATTCTGATCAAATTGGTAGTCTTCCTTCTGGTTTTGTGTCTTATTTCAATACGCCTAAAATTAGAACAAATATTGGGTTTAGCAATTCCGGATTTTTATTAAACAACCGCTTAGGCTTTAGTTTAATGTATCGTTATCAAGATAGCTTTTACTATGAAGGTACCTTTGGTACCGGCACAGTTCCATCCTTTTCAACTATTGATGGGGTAATTACCTTTAAATTGCCTGCAACCAAATCAATGATTAAAATTGGTGGAACCAATTTGTTGAATCATTACTACACTAATGGTTTTGGTAATGCACAAATTGGTGGGTTGTATTACATTAGTTATGGATATAACGTTTTTTAATACCCTATTAAATTTTAAAAAAAGCCCTTTGAAAAGCTTCAAAGGGCTTTTTTATTGATGAAATAGCCAGTTTTTGGTTTTATACCCGATAATCTTCTATTTTTGCTACTCAAATTTCACTAACCGATAATTTTATGCGATCAATAGCTTTTAGAGAGGCACTAAGAGAGGCCATGCAAGAAGAAATGAGAAGAGATGAAAGAGTGTTTTTAATGGGTGAAGAAGTTGCTGAATATAATGGTGCTTATAAAGTTAGCCAGGGTATGTTAGCAGAATTTGGTGCTAAACGTATCATAGATACACCTATTACCGAATTGGGTTTTGCAGGCGTAGCCGTTGGTGCTGCTCAAAATGGGCTAAGACCGGTTGTTGAGTTTATGACATGGAATTTTGCTGTTTTGGCTTTAGACCAAATTTTAAATACCGCCTCAAAAATGTTAGCCATGAGCGGAGGACAAATTTCCTGCCCCATTGTTTTCAGAGGTCCCAATGGTAGTGCCGGTCAATTAGGGGCGCAACACTCAACCGCTTTCGAAAGTTATTATGCCAATATTCCAGGAATCAAAGTAATTTCTCCTTCTAATGGTTATGATGCAAAAGGTTTGTTGAAACAAGCCATTCGTTATGAAGAGGATCCAGTTATGTTCATGGAAAGTGAGGTGATGTATGGTGATAAATGTGAAGTGCCTGATGAAGAATATTATATTCCCATTGGAAAAGCCGACATCAAAAAATCGGGTAGAGATATCACTATCGTTTCATTTAATAAAATGATGAAAGTTGCTTTAGGAGCTGCTGCTGAATTAGAAAAAGAAGGTGTAAATGCCGAAGTAATTGACCTTAGAACTATTCGCCCTTTAGATTGGCAAACCATTTTAGAAAGCGTTAAGAAAACTAACCGATTATTAATTGTGGAAGAGCAATGGCCATTTGCTTCTGTAAGTTCTGAAATTTCTTATCGTATTCAAAAAGAGGGCTTCGATTATTTAGATGCACCCATTCGTAGAATTACAAGTGCTGATGCTCCAATGCACTATGCTCCCAACTTAGCAGCTTTAGCTATTCCTGATGTTGAGCGTACCGTTAAGTTAGCTAAGGAAGTGATGTACATGAAAAAATAAGTGTAAATGTTTCTTAATATAAAATCCCGAAATTTTTCGGGATTTTTTTTGTTTCATTAATTATTGAATCAACTCAGTAAAGGCAGATTAAATGGCCTAATTTTATGCTTGTATTTGCTGGCATCTTAACCAGATTATAATAATGAAATATTTAGCACTAGTTATTGGAATAGCATTTTTTCAAAAAGTATATGCGCAAACAGTAAATAAACAAGTTGCATTTGGTAATGATACATTGGCGGAAGTAACGGTGCATGCATTTATGTTGAATAATAAATGGAAAGAGGCACCTGCTGCTGTTGCCATTATTAGCCATTCAGATATAGAAAAAACTGCGCCCACTAGTTTACTGCCTGCCATTAACTCCGTTGCCGGGGTAAGAATGGAAGAACGTTCTCCGGGTAGTTATCGTCTTTCCATTAGAGGCAGTACTTTACGTTCTCCATTTGGTGTAAGAAATGTAAAAGTCTATTGGAATAATATTCCCATTTCTGATGGAGGTGGAAATACGTATTTAAATTTAATTGATGTTAGCCAGATTAATAGCATGGAAATTATCAAAGGCCCTTCTTCCAGTGTTTATGGGGCAGGAACAGGCGGTGTATTATTAATGAATTCGCTTCCAAATTTTAGTAATGAGGTGCAGCATCATGTAACAGCAGGTATCACCGGCGGCTCATATGGTTTGATGGCTGAAAACACAGGTTACACCCATCAAAACAAGCAATTTGCATCTACCTTACAGCAAAGCCATTTACAATCAAACAACTATCGTCAACAGAGTGCCGTTAGAAGAGATACTTATAATTGGGTAGGAAAATGGCAAACTAATTCGCATACCTTTGATGTTTTAGCCTATTATACCAATATGTATTACCAAACGCCGGGAGGTTTAACATTGGCTGAAATGCTTAAAAATCCTACTTCTGCAAGACCACCATCGGGTAATATTCCCGGTGCTGTACAACAAAAATCTGCTATATATGATAAAACAGGTATGGTAGGAGTGCATCATACATGGAAAATCAGTTCCGCATTTTCTAATGAGGCCACTGTAATGTTAAATCACAATGCAATTACCAATCCGTTTTTAACTAAATATGAAAATAGAGATGAAACCAATACCGGTTTAACCGAACAATTTATTTACCGGTTGCAAAAAAAGCAATTCAATATAACTTGGATCAATGGGGGGGAATGGCTTTACAATCATTCTCGAATTGATGATTATAACAACTTAAATGGTGTAGCAGGAGCAGTTCAATTTAAAGATAACTTATTTGCAAATCAGTGGTATTTATTCTCGCAATTACAAATCAAATTGTACAAATTAATTTTTAATGCCGGACTCAGTTACAATAATCAATTACTCAGTTATCGCAGATTAACTGATACTGCTATGTTGCACGACTTGCGAACACAAAGCCAACAGGTAACAACACCGCGTTTTTCGGTAAGTTATGCAATTAATAGCGCTATAACTTGGTACGGCATTGCAGCTAAAGGTTTTTCGCCACCTACTTTGGCCGAGTTTTTTCCGCAGGACAGAATTTTTCATTCCGAATTGAAACCTGAATATGGCTGGAACTTAGAAACAGGATTTAAAGGTAGCTTACTCAATAATGCATTGCACTTTGATGTGGCAGCCTATCGGTTTCAATTGCAAAATGCCATAGTGATGCGTATTAATGCACAGGGGCAGCAATATTTTGTCAATGCCGGGGGGGCCATGGAAAAAGGAGTGGAGGCATCTGCTCATTATAAAATTTTGCAACAGCCTTTTAAGCTAATAAAAAAATTGTCTGTTTGGGGAAGTTATAGCTATCAGCCATATCATTTTTATAATTACAAACAAGGAAATACCGAATACTCGGGAAATGCTGTTACGGGAGTGCCCAAAAATAATTTTAGTGGTGGAATTGATGTGGATACTCGCAATGCATACTATTTGCATATCATGCTATTTGCTACAAGTGCTATTCCTTTAAACGATGCCAACTCAGTATTTGCTAATAGCTATCAAAATTTACAACTGAAAATGGGCAAGAACTTTCAATGGGGAAAATGGCAATTGAATGCATTTGTAGGAGCAGATAATCTACTAAATCAGCAATATAGCCTGGGAAATGATTATAATGCAGCAGGTGGCCGATATTATAATTCTGCTCCATTACGTAATTTTTATGTAGGCTGTCAACTACAGCTTTAGGCGGCTTTAACGGCGGTTCTGTTTAAAACAATTACGAAACACTTATCTTAGCAAAAACTATAAGTAGTTATATGTCACAAATTTTGGTAATAGATGACGAACGTGCTATTAGAAGTGTGCTCAAAGATATTCTTAGTAATGAAGGCTACAAGGTAGAAGAGGCAGTTGATGGAGAAGATGGTTGGAAAAAATTTGTAGCCGGAACTTTCGATGTGGTATTATGCGATATAAAAATGCCCAAAATGGATGGCATTGAGTTTTTATCGAAGGCATTGCTTGAAAAGCCGGAAGTACCCATCATTATTATTAGTGGGCATGGAAATATTGAAACAGCTGTAGATGCTGTGAAGAAAGGTGCTTTTGATTATATTTCAAAACCACCCGATTTAAATAGATTGCTCATAACCATTCGCAATGCTTTGGATAAAACAACCTTAGTAAAGGAAACCAAAGTTTTAAAAAGAAAAATAAGCAAGGTTCAAGAAATTATTGGTGAAAGCGAAGCTATTCAAAAAATTAAAGATACAATTGATAAAGTGGCACCCACTGATGCCCGGGTTTTAATAACCGGAGAAAATGGAAGTGGAAAGGAATTGGTAGCCCGTTGGGTACATGAAAAAAGCAATAGAGCCAATGCACCTCTAATTGAAGTAAACTGTGCAGCTATACCTGGCGAATTAATTGAAAGTGAATTATTTGGCCATGAAAAAGGCTCTTTTACCTCTGCCATTAAACAACGTATTGGCAAATTTGAGCAAGCTAACGGTGGCACCTTGTTTCTCGATGAAATTGGTGATATGAGCCTTCAGGCGCAGGCTAAAGTGTTAAGAGCATTGCAAGAAGGAAAAATAACCAGAGTTGGTGGTGATAAAGAAATTAATGTAGATGTTAGGGTAATTGCCGCTACCAATAAAAATTTATTGGAGGAAGTGGAAGCAAAAAATTTCCGATTAGATTTATATCATCGGCTAAGCGTTATTCTAATACACGTACCATCATTAAATGAACGTGTTTCAGATATTCCATTATTAATTGAAAAATTTTTAGAAGATATTGCCGAGGAATATGGTGAAGCAAAAAAAGTGATTGATAAAAAAGCCATAGAAGCATTACAAAACAAAAAATGGTCGGGTAATATTCGTGAATTACGGAATGTAATTGAAAGGTTAGTCATATTATCGGGTAAAACCATCACTGTTGACGATGTAACCAACTATGCTTTACCGGCTTAATATAAGTTTGGGTTTTGTTTAACAAATCTAAACCAAGCTTTGTAACATTGTTAAAAGCAAAAAACAAAAGAAAATTTAGCTTTATTTAAAACTTACGTATGGGTATAGCACTTTTCATTATTGGTATTATTGGTTGGCACATTGGAATGTATGGCATGTTTCAAAAAGCTGGAATAGAAGCTTGGAAAGCATTTATTCCATTTTACAATACTTGGCTAATTGTAGAAAAATGTAATATAAAAAAATGGTGGTTTTGGTTGCAATTCATTCCTATTGCAGGGCAATTCATTACAATTTGGATAACCATTATTTTTACTATGCATTTTGGTAGGTTTAATTTAATTGAACACACCTTAGTTGTATTCCTACCATTTATTTATTTTCCTTATTTAGGTTTTTCGGCTAATGCAAAGTGGGGTGGTGAAAAAGTTGTAAAGCAATATAAAAAATCAGCTGCACGTGAATGGATTGACGCTGCCGTATTTGCTATAGTAGCGGCAACTATTATTCGCACTTTTATTTTTGAAGCTTACGTAATTCCAACGGGAAGTATGGAAAAAACATTAATGGTGCATGACTTTTTGTTTGTAAACAAAATGGCATATGGGCCTCGTATTCCTGAAACACCTTTATCATTTCCTTTTGTACATAATACCATGCCATTAAGTGAAACAACTCCTTCATACTTAACCTGGATTAAATTAAAATATATGCGTTTGCCGGGTTATGAACCAATTAAAAGGAATGATGTGGTTGTATTCAATTTCCCGGAAGGTGATACAATTATTAATTTACCGGGTTATGGTTCCGCACAACCTTACTACGATTTTGTTCGGAGGCAAGGGCGAGAGGCTGTTTGGCAACAATTTGGTGATAATATTATTGTCCATCCAATGGATAAAACAGATAATTATATTAAACGTTGTGTCGGTATGCCTGGTGATACCATTCAAGTAAAAGAAAGTATTCTTTACGTAAACGGTAAAAGAGCATTTCAACCCACTCATTCTCAAACCACTTATGTTGTAAAAACCAATGGCCATCCCCTCGATTTCGATATTTTGAAATCTCAGTACAATATCGATGTTCGCAACGACGAAAAATCCGAACAATTGCACGAAGATTTACAAAATATGTTCCGCCAAAGTGGTGCGTATTACATGCCCTTAACGCACGATGATGCTACTAGTTTACGCAAAGTACCCAACGTTGTTTCTGTTGAACGCTTTGTTATTCCCTTCGATTCATCTGAAGCAACTTATAGTATTTTCCCCTATCAGCTTTCTTTGGGTTGGGGTGTTGATAATTATGGACCTATTTACATTCCTAAAAAAGGAGCTACAGTTACACTAACCGCCAATAATATTGCTTTTTACAGGCGTTTAATTCGCGTATATGAACATCATTCCTTAGAAGAAAAGGATGGAACATTTATTATTGATGGCAAACCTGAAACACAATACACCTTCCATTACAATTACTACTGGATGATGGGTGATAACAGGCATAATAGCCAAGATAGCCGTTTTTGGGGGTTTGTACCCGAACCCAATATCGTGGGAAAAGCCTCACTCATTTGGTTTAGTTGGGATAATGGTCCAAGATGGAAACGAATATTTAAATGGATAAATTAGTTATCTTTATTTTTACTTTGTTATATCCTTGTATTTAATACAAGGATTTTTTATTGGTAATAATTGCTTGACTAAAATTGTATTACATGCACAAAAAGCACATTGAATTTACCTTTCAGGTTTATGATGATATCAATGAATTACCTGAATCCGATGCCAAATTAGTAGAAAAAGCAAGACATAATACTGCTTTAGCATATGCACCTTATTCAAAGTTTCGAGTTTCGGCAGCTGCTTTATTAAGCAATGGTGAAATAGTTACGGGAACCAATCAGGAAAATGCCAGTTATCCCGTAAGTATTTGTGCTGAAAGAAGTTTGTTGGCTTCTGCTGCAGCGTTATTCCCTGAAGCATACATTACTACAATGGCAATTACTTATGATACGGAAAGAAATAATAGCCAACAACCTATTTCACCATGTGGTATGTGTCGGCAGGCTATAATAGAGCACCAAAGTCGTTATGGTCATACCATGCGTTTAATTTTAGCTGCCCAATCGGGTGAGATTATTGTTGTAGAAAATGCAACAAATTTATTGCCTTTAGCATTTTCCAATAAGGCTATGTAAAAAAGGAACCCCCGAGGAATCGGGGGTTCGAGAAATATTTTGAAAAATTAACATTATGAAACTCAAATGTATGGCTATAAACTAACAGTTTCATGTTATCTATTGCCGTTTTATTACAATTTAATCGGTTTTAAATGGTTATTTATTTTGGGTATGCTTCTTAGTTTGTTTTTAATATCATAATAATCTTTAAAATTAAATTAGTTTTCTATTTGTTTTTATTCGTATGCGTCATGGTAAATAACTGTTAATGCCTTTCATAAATTATAATAGTATTCGCTTGAATGAATTATCTTTCCATTTTAAATTTTGCATATGAAAAATTTGCCTTTACCTGCCGATTTGTTTACTGAAAACAGGCATCGTTTTATAAAAGCCATGGAACCCAATAGTATTGCTATTTTTGTTAGCAATGATGCATTTCCTGTTAATGGTGATGCTTTACATCCCTTTAAACAAAATAGCGATTTGTATTGGTTAAGCGGTATAACTCAGGAAGATAGCATGGTCATTCTTTATCCGGATAATCCTGAAAAAAAATTTAGAGAAGTTTTGGTTTTAGTAAGACCCAATGAACTAAAAGAAAAATGGGATGGAAAAAGACTGCGCATTTCAGAAGCACAGGCTATTTCTGGTATTGAAACCATTATATGGTTAGATAGCATAGAAGCTTTGTTACAGGGATGGATACATTGTGTTGATACAATTTATCTCGATTCAAATGAAAACGACAGAAAAGCATCACTGATTCGTACGAATGAATACAGGTTTATTGATGAAATGAAAGCGCGTTATCCTTTACACGAATATAAAAGGGCAGCCAAAATATTAAAACAATTACGAAGTATAAAAACCAAAGCCGAAGTAGCAGTTATTCAAAAAGCCATCGATATTACGGAAAATACTTTTCGGCATCTTTTACAATTCATTAAACCCGGTGTTACAGAATATGAAATTGAAGCAGAAATTTACAAATTTTTTTTAAGTCAACGTGCTGAAGGGCCTGCATACCACAGCATTATAGCCAGTGGTGATAATGCCAGAACGTTACATTACATTTTCAACAATCAGGAATGTAAAGACGGCGACCTTGTTTTAATGGATTTTGGCGCAGAATATGGTGGTTATTGCGCCGATTTAACCAGAACAGTTCCTGTAAATGGTAAATTTACAAAACGACAAAAAGAAGTGTACAATGCTTGTTTACACTTACATAATTATGCAAAATCAATTTTAAAACCCGGTATATTATTATCCGATTACCATAACAAAGTAGGGGAAGAGGCAACTAAACAATTTTTAAAAATTGGTTTATTGAACAAAGCTGATGTTAAAAACGAAGACAAAAATAATCCAGCCTATCGCAAATACTTGTATCATGGCATTTCCCATCATTTAGGGATTGACGTACACGATTTGGGTAATCGACTTCAGCCCGTAACTGCGGGTATGGTATTTACCGTTGAACCCGGTATTTACATTGAAGAAGAAAAAATGGGTGTGCGCATTGAGAATAATGTTTGGATTACCAAAAATGGTAATACCGATTTAATGAAAAATATTCCCATTACGGTAGAAGAAATTGAAAAATTAATGCAACATAAAAAATAAAACCAACTTATTATAACCCTGTTATGCACAAACAAATTCCCAACATTTTTACGCTGTTAAATTTGTTTTTTGGTTGTATTGCCATCGTTGTAATATTACAACCCGGTTTAATGTTAAGTGTTGATGACACAGGTCAACAAACCATAGAAATTCCACAAAAAATATTTTGGGCAAGTGTTTGTATTGGCATAGCCGCTGTAATTGATTTTTTAGATGGATTAGTGGCTCGTGCATTAAAGGCCACTTCTGAATTAGGCAAACAATTGGATTCACTTTGTGATTTGGTTAGCTTTGGTGTTGCACCAGGAATGATTTTTTATGAGTTTTTACGCAGGGCTTACGCAGGACAACCTAATGGATTAGATGTATCAGTTTTATGGTTACTGCCTGCTTTCTTAATTCCTTGTGCGGGTGCTTTTCGTTTAGCTCGCTTTAATGTAGATGATACACAAACACATCATTTTAAGGGCGTACCTATTCCTGCTGTCGGATTATGTGTTGCTTCTTTCCCTTTAATTTATTGGTTTTCTAACAAGGCATGGTTAATTGAGCTAATGGTAAACAAGTGGTTTTTGTATGCCGCAATCATTATTTTGAGTTATTTAATGGTTGCTAAGTTGCCTATGATGGCATTGAAATTTAAAAAATTGGAATTTAAAAAATTATGGCCATTCCTAATATTGGCACTAATTGCTGTTATTATTGCACTATTTTTAGGGTGGATGTCCGTACCGGTAACTTTTATAGCTTATGTAGTTTTATCTTTGCTTTTAAAACAAAGCATCACATCATGACGACCTACCACGTGCAAATTAAAGTAATGCCATTAAAAGATTTATTAGATCCGCAAGGAAAAGCAGTATTAGGCGGTTTACACAACTTGGGTTTAAATGGCATTTCCGATGTAAGAATTGGTAAACATATAACACTTCAAATTGAGGCCGAATCTGAATTAAGCGCTAAAACTAAGGCAGAAGAAGCCTGCAAAAAATTATTAGCCAACCCTGTTATGGAATTTTATGAAATTGAAATGGTGCAGGGTTAATTAAGTATTTGTAATGGCGGAAGTACAACAATCAACAAACCAGCAAAAGGTTAGCTTATATTTAGTTCCTACACCTGTAGGTAATTTAAAAGACATTACTTTTCGTGCCATAGAAGTTTTACAAAGTGCCGATGTTATTTTGTGTGAAGACACACGTACTTCAGCCCGCTTATTACAACATTACCAAATTCAAAAACCTGTTTCGCCTTACCATCAACATAACGAACATAAAATAGTTCCCCATTTAATTTCGCAAATGCAGTCGGGTAAAGTATTTGCATTAATAACCGATGCAGGTACACCTGGTATTTCCGATCCGGCATTCTTGTTAGTAAGAGCTTGTGTACAAAACAATATCAATGTACTTTGTTTACCCGGCGCAACTGCTTTTGTTCCTGCATTGGTAGTAAGTGGTTTACCTGCTCATCGCTTTGCATTTGAAGGGTTTTTGCCACCCAAAAAAGGCAGACATACCTTATTAACAAAATTGGCGCAGGAAGAACGGACCATAATTTTATATGAGAGCCCTATGCGGCTACAAAAAACATTATTGGAATTAATGAATTATTTCGGTGAATCGCGAAATTGTTCAGTGAGTCGTGAAATATCTAAAATGTTTGAAACACACATACGCGGCTCATTACTTGAAGTGTATAACTATTTCCAAGCGCATGGTGTTAAAGGTGAAATAGTGCTGGTAATTGAAGGTAAAACTGACTAATTTCTTAATATGAAAAATAAATACGGTATGAAAATAAAAAGAGTTATCGTTGCATTCTTTATTCTTTTCTTTGGCTTTATTATATCCTCTCAAGCTCAATTAAGAAAAATTCCTTCTGAAGTAACAGCTGCATTTGCTAATCAATTCCCTAAAGCAGCCCAGGTTAGTTGGAAAGATAACCTTACCAATTTTCAGGCAAATTTTCAAAATGGCGATACGGTAATGCAAGTGAAGTATAACAACAAGGGCCAATGGCTAGAAACCATTAGCAAAATGCCTTATGATCAATTGAACGATGCGATAAAGGATGGTTTCGATAAAAGTAAATTTAACGATTGGGAAATTTTGTTGGTACAAAAAATTACTTCACTCAATAATGAAGTATTGTATCGGATTGAAGTTCGCAAAAACGCATTTCGCAAAACTTATTTGTATTTTAATACCAAAGGGCAACTACAAAAGGATGCGCCTGCTTTATAAAGCAAATTCAACTGCATAAATAAAATATTTATTTTACCTTGCTATATTTTGTTAAGCAGTATTAGCAAGGCATATTCAATACTGTTGTGATTTATAAATAATATAATTTTAAAATTGTTTGCACATGATGAAGAAAATATCAATTTTATTATTGATGGGATTTTTGGCAACATCAATGCTTTTTGCCCAGCCTGAAAGATGGCAACAACACATTGCTTATCAAATGGATGTAAACATGGATGTTGCAACGAATCGATTTACAGGTATTGAGAAAATTGTTTATACCAACAATTCGCCGGATACTTTGCATCGCGTTTTTTTTCACTTATACTGGAATGCCTTTCAGCCTAACAGCAGTATGGATGTTAGAAGCCGTGAGTTAGGAAAAATAGCCACTCGCCAAGATAGAAATGGTAACCCCATTCCCGATTGGGATAGCCGTGTAAAAGATAGGATTAGCAAATTGCAACCTAACGAAATAGGCTACGATAGTGTTACAAGTATAATAATGAATGGTGTTGAACAAAAAGTGATATATCACGAAACCATTTTAGAAGTTCCTTTATCAACACCAATTTTACCAAACAGCAAGACCAATTTTAAAGTTTCTTTTAAAGCACAGGTTCCTATACAAATTAGGCGAAGCGGCCGTGATAATGCAGAAGGAGTACGGTATAGTATGAGCCAATGGTATCCTAAAATGGTTGAGTATGATTATGAAGGTTGGAATGCTAATCCATACATAGCTAGAGAGTTTTACGGTGTTTGGGGAAACTTCGATGTAAAAATTACAATTGATAAACATTATATGGTTGCAGCAACCGGCATATTGCAAAAGCCTAATGAAATAGGATTTGGCTATGAAGCTCCCGGTGTTAAAGTACCAGAACATAAAGGTAATACAATTACATGGAATTTTATTGGAAATAACGTGCACGACTTTGTGTGGGCCGCTGATCCGGATTATAAGCATTTATCAAAAAAAGTAAGACCCGGTTTAGTATTAAATGTGTTTTATAAAGCAGGTGATGCACATACAGACAGTGCTTGGAATAATGTGTTATGGAGTGCTGAAAAAGTATTGCCTTACATGGAAAAACGCTTTGGTCCTTATCCTTATCCACAATATTCCTTTATTCAAGGCGGTGATGGGGGGATGGAGTATGCCATGGCTACTTTAATTAAAGGGCCCAGTTTAGGTACCGTTTTTCACGAGTGGATGCATAGTTGGTACCAACAAATTTTAGGTACCAACGAAAGCTTATATCCTTGGATGGATGAAGGGTTTACCTCATATGCCGAAGCGGAAGTAATGGCTTGGTATAATGAAAACTACGCACAACAATCGCCCTACACCAATATACCTGTTAAGAATTATTTGAAAAATAAGGTTATTGAAGATGCTTATAAGCTGCCCAAAAATCAATATGAAAACTATGCCGGTTATTTTGCATTAGCTCGTAGTCCTTATGAAGAGCCCATGAGTACACATGCTGATCACTTCAACACCAATTTTGGCTACTCCTTAGCCGCCTATAATAAAGGCGCGGTGTTTTTAGAACAATTAGGCTACATTATTAGTGATAGCCTACGAAACAAAGTTTTACTAGCTTATTATAATACTTGGAAATTTAAACATCCTAATGCCAATGATTTTATTCGTATTGCAGAAAAAGTAAGCAATATTGAATTGGAATGGTATAAGGAATATTGGATCTATTCAATTAAAACCATTGATTATGGAATTGGTAATATTGATTTGGTAAATGGCAAACCTCAAATTACTTTAAAACGTATTGGCAAAATGCCTATGCCCATTGATGTGTTGATTACATATAAAGATGGCACTTCTGAAATGCATTATATACCTATGAATTTAATGTATGGTATAAAACCCGCTGAAGATAATACACCGCGTATAGTTCATCAAGAATGGAAATGGACCGACCCGGAATATAATTTCACCATTAATAGAAATATTGGCGATATCCGCTCCATTGAAATTGATCCTTCACAGCGTATGGCCGATGTTAATAGAAGTAATAATAAGTTGGTAATTCCCAATTAATAATTGGCAATGAATGATTCTGAAAAGATAAGAGGCATCTATTTAGTGCCTCTTATCTTTTAACGTAAACAATAAACTTTTCTTCAAAATATGGTTCCGGAAAAATATCATGAATACTATACAATGTGGGTCGGGTTAAACTTGCCGAAATTTCTTCATGCAAATCACCTCCCTTTAAGCAGATTAACCCATTGGCTAATATATCTTCCGATGCATGGGGTGTTGATTTTTTTAACAATGGTTTGCTCCATTGCCATAAATCTTTTAAAGGTGCTACAGCACGGCTAATAGCATAATCAAATTTTCTATCCTTAATTTGTTCTACTCGTGTATGTTGTGTAGTAACATTGGTTATACCTGCCGACTCGCAAACAGCATTAACCACAGTAAGTTTTTTGGCAATGCTATCCACTAAATGAAACTGTACTTCAGGAAAAAAAATTGCTAATGGTATACCCGGGAAACCGCCACCGCAGCCAATATCAATAATTTCCTGTCCGGGTTGAAAGGATGTAATGGCCGCGATGCTTAATGAATGAAGTACATGATGCAAGTAAATACTATCAATATCTTTTCTGGATATGACATTAATTTTCTCATTCCATTCTTTATACAATCCTGCCAAAGCATTGAATTGTTGAAGTTGTTTATCCGAAAAATCATCAAAATATTTTAGTATTTCCTGCATGTAGTAAAGTTAATAGCACCAAAGCTTAGTTCCATGTTTTTTTAGGCTTTTTCCATAAAGCAGGGAAAAACAATATGTAATAAAAAAACATCCAAATATCGAATAGCCAAAATAGTGGAATCAAGTCAGATTCATTTAATTTTTTCATGCCCTTATAATAAATGATTCCTTGAATTAACCATCTAAAAGCAAAAACTAGCAATGGCAACCACCAATTAAAAAATATTATGCTTGCGGCCAATAGTGGGTATATCCAAAAAAAACTAAAGGTGTATAAGCCCAACCAAAACTTATGCTTAAATTTATAATATTTTGAAGTGGAATAGTGGCGGTTTTTTTGCTTCATCCAATCATGCCAAGTTTGTTTGGGCTCACTTAAGGTAAATGCCTCCGGATCAATTACAACAGCAGTGTTGTATTTGTTAGCCACTTTGTTAATGAATAAATCATCATCACCACCGGGTATTTGATTCATGGATGAAAAACCTTTGTTGCGTATAAACACATCGCGTTTATAACTTAAGTTTCTACCCACGCCCATGTAAGGCATTCCTGCTAAAGCATAAGAAAAATATTGAATGGCAGTATGAAACGTTTCAAAGCGAATAATTTTATTTAGAAAGCCCGGTTTTTTATGATAAGCACCATAACCTAATACTATTTCAGTGTTGGGGTTATAAGCTTCCTGCATTTTCTTAATCCATAGCTCGCTGGCGGGAACACAGTCGGCATCAGTTAATAACAAATATTCGAACTTGGCGCTTTTAATACCCATTGACAATGGAAACTTTTTTCCGGCAATTAATTTAGCCTCTTGTGTTAATTCAATATGATGAATGTTGGGGAATACGCCTTTCAATTCTTCTAATACATATTTCGATTCATCGGTTGAATTGTCATTCACAACAATTACTTCATGCGTTGCAGGATATTCTTGCACCAATATACCCGGTAAGTTTTTTACCAAATTTGCTGCTTCATCACGGGCACAAACAATAACTGATAGTGGTTTAAGTGCCTCATCATAATAGTCCTTTGGTTTATAAAATGCTGTTTTGCTAAATAAAAATAAGTAATACAATATTTGAATGCCAATGCATACACAGAAAGCAACAAAAATATATAATGCAAAGGGATAGGGTAAAGGTATTGTCATTCTGCAAAAATAATTGACAACACTACTTGTAGGCACTGGCTATTCATATTGTGGATAACAATTGCGCAACCTATTGCTTTTTTGCAAACATGTTCATACTAATAGCACACCAAAAGCACCATACACTTATTTTTGCAAACTTATGCCAGCTTTACAATTTAGTATTCAGCAAGTAGATAGTGCCAGTGCAGCAAGGGCAGGTACTATAGTTACCGATCATGGAACCATTCAAACTCCCATTTTTATGCCGGTGGGTACAGTAGGTTCAGTAAAAGCAGTTACCCAACAGCAATTAAATGCAGATGTTAAGGCGCAAATAATTTTGGGAAATACTTACCATTTATACTTACGTCCCGGTATTGAAATTTTAAATAAGGCAGGGGGTTTACATCAATTCATGGGATGGCATAAACCTATATTAACCGACAGTGGCGGCTACCAAGTATTTTCATTGGCATCGCAAAGAAAAATTAAGGAAGAGGGGGTAACCTTTCAATCCCATATTGATGGCAGTAGGCATTTGTTTACACCCGAAAATGTTATGGATATTGAGCGAAATATAGGTGCGGATATTATTATGGCCTTTGATGAATGCCCACCTTATCCCTCAGAGTATCAATATGCCAAAAATAGTATGGAGCTAACCCATCGTTGGTTGGATAGATGTATAGCTCATTTAAAAGAAACGCCCGATTTATATGGATACACACAAAATTTATTTCCCATAGTGCAAGGTGGAACTTATAAAGATTTAAGAACTGCTTCAGCTCAATATATTGCTGATAAAAATGCTGCTGGTAATGCAATTGGCGGGTTATCGGTAGGAGAGCCGGAGGCAATGATGTACGATTTTACAGCCCTTTGTTGTGAATTTTTGCCTGTTAAAAAGCCTCGTTATTTAATGGGAGTAGGCACCCCATGGAATATATTAGAAAGTATTGCCTTGGGTGTTGATATGTTTGATTGTGTTATGCCTACCCGAAACGGACGTAACGGTATGCTATTTACTTCAAAAGGAGTAATCAATATCAAGAACAAAAAATGGGCAACCGATTTCTCGGTAATAGATGATGGCTATACTTCCAGCATTAGCAACTATTATACAAAAGCCTACTTAAGGCATTTATTTGCAGCCGATGAAATTTTGGCTTTGCAAATAGCCAGCCTGCATAATCTTTCTTTCTATTTGTGGTTAGTTGCCGAGGCACGCAATCAAATTTTAAACGAAAATTTTTATGCATGGAAGCAAGAAATGGTGCCTGTACTAAAACAACGCTTGTAATTCAATGAGTTTATGAAGGATAACCGCAATAATTTAAAAAATATACATATAATTTTTATGTCGAAAATGTGTATAATACAATAGTTGTTCATCAGTTATCCACCATTCGGTTTTTTGGTTTACTTTTTAAAAAATTAAAATTAGCTTTACGTTACTTACTAATCTGTTACCTGTGAAATACGTTCCCCCTACATCCATTTTAATGGATGTTTTTTTATGGTTTAAATGGCGTTGAACCATCTTTAACAGGTTTCTGCTTAATTCATGTACTATCTCAATTATATTTGCAACGGTTTATTTAGGATTTTTAACCGGAAAATTTGTTGTTGCTACAATGTGCCCATCAATCTTTCCATTGCCTAAATCACACTCATTAATAAGGACGCATAACAAATATGAAAAAATTAGACTGGTATATCATTAATAAATTTTTATCTACCTTCTTTTTTTCCATATTTCTATTTACCGTAATTGCTGTAGTAGTTGATATTAGTGAAAAAGCCGACGATTTTGCCAAATCGGGTTTAACTGCCCGGGAAATTGTTACGCAATATTATTTTGGTTTCGTACCCTATATTTTGGCTTTGTTATTTCCTTTATTCATATTTATTGCTGTTATATTTTTTACTTCTAAAATGGCCGGCAGAAGTGAAATTGTTGCCATTTTAGCCAGTGGCACTACTTATAACCGCTGGTTACGACCTTATTGGATGGCGGGTATTTTATTGGCTTTAATGCTTTTGGCAGCCAATTTATACATCGTTCCAAAAGCCAATGTAATACGGGGAAATTTTGAAGCAAAGTATTTAGATCCCAATTCTTCCTACGAAAACCTTACCAAAAGCAGAAACGGCAGCGGTAGCGATTTTTATATGAAGGTAGATACCTTTACGTATGCCGGAATTTATAATTATGATACAGTGAGTAAGCGCGGCGGGCCGGTTTTTTTAGATGAAATTCGTAATAATCAGTTAATTAAAAATACACGTGCCGAAGGTATTTCGTGGGATACATTAACCAAACAATGGAAATTGGAATATGTTGTTCAGCGTGTTTTACTGCCCTTGGGCGAAAATGTGCAGTTAATTCCGGCTTTATATAAAAATTTGAACTTTACACCATTTGATATACGCCAAGATAAATACACGAAAGATAAACTTACCTCACCTGAATTGGCTCGTTTTATCAAATTACAGGAACTGCGCGGTGCCGAGGGATTAAATGAACTAAAAGTGGAAGCCGGAAGGCGATACGCAACGCCTATAACTGTTATTTTACTTACCTTAATCGGTGCTATTGTTGCCGGCAGAAAGGTAAGGGGCGGCAGTGGTTTGCATTTGGCGGTGGGTTTTGTTATCGCCGCGCTCTTCATTATTACCGATAAATTTTCAACTATTTTTTCAACTAAGGGCAATTTGCCTCCTTCCATTGCTCCATGGATTCCCAATTTCCTATTTTTATTTGTGGTTATTTACTTGTATAAAAAGGCCCCCAAATAACCCATTCACTATCATTAATTTCTTGTTATAAAAGTTGTAACATTTCTATAATTCATTTGTTACAACTGTTAAGTTCATTTACCTTTATAGCCGCTAATTGTTATATGTAGCCTGCAAACATTTTGCACTCCATTTTTCAATCAGTTAAGCTAAGCCGCCAGCTCTTTACTTACATACCTCAAAAAAGGCAATAAATACAATTATTCGAACATAAAATTTAGCACTATGGGAATTATTAAAGAAAGGTTTAAATTAAAAGCCGATGCAGCCAATGCAGAAATAAAAGATTTATTAAAAGAACATGGTAATAAAAAAATTGGAGAAGTAACACTAGCTCAAATTTATCAGGGAATGCGGGGCATTACCGGTTTAGTTTCTGAAACCAGTTTGTTAGATGCGCAAGAAGGCATTCGTTTTCGCGGATATTCTATTCCTGAATTACAAAAAAGTTTACCAACTGCTATTCCTAACGGTGAACCTTTACCCGAAGGTTTATTTTATTTAATGTTAATTGGTGAATTGCCAACTGAAGAAGATGTACATCATGTTACCAATGTTTGGCAACGTAGAAGCCATGTGCCTACACATGTGTTCAAAGCCATTGATGCATTACCCATTTCAACACATCCTATGACGATGTTTGTAGTTGGTGTAATGGCTTTGCAAACAGAAAGCGATTTTGCCCGTGAATACGCAAAAGGCATTAGCAAAAAAGATTATTGGAATCCTACTTATGATGATGTAATGGATTTGATAGCGCGCCTACCACGCATAGCCGCTTACATCTATCGTCGTAAATATAAAAATAACGACCACATACAACCTGATGGTTTATTAGATTGGGCAGGTAATTTGGCGCATATGATGGGCTTTGAAGATGAAAGTTTTAAAGAATTAATGCGTTTATACATGACTATACATGCAGACCATGAAGGCGGTAATGTAAGTGCGCATGCTACACACCTAGTAGGAAGTGCATTAAGCGATCCCTACTTAAGTTATGCCGCGGGTATGAATGGGTTAGCTGGCCCTTTACACGGTTTAGCTAATCAGGAAGTAATTAAATGGATTTTTGAGATGCAGAAAGAATTGGGAACTGATAATCCCTCAAAAGAACAAATTGAGGATTATGTGAAAAAAACCATTGCAGCCGGTAAGGTTGTTCCAGGTTACGGACACGCAGTGCTGCGCAAAACAGACCCTCGTTTTACTGCACAAATGGAATTTGGCAAAAAACATATGGCTGACGATAAATTGGTGAACACCGTTTGGAAAATTTATGAAACTGTGCCTCCAATTTTACAATCATTAGGTAAAATAAAAAATCCATGGCCCAATGTAGATGCACACAGTGGTGCATTGTTAGTACATTATGGGTTGGTTGAATATGAATTTTACACTGTATTATTTGCTGTTAGTCGTGCATTGGGTGTATTAGCCAACTTATGTTGGGATAGAGCTTTAGGTTTCCCCATTGAGCGTCCGAAAAGTGTTACCACTTCAGCTGTAAAACGTTGGTTAAATGGGGAAGATGAAATTTGGGAATAAGTAACATTAGCAAACAGTGGTTTAAAATTTTTTACACATAGTTTTGCAATCAACTTAATTTTAACCTGTAAGCTCAAAAATTTTTGCTTACGGGTTTTTTTATATATTTATTTCAACAAAATGCTTATCTAATGTGGTGGATTTATGCTTTGTTTTCAGCTTTGTTTGCGGCCTTAACAGCCATTTTTGCTAAAAAGGGAATCAGCCATATTGATAGTGATTTGGCTACTGCAATTCGAACTTCTTTTATTTTATTATTAACATGGGGAATTGCTATTTTTAAAGGAAATATACAAGGAAGTGTTTTAGTATTAACACGTCAAAATTGGTTTTTTTTAATTTTGTCTGCCATAGCAACTGGGTTGTCCTGGTTATTTTATTTTAAAGCTTTACAGCTAGGAAGTGTAGCGCAAGTGGCTCCGGTTGATAAAGCCAGTGTAGCAATTGCCATTATATTATCCGTTGTTTTTTTGGGTGAAGTAGTTACTTTAAAAATGGCCATTGGCGCTTTGCTTATCCTCATCGGTACACTGGTATTAATAATTTGAGGAAGAAAAATTTTGTGCAACAAGCATCAGGCTATACATTTGCAATCCTAAAAGTAAAATGGGGAATTAGCTCAGCTGGCTAGAGCGCTTGCATGGCATGCAAGAGGTCACCGGTTCGACTCCGGTATTCTCCACTGAAAATCCCGCAATATTGCGGGATTTTTTAATTAGTACCTGTTGTTAATTGCAGGTAGAACCAATCATTATAACATTTTTCATCTGTAATTTAAAGGCATTCTTCCTATATTTTAGTTTATTTGGAAGTATATTGGCATTCATGTAAATTTTTTAATGCATTTTAACACCATGAAATCATTGCTTAATTAGCAAAAGCTTTATACAATAGTATGTTTCCTGAGTTTATAAATAATTGAAATGTTGCAAAGTAAAATTGAAATAAAAGTTGTAAAAAAGATTACCGGCAGTGTACACTTTTGGTTGCCAATTAGTGGCATTGTATTCTTTTTCCTTTTTTTGGCATCTCTAGCATTTATAAATACAGGAAGTTTTAGGCCTTTATTAGATTTTCAGAGCATTATACACGAAGGTTTTTTTCTGTTGATTGATATGATAACCTCCATGTACTTTGTATATTATTCCATACAACTTTTCAATAAAAAATTTTCCTCCAATACATTATCAATAAAACGATATGCTATAGAAATACCTGTGGTTTTTTTAGGTGGCTTTGCATTAAAAAGCATTTTTTATTTTCTATTCGTGAAATTAATTGTGATACCTGAAGCGAATGTTGACTCTCTTGAAATGCGCCTAAGAAACTTACTGGCCATGACGCATACTTATTTAATGCTCACCTATGTTGTAATTACCGGATTCAATTCTTTTAAAAGTATGGAACAACGAAAAACACAGGTAAGCAGGCTTGAAAAAGAATATGCACAATCGCGTTTTGAGGCTTTGCAAAACCAGTTGAATCCTCACTTTTTATTTAATAGCCTTAGCATTTTAAGTTCATTAGTACAAATAAATGCCGATATAGCTGAGCAATTCATTGAAAAATTATCGAAAACATATCGCTACTTGCTTGACCAAAGGGAAAAAGAATGGGTTCCATTGAAGGATGAAATTGTTTTTTTAAAAAATTATATTTTTTTAATTCAACAGCGCTATGCCGATAAGCTTTTTGTAGATATTAATGTGCACCATGATGAGTTAACATCATATTTAATTATACCCAACACTTTTTTGGTAATTATAGAATATATTATCAATAAAACAAGTATGTCGGTTCTAAATCCTTTACACATTGTTGTTTCGGTTGCCGATAAGAAAGTACTTTTTTCTTATACCGGTCAGGTAAAAGAAATATCGGGTAGTGGTGTCTTGCAACCATTTCAGCAATTAGAAAATAGATATGCACAGGTAAACAAAAAAATTGAATTATATACAAATACAAATACGTTTGAAAATTTCATAGCCATTCCATTGATAAAAAATAACAATGAGTAAACTCTTTAAAAATACTGGTAAATTTCCATTACTACGATTTAGCCTGGTAGTAATGATAGTATATACGGTGTACCCTTTGCTATTTGCCTATTTAGGTAATGAAACCAGCTTGGTTAACTTATTTAAAGATTTAGCCTATACCTGGGGTATTGGAATATTTTTTACGTTTTTTATTGTTTATCTCGTAAAGTATAGTGAAGTCTATTTTCATAAGGTAGGCCCAATTCGGTATTGGTTAGAATGGTTATTTGTTTGTATTGTTTCTTATTATTTCATCCTCATTATTTATAAGTTTCGTTTAAGTAAACCCATTAGCACTGCGGAATTATTGGATATGGTTTATTTTCGTTTATATCTGGTTGAGAATATTTTAGGCGTATCATTTATATACTTATTAAATAGGGCTTTTTATTTTTATCAATCTGCTTTAGAAAAAGCAGCTTTCGCCGAGAAGCTACAAAAAGAATATGCTGAAATGCGTTTGCAGGTTTTAAAGAGTCAAATTAACCCGCATTTCTTGTTTAATAGCTTAAGTGTATTATCGAATTTGGTACATGTTGATAAAGACGCATCTGAAAAGTTTATTCTTCAATTATCAAAGGCATATCGATATATATTAGATCAAAAAAATGAAGAATGGGTTTCGCTTGAGAAGGAATTAGCATTTTTAGATACTTATTTCTATTTATTGCAAATTCGGTTTAATAAAAAAGTTTGTTTAAATATGGACATACAGGTTAATGCCGATGAATGGCTAATACCGGCATTAACATTGCAACTACTGGTTGAAAATGTTGTGAAGCACAATAGTATGTCAACTACACATCCTTTATGTATTGATGTTACGGCAATGAACAACAAAATAATTGTTCGTAATAGTATTAATAAACGTGAACACACTGAAAAATCTACAGGTATTGGTTTACAGAATATTGCTCGTAGGGTAGCTTATAGAACAACCAGCAAAGTGGAAATAGAAAAAAACGATCAATTCTTCTCTATATCAGTGCCTTTAATTGCCAAGTTAAACTAGCTTGAAATATTATTAAAAATGTAATTAAAATAACTTGTAAAAAATTAATATTATGAAAGTAGTTATTGTTGAAGATGAGTTTTTAACTGCTCAGCGTTTAGATGGTATGCTAAACAAATATGATAGTACAATTGAAGTACAAGCCATTTTACCTTCTGTAGCTGATGCAGTACAATGGTTTAAAGAAAATCAGGGAACTGATTTAATTTTTATGGATATACATCTAGAGGATGGGCAATGCTTTCAGATATTTGAAACAATTAATCTGGAAATACCCATCATATTTACTACTGCTTATGATGAGTATATGATAAAGGCATTTAAAGTAAACAGTATCGACTATTTAATGAAGCCAATTAACTTTGAAGAGCTAGTACAAGCTATTGAAAAATTTAAAAAATTGCATTCTCCGGTTTATAATGAAGATGAGAACTGGCCAACGGAAGGCTTGCAACAGTTAATGCATTCATTGCAACCGGGTACTTCTTCCTATAAATCAAGGTTTTTAATTTCTTTGGGTTCACGTTTAAAAACGGTTGAAACAGCTGATATTCAATATTTTTATAGTGCCGATAAAATTACCTTTTTAGTTACTGCTGATAATCAACGTTATCCCCTTGAATTTAGCTTAGATAAACTATGTGCATTATTAAACCCTGCTGAGTTTTTTAGAATCAATCGGCAAACCATTGTTAAATTAAATGCTATATCGGCAATACATGTTTTCCCCAAGGGAAAATTAAAAGTGGATATACAGCCTGCATTTAAAGACGAATTATTTGTAAGTCTTGATAGGGTAACAGAGTTTAAAGAATGGTTGGGTAAATAAATAGTAGTTTTCTATGTGTTATTTTTTGTTAAAATGTAAAATATGCCAACATTTTTTACACAAATCTTTAATTAATCTGTTATTCTATACATTGCAGTATTAATTTGCTGATGTTATGACCGCAGAAGAAAAAAGATTAAAAGAAAATAGTACAAAAAAAGTTCCATTAGAACAATGGGGGCCTTATTTATCAGAACGGCAATGGGGTACTGTTAGGGAAGATTATAGTGCCAATGGCGATGCATGGAATTATTTCCCTTTTCATCACGCATCATCACGGGCATATCGTTGGGGTGAAGATGGTTTGTGTGGTATATCTGATTTTTTCGGTAATCTCTGCTTTAGTGTTACTTTATGGAATGGGAAGGATACCATTTTAAAAGAAAGATTATTTGGTGTAGGCAATTCCGATGGCAATCATGGTGAAGATGTAAAAGAGCTTTATTATTATTTAGATAATTTGCCTACTCATTTTTATATGCAAATGTTGTACAAATATCCGCAACAAGCATTTCCCTATGAACAAATTATTGCTGAAAATAAAAAACGAAGCAAATTTGAACCCGAATACGAAATATTAGATACCGGTATTTTCGACAACAATGAATATTTTGATGTATTAGTTACATATGCCAAATTAAATAAAAAAGATATAGGCATTAAAATTGAAATTACCAATCGCTTTTCAAAAGCGGCACCCATAACAGTATTGCCAACCATTTGGTTTTTTAATCGATGGCAATCAAAAATTACCGATGAAAAACCGGTAATAAAAACAATAAATCGGCCGGGTGTTGTTAAAGCAATGCATGAAAGATTAGGCAACTATTATTTCTATTATCCTGAAACCAATTTGCAGCTTTTTACAGAAAATGAAACCAATACTGAAAAATTATTCGGTATTCCTAACGCTACCCCATTTGTGAAAGATGCTTTTCATGATGCTATCATTCATAATAAAAATAAAGTTTTATTTTCCGGACAAAAATCAGGTACCAAATTTGCGCCGGTTTATGAGTACATGATTCAACCGGGCGAGACCAAAGTATTATATTTACGTATCTCATCTACATTGCTTCAACACAATCCTTTCGGATATAATTTCGAAGAACTTTTTATTAATAGAAAAGAGGAAGCTGATGAATTTTACAATAATATTTTGCCCAAAAATATATCTACAGAATTAAAAAATATTCAGCGTCAGGCATTAGCCGGACTTTTGTGGAGTAAACAATTTTATTATTATGATGTTGAACGCTGGTTGCAGGAAAGTGATGGAATTACAGCACTCTCGTGGCAACGCACTCATGGGCGAAATAGTGAATGGCAGCATTTAAAAAATCAAGATATTATTTTAATGCCTGATAAGTGGGAATACCCATGGTATGCTGCTTGGGATTTGGCTTTCCATTGTGTTTCAATGGCTTTGGTAGATATCAATTTTGCTAAGCACCAACTCACTTTAATAATGCGCGAATGGTACATGAAACCCGATGGTCAACTACCGGCATATGAATGGCATTTTAGTGATGTAAACCCACCGGTACAAGCTTGGAGTGCATTACAAATTTATAATATTGAAAAAGAAAAAAACGGAAAGGGTGATATCCGTTTTTTGAAAAAAGTGTTCAACAAACTTATTATCAATTTTACTTGGTGGATTAATCGAAAAGACCCTCAAGGGAATAACATGTTTGAAGGAGGTTTCTTGGGCTTAGATAACATTGGAGTATTCAATAGGAGTATTCAAATTAATAATCAGGCTCAGTTAGAGCAAGCAGATGGCACTAGTTGGATGGGTATGTATGCTTTAAATTTAATGGATATTGCCATTGAAATTGCCATGCAGGACGACGCTTTTGAAGATAGTGCTACTAAATTTTTTGAGCACTTTATTTTAATTGCGGAAGCATTGAACCAGTTAGGCATGTGGAATGAAGAAGATGAATTTTATTACGATAAATTGGGGTTGGCCGGAGGAGAAACCATTCAATTACGCATACAATCTATTGTTGGCCTTACCTCTTTATTTGCCGTTTCTGTAATTGATAAAAAAGTTTTGAAAAAATTACAAGATTTTGATAAACGAATTAGTTGGTATAAACAATATCGATTAAAAAACAACAAATTTTGGCCTAATGAAGAAAAAACAGACCAAGATAAAATTTTAATATCCTTATTGCCCAAGGATAGATTGGTTGGGTTATTAAAACACCTGCTTAGTGAAACTGAATTTTTATCGGATGGAGGTATTCGTGCTTTATCTAAGTATCACGAAAAAAATCCCTATTCTGTTACTATTGATGGTGTACTATATTCTATACAATATGATCCGGGCGACTCTACTTCCGATTTTTTTGGAGGCAATAGTAATTGGAGAGGCCCGGTTTGGATGCCTATTAATTATTTAATTATTAAAAGCATTCAAAAATTTGGTGAATTTTACGACGGTTCTTTAAAAGTTGAATACCCCACTGGATCCGGTAAGTTTATTGAATTAACCGAAGTGGCTGATGAGTTGGAAAAAAGAGTAATTCGCCTATTTACTTTAAATGAAAAAAACGAAATTAAATTATATGGTAAGTATAATTGGTTTTATCAGCAGCCTGAAAATAGACATTTACTTCAGTTTTATGAGTATTTTCATGGTGATACCGGCCATGGGTTAGGTGCAAGCCATCAAACGGGATGGACGAGTCTCATTGCTCAACTTATCTTTGAAAGGGCACAACTGAAGGGGGAAATATTTAACAGCAAAATCGATGAATAAAAAAAGAGGGAGGCCACAATCCTTCCCTCTCTTATCCCCAATCAAAAACCAAAAAAATATAAAGCTGTGGTTGGTTTAGAATTATAGTGCGAACATAATTTAAAGCATGCATTCAAAAAAACGTATTTCTACGTAGTGAAATCACTTATTTTTACATATATCATTCTATAAATGGTCGGAACTTTAGTCTATATCGAGCTTTTACTGTTACTGGCAGGGATTTATTATTTGTTTCTGAAATTCAAACATTTTAACCTTCCCGGTCTAATTTTCTTTAAAATACTGTATGTTTTAACATTTTTTACCGAAATTTTAGGTAAAATAACTGCCCAACATCATATTCATAATGAGTATATTTATAATGTATTTGTCGCTATTGAGTTTGTTTTACTGGTTATTATTATGGAAAAAAACATTCCGGCAAAGTTACAATGGCATAAATGGTCTAAAATTGGCATTTTCATTTTTTTTGCATTGTACTTAGCTGAAATTTTATACCATAAGGGTATTATGGATTCATTTGTGTTTTTTAGCCATACATTTATTTCATTCTATTTTATAGTAATAGGATTTGTGTACTATTATCGCCTTATTCATTTTGAAATTGCTGTACAGTCCAAAAACGATTACGTGTTTTGGCTGGTAACCGGTATATTTCTGTATCAGTTTGCCAGTTTTTTCATTAATTTATTTTTTTCCTATATTGTTCAATTATATTTATCTGACCATGCCAATTGGGGCATATCGGTTATTACCATATTAAGGGTGTTATTCAATGTGTTTTTTTATAGCGCCTGGCTTTATGCTTTTATATGCAAGTATCGGGAAACTATATCATCTTCATCATTTTATGTTTAACGGCCGTTTTTTTATTGGTGGCTTTTTACATTGTAGTTCAGGTTATTAATTATGCCCGTAAAAAGAAAAAATATGAAGAAGAGAAAAAAGAAATGAACCAATTGTTTGAAGAACAACTCGTTCAAACCAAGTTAGAAGTGCAGGAACAAACCTTGCAAAATTTTGCTGCGGATTTACATGATAATATCGGACAATTGTTAAGCTTAACCAATGTAACCCTTGCTTCCGTAAATGTAAATGATGCTGCTAAAACTGCTTCAAAAATTTCATCTGCACAAGAATTAATTAAACGAGCCATTAAAGAAATTCGAATCTTGGCCAAGTTGCACCAAGGAGAAAGTTTAATGGAAAATGGTTTATCGGATGCCATTTCGCAGGAAGTACAATGGTTTCAGCGCAATGCTTATTTTAAGGTTGAATTTAAAAATAATTTGCCCGATAACTTTACGCTTTCCCATCCTTATGCCAACTTATTTGTTTACCGTTTATTACAAGAGTGTTTAAGTAACATTGTTAGGCATGCCGACGCAACCGAAATTTTTATATTTTTAGGAGTAAAAGACGATTACTTTACAATGGAAATTAGTGATAACGGTAAGGGCTTTCGGTATAATGAATCCAATTTTCAATCGAATGGAATGGGAATTAATAATATGCAAAAACGTATTCAATTATTGAGTGGTACCATGCGTATTGTTACTGCCGAAAAAAAAGGAACCCGAATTTTGTTTAATATACCTTGTAACTGATGGAAAGCGAAATTATTAGAATTGCTTTAGTTGATGACCACGCTTTATTTAGAAGTGGTATTGCTGCTTTATTGAAAGAATTTGATGATTTAATGATTGTTTTTGAAGCA
>NZ_JBMFQT010000001.1:0-7629 GCF_049968455.1 Hydrotalea sp. | reverse complement strand
ATTACTGCTATTCATCAAAATGGATTCTACAGTAATGAATTGGTTTCCGATCAACTTATTAAATCATTAAAATCCGGTCGGCATATTGAAGATTGGTATGAGCAATATGGCCTCAATCAAAAAGAGTTGGAATTTTTACGATTGTGCGCAACCGAATTAACCTATCGGCAAATTGCTGAAACAATGGGTGTTGCCGAACGTACAGTTGAAAACTATCGGCAATCACTTTCCGAAAAATTAGGAATTAAAAATAGGGTAGGGTTAGCACTGTTTGCAATCAAAAATAAACTGGTAAGTTTGGGGAATGAAACACTATAAATATTTTTTTTTCGGCAATATCAGTGTATTAATTCTATTGTTACCATTCATTTCTCAAAACCTACTTGCACAAAACCTTCAAACCCAAAATAATTGGGCGCTTTTGCCTTTTGTAAAAGAAAACCAATACAATCCCATTCTTACGCCCGGTAACAGCAATTTTATTGACCCGATCACCAAACAATCCGTTAAATGGGAAGCAGCGCATGTTTTTAATCCTGCCATCATAATACGTAATGATACTGTTTATATGTTATATCGAGCCCAGGATAGTGCCGGTACATCACGTATAGGCCTTTCTGTTAGTACCGATGGGCATCATTTTTCTCGCAGCCAACAGCCGGTATTGTTTCCCGATAATGATGGTTGTAAGGCATATGAGTGGCCAGGCGGTTGTGAAGATCCCCGCATTGTTGCTGATGCCAATGGTACGTACTATTTAACCTACACCGCTTTCGATGGGCAATTGGCACGCTTAATGGTGGCTACCTCAACCGATTTAATTCATTGGCAAAAACAGGGCCCTGCCTTTGCAAAAGCTTACAGCGGTAAATACTTAAATGTATGGTCTAAATCCGGCGCTATTGTGGCAACTTATTCACCCAATAACATTGTTGCAACCAAGGTAAACGGAAAATATTGGATGTATTGGGGCGACCAATTTATTTGGGCTGCTACTTCAACCGACCTTATTAACTGGCAACCTATTGAAATGCCAAAAGGTATGAAACCGCCTGTAGCTTTAAGAGGTCAGGCATTCAACATGCCACAACTGCAAATTGTATTACCCACCCGAAAAGGAAAATTTGATAGTGATTTGGTAGAATCCGGGCCTGCTGCTATGTATTCACCTAACGGTATTCGCTTGCTGTACAATGGCAGAAATATTCCAGCCATTGGCGATAAAAATTTACCCGAGGGTACCTATGCTTCCGGGCAGGCTTTATTCAATGCAAACAATCCGGTACAATTAATACACAGGCTCAATCATTATTTTATGAAGCCTACGGAGCCTTACGAAATTACCGGGCAAGTAAATAATGTTTGTTTTATAGAAGGGCTGGTTTATTTTCAACAAAAATGGTGGTTATATTATGGCACTGCCGATTCTAATATTGCAGTGGCCACTTGTAATAAACCATTGTAACGGATTAGCATTGCTGTAAGGCTTGTTCAATATCGTTCAAAATATCCTCTTTATGTTCTAAGCCTGCACTTATGCGAATAAGTCCCGGGGTTATACCCACTGCCAGGCGTTCAGCTTCTGTAAGCTTAGCATGTGTAGTGCTGGCCGGGTGCGATGCAATGCTGCGGCTATCGCCCAAATTGGCGGTTAATGATAGCATTTGCAATGCATTTAAAAATTTTCTTCCACTTTCTAAACCATCTTTCAGTTCAAAACAAATAATGCCACCTCCATTTTGCATTTGTTGTTGAGCAATGGCATATTGTGGATGAGTGGGTAAGAATGGATATTTTAGAAAAGCAATTTTACTGTTGTGTTGTAATGCACTGGCAAGGTAAAGAGCATTGTTGCAATGGCGTTCCATACGTACATCCAACGTTTCTAAACTTTTACTTAGTACCCACGCATTAAATGGTGATAAAGCAGGTCCCGTACTTCTGCAAAAAGCATAAATTTCTTTTATCAAATCTTTTCTGCCTACAATTACTCCGCCCAACACACGGCCTTGTCCATCCATCCATTTGGTAGCAGAATGTATCACTAAATCTGCTCCGAAAGAAATAGGCTGTTGCACTAATGGAGTAGCAAAACAATTATCAACATTTAAAATAATGCCATTTTGCTTAGCCAGTTTACCCAACATTTTCAAATCTAATATGTCTAACCCCGGATTGGTGGGCGTTTCAACGTAAATCATTTTTGTGTTGGGTTGAATGGCGGCAGCCCATTCTTGTTCAGTGGCAGTAGCATTGATGTAACTATAAGCAATGCCATAGCGATTTAAATACTTGGTAATTACGGTATGTGTACTTCCAAAAATACTGTTGCAAGCCAACAAATGGTCGCCTTGTTTTAACAGCGCCATAAATGAACCAAATACAGCACTCATGCCCGAAGCCGTAGCATATCCGGTTTCTGCACCTTCTAATGCACACACTTTATCAATCAACTCCTGCACATTTGGATTGCTAAAGCGGCTGTATATGTTATCGTCCGTTTCATCGGCAAATGCTGCCCGCATATTTTCTGCATCGTTAAAGCAAAAACTGCTGGTTAAAAACATAGGGGTACTATGTTCCATTTCCGGAGTACGTTCGGTTTGAATGCGAATGGCTTGTGTAATTTTATTTTGTTGCATACCGCTTTTGTTATTTGTTTATGATTATTGTACCGTTACATCCCATTCAATGGTGCAACCCGCAGCTCTTAAGGTAGCTGCTACCGAACAATATTTATCAATTGATAGTGCGCAGGCTTTTTTAGCTTTTTCAACTTCAATATTTCCTTTAAAAATAAATTGAATATGTATGTGCTTCCACAAAGCAGGTTCTTTACCATGTTCACGTTCTGCATCAATTTTCATGGAAAAATCTTCAATTTCCTGGCGCTGTTTTTTTAAAATAGAAACAATATCTACCCCACTACAACCACCCAAACCCATTAATAAAGTTTGCATAGGCCTAAATCCACTATTGTGTCCGCCAATTTCAACGGCGCCATCGGTTCGAATGGTGTGTCCGTTGGCATCCGTTCCTTCAAATGCATAGGCATCATCCACTCTTTTTATTGCAATTGTTGTCATCTTCAAAAGATTTATGCAAATGTAATTTAATCATGTACTTATTTTGCTGTTGAAATACGGAATTAATATGACGCATATTTTTGAGTATCCGCATCATTTTGTTTTAGAGAATGGAGCAATATTGCCCGGAATTAGAATAGCTTACACTACTTACGGAACTTTGAATGCACAAAAAAACAATGTAGTATGGATATGCCATGCGCTTACTGCCAATGCCGACGCAGCAGAATGGTGGAAAGGTTTGGTAGGCAAGGGGTGTTATATTAATCCCGATGAACATTTTATTGTAGGGGCCAATATTTTGGGTTCCTGTTATGGCACCACCGGTCCTTTAAGCATCAATCCGCAAACACAACGACCTTACTATGCTTCTTTTCCTTCCATAACCATTCGCGACATGGTGCAGGCGCATATACTATTGCGGAAACATTTAGGTATTGAAAGTATTCATTTACTAATGGGCGGTAGTATGGGCGGTTATCAAGCATTAGAGTGGGCAGTAATGGAGCCACAAGTGGTGCAACAATTGTTTTTAATTGCCACATCCCCTTCTGAAAGTGCTTGGGGAGTGGCCGTACATACCGCACAACGCTTAGCTATTGAAGCCGATTGCACCTGGCAACAACCCCATGCAAAAGCCGGCGCAAAAGGACTTAAAGCTGCAAGGGCAATTGGTATGCTTACCTATCGGAATTATGAAACTTTTCAACAAAAACAAACGGATCCCGATCCCGAAAAAATTGATGGCTTTAAAGCTTCTTCATACATCAACTATCAAGGCGACAAATTAGTGAATCGCTTCAATGCCTATAGTTATTGGTTATTAACCAAAGCAATGGATAGCCACCATTTGGCCCGTGGGCGTGGCGGCGATTTAATACAGGTGTTGCAGCAAATACAAATACCCACTTTAATTATTGGTATTACCAGCGATATTTTATGCCCCATAGCCGAACAACAATTCATGGTACAACACATGCCCAATGCCACATTAATTCAAATTGATTCAACCTATGGACACGACGGGTTTATTATAGAAACTGAACAAATTACCCGTTCTTTGCAGCATTGGTTACCTTAATAATTCCCAACTATTCAGTTAAATTATATATTATGAAATTAAGTGCTAAAGTGTTCTTACTATTTGTATTTGCCCAAGTGATAGGCTTGTGGGTATTTGCACAAGACACTACCCAACACATTGTTCCCGGCCGCCAAAATAGTATAACACAACAACAAAAACCTTATGTAATATTAATTTCAGCTGATGGATTTCGTTACGACCTGGCCGATAGTTTTCATGCAAATAATTTAATTCGTTTTCGTTCTCAAGGCGTTCAAGCCGAGTACATGAAACCCAGTTATCCATCGCTAACCTTTCCAAACCATTATGCCATTATTACCGGCATGTATCCTGCGCACAATGGGTTGGTGGATAATTCGTTTTACGATGCCAATAAAAACAAAATATACACAATGGATAATAAAAATGAGGTGTCCGATAGCTCATGGTATGGTGGCACACCTTTGTGGGTATTAGCCGAAAAACAACAAATGTTATCGGCCAGTTTTTATTGGGTGGCATCAGAGGCAGCCATTCAGGGTGTTAGACCCACCTATTACTACATTTATAATGAAAAAATTGGCATTGATCAGCGTATAGCTGCCGTAAAAAATTGGTTGCAATTACCCCCCGAAAAAAGACCGCATTTCATTACTTTTTATTTGCCCGAAGTAGATCATGAGGAACACATGCATGGAGTATTTAGCTCTGAAACAGCCCATGCCGTGCAGTTTGTAGATGAAGCCATTGCTAAATTAAACGAGGCGCTAGCCCCTTTAAACCTGCCCATTAATTATATATTTTTATCCGACCATGGAATGGTTGATGTTGATGTAAACCATACCCTTCCTTTGCCGGCTGAGGTTGATACCACTAATTTCATTGTTCCCCGTAGCAATATGTTATTGCATTTATATGCCAAAAACAAAAACGCTATTATGCCCACTTACAAAGCTTTAAAAAATAATGCCACAGGGTATAATGTTTACTTAGCCAACGAAATTCCCGAAAACTGGCATTACAATGCCGCCAACGATTATTTTAATCGTGTAGGTGATATTTTACTAGTGCCGCAATACCCTAAAGTATTTAATTTAAGCAGCCGTAAAATTACACCGGGCAAGCACGGATATGATAATAACATGTCCGAAATGCGGGCTACCTTTTATGCCTGGGGACCCGCATTTAAGCAACAATTCAAAATTCGTGGATTTGAAAATGTGCATGTGTTTCCCTTAATTGCTAAAATATTGGGTTTACAATATCAGGCCGATGCTATTGATGGGCAATTAAAAGTTTTAGCACCCATTTTAAAACAATAAGTCAACAAAAAACAACATTGGTTGTTTCAATACAAAACATCATTATGGGCATTTGGAATCAAATATTACAGTACCTATATATCAAAAAGCGCGATCCTAACCAACCTCGCAATACCTATATAAAGTTTATGCATGGCATGAACCGTATTTCATTACTCATGTTTATTGTAGCGGTAATTATAATGCTCATTAAACTGGTTATCCTTCCTTTATTACGCAAAGGGTAATGGGTAATTATGTAGTCAGCAGCTATGCTACTATTCAACTTTCGTTGCGTCGCACACTTGTACGGCAATAAGTTTATTCGGCATGCTTAGCCATACGATAAACCCATTGTGCAGCTTTTTCTGATGCATTGCCACCGGCTTTTAATAATAATTTCAACTGCAAAAAATCCTGCTTCATTGCGTGGGTCTTAGCTGCGTTATTTAGTAATTCATTCAATTCGGTTACAATATTTTCCACATTCATTTCATGTTGAATTAGTTCTTTAACAACAAGCTTATCCATAATTAAATTCACCAATGATATGTATTTAATTTTAACCAGCCTTTTGGCAATGGCATAACTAACGGTACTGCCTTTATAGCAAACCACTTCCGGAACACCAAACAAAGCCGTCTCAAGGGTAGCCGTGCCACTGGTCACCATGGCGGCAACACTACTGTTTAACAGCCCGTATGTATTGTTTTTAACCAATAACACATTTTTGTAAGGAGCTAAAAATTCGGTATAAAATGCCTCTTCTTGTCCGGGTGCCTGTGCAACTGCAAAGCTGTATTCAGGAAAATGTTGTGCAACCTGCAACATAACCGGTAATTTTTTTTCAATTTCTTGTTTACGGCTACCCGGCAGTATGGCAACAATAGGTTTTGAAGCAGCCAATTTTTCGGAATGTGTTAATTGAAATTGTTCAACCACTTCAACCAACGGATGCCCAACATAGGTTACTTCCCAATTCCATTTTTCATGATAGTATTCTTTTTCAAAAGGCAGTATTACCAGCATTTTATCAATGCATTGTTTCATTGCTTTAACCCTATTTTCTTTCCAAGCCCAAACCTGTGGCGAAATATAATAAACAACTTTTATGTTTTGTTTTTTTGCCCATTTAGCAATGCGCAAATTAAAGCCCGGGTAATCAATCAGCACTAAAACATCAGGTGCAAATTGAATAATATCTTGTTTACAAAAAGCAATGTTTTTTAAAATGGTTGGTAAGTTTTTAATTACTTCAGCAAAACCCATAAAAGCCAAATTGCGATAATGTTTAACCAGTTGGGCACCTGCTTGTTCCATTAAATGGCCACCCCAACATCGAATATGGGCAGCATCATCTTTTTGTTTTAAGGCTTTTATTAAGTTACTGCCATGCAAATCGCCACTGGCTTCACCGGCTATAATATAGTATTTCATGGTAAGGTAAAGATAAGCAGGTTGCAAGATGAGTAAGAAATTTCGACAATAGAAATTAATGTAGTTTAACAACAATCAACCGGATTTAGGTTTAAATGAAAATGGTTTATTTGTATTTTTGTGCCAATTTAAAATGGGGCGGGATGTAGCGCAGCCCGGTAGCGCGCTTCGTTCGGGACGAAGAGGCCGCTGGTTCGAATCCAGTCATCCCGACATTATTACTCAAAAAGCAATCTTGAAAAGGGTTGCTTTTTTTAAAATAGGCCATTTTTATGGAAACTACTTTAAGATGCTCGTAAAACGATAGCACTCATTTTTGATGTTGATTAAGCCTCCTTTCCCTTTTACTATGCCGGCAATAAAAAAGAATAATGCCAAAATCTTCATGAATTTACTCATTCCTCATTTGTTTTCAAGGAAGCAATTTTAATTATAGTTCAGATGGAAGGCAGACAAGTTCGATATTCTTCCCACTCAACAGCGTTGCGCAACGCTGTTGACCCGAACCAGTCTCGAACATGAATAGAAGCCATAAGGTATTGAATATACTTTACCATTAACCATGTTTTTTATTGCGAAGAATTTTAAAATAACTATCTAACAAGCAATTAAAATCAGCCAAAAGGAATCAAAGTCGGATAGGAGGTTAAAGCAGTTGAATAATTTCAAAAAATATAGTCTGAATAAGTTATGTTTATGTGCTTTCGGCGTAAGGCTGTGCCTACGCCGTAATTACTTATAG